>NZ_JAMYLM010000005.1:0-348051 GCF_040317995.1 Mesorhizobium sp. M1334
ACTTGGTGATCGCCGCCGTCAGCGACGTCTTGCCATGGTCGACGTGACCAATCGTGCCAATGTTCACATGAGGCTTAGTGCGCTCGAATTTACCTTTTGCCATAGTCTCTTTCCTTGGACGGCCTGGGACGGCCTGGACCTTCAGTTCAGTCGAATGCGGGGCGATTAGCGACTAAGGCCGAAAAACACAAGTGCCTTGTCGCCGAGCGCGCTCGCCCGCCCGAACGCGTGATCCGGTTTCGGAGAATGTGGCGCGGATATAGGAACGAACAAGGGCAAATGGAATGGTTACGGCGGCGGCTCACGGCTTTGACGGATTTACAGACGGATCTGGCCCATTGCCGCTTTGGCGCCGGTCTGATTTCGTGGGCCGATGCATTTCATCCCGACTGCCATACGAGGCCCGCTGTTCATGGTCGTTTCGACCGGGTCCTACATCGTCAACGATACGATGATGAAGCTCGCAACCGCGGGACTGCCGCCCTATGAGGTGCTGTTCCTGCGCGGCGCGGCGGCAACGTTGTGGGGCATTCCGCTGCTGTTCGTGCTGGGCTATGGCAAGCACATCCCGCTAATCCTCGACGCCAAGGTTTTGCGTAGGAACCTGCTCGAACTGGGTGCGATCCTTTGCTACGTGGTGGCGCTCGCCAACATGCAGATCGCCGATTCCACCGCGCTCGGACAGATCACGCCCTTGCTGATGCTGGTCGGCTCCTCGATGCTGTTTGGCGAACGGATCGGCGGGGTTCGCCTGGCGCTGATCGGGCTCGGCTTTGTCGGCGCGGTGATGGTGGCACAACCGACGATGCAGGGGATTTCGGTTTACGCCCTGCTGGCGCTCGGCAATGCAGCCCTGTCCGCGGCGCGCGATCTGGCCGGGCGCAAGGTCGCCGCCGACGTGCCGGGAATGGTCGTGGCTATTTCCGCAGTGATTGTGGTGCTCGCCGGCGCCGGCGCTGCGCATCTGGTTTCCGAGCAGTGGGTGGTGCCTGAAACCCGTCACCTGCTGCTGATGGGCGGCGCCGGACTGTTCCTGATCTTCGGCCACTTCTTCATTTTCATGGCCTATCGTATCGGGCCGACCAGCGTGGTGGCGCCGTTCTACTATTGCTTTACCGTCTGGGCGGTAATTTCAGGCCTGGTGGTTTTCCGGCAGCTCCCGAATGCGCTGGCCATCTGCGGCATCCTGCTGGTGGTGGCCAGCGGGTTGACCATCGTCTCGCTCGACGAGCGCAAGCGCCGGCTAACCGTCGTCGCCTAGAGCTGGAAACGGCGTAGGGACAATCGCCTGAGTGGAGAAGCGTATGACAAGCCCGGAGAACGGAAACAACCAGAATGCAAGCAACCGCATGCTCGCCGGAAAATGCCTGTGCGGCGCCGTTCAGTATGCGGTGGCGGACGCGTTCGTCTATGCCGCGAACTGCCACTGCTCGAACTGCCGGCGCACCACCGGCTCGGCCTTCAAGCCGTTCGCCGGCATCGAGCGGGACAGGCTGAGCCTGGCGAGGGGCGAGGACAATCTCACGATCTTCGGCGACGAAACCGGCCATGACGCGCACTGCAAGACTTGCGGCTCGTTGCTCTATTCGGTGGTCCGGGACGGTGCCTTCGTGCATGTCGCCATGGGAAGCCTCGTCGACGAGCCAACCATCCGCCCGACGCAGCACATCTTCGTCGGCTCCAAGGCGAAATGGTTCACGATCACCGACGATCTGCCGCAATACAGAGAACACGCGGTCGCCGAAGATGCCGGCGAATAGCTGACCGTTAGAAACGCTCAACCAAACTATCGTTTCGTTTTCGCGTCCGCCGCCAAGGAAATTATACTGTGCTCCGTCACTGAACTTATGTGGCGGAGATTTCTGTGGCATTGCCGCCCGACTGGTTGCCCAACGTTGCGATGAAGCGCGTCGTTTGCCATTGGACGGCAGGCTCGCATTCGGCCGGCGATACCGATAGGGATGCGTATCACATACTGGTCGAGGGGAATGGCCGTCTGGTCAGGGGCCGGCCTTCGATCGCGCTCAATTCGGGTCGGGTAAAACCGGGATATGCCGCGCACACGCTCAACTGCAATGGCGGCCCGATCGGGGTTTCGCTCTGCTGCATGGCCGGGGCGGAGGAAAGGCCGTTCGATGCCGGCCGCTATCCGATGACCAGGGCACAGTGGAACGCGATGACCGCGGTTGTCGCCGAACTCTGCAAATATTACCGCATCAAGGTCACGCCCAAAACGGTGCTGTCGCATGCCGAAGTCGAGAGCAATCTCGGCATCGAGCAGCGCGGAAAATGGGATTTCACCCGGCTGCCCTTCGATCCGACGATCGGCGGCGCAAGCGCCTGTGGCGAGCGGCTGCGCCGCGACGTGACGGCGGCAATGGTCGAGATGCCCAATCTGCCGGTGAGGATTGGGCGCGATGCCGTATGGCAGCGATTGCTGGAAGAACTATGGCCGATCATGGTGAGAGGGCTGGAAGCCGGCCTCAACACGCTGATCCGCCAAATCCTCAAAAGGATTAGATAGGCGCTCGGCATTCGGGTGAATGCCGGCGCAACTGCCGATCTGCCCGTTTCTAAAGAGCCCGCCTGCCGGTAAACTGGTGATAAGCCCACAGCACAACTATCGCGCCTATCACGGCTACGATCAGGCTATAGATGTTGAGCCCGGTGACGCCCGACGCGCCAAAGGCGCTGAAGATCAGTCCGCCGACGATAGCCCCGACAATCCCAAGCACGATATCGAGCACCAGGCCCTGCCCGCTTTTATTGACAATCTTGCTGCCTATGAAGCCGGCGATGACGCCGAGAATAATCCAGCTTAATATTGACATTTTTCCTCTCCGTTCCCCGCGCTCGATTACTTCCACATTATTACGCAAAGCTCAAGCCAACTTGAAAATCATGATTACGGAAAGCTCAAACCGGCTTGAAATTCGCCATGAATGCGTCATTGTCGGAGACGGACGGGCAATTTTGACATGGAGATCCACAATGGGACTGTTTGACAATGCCGTTCCCGGCGGCAACGTCGCCAAGCCGCTGATGATCGCGCTCGGCGCACTTTTGGTGGGAAAAATGCTGAGCGGTGGAAGTTCCGCCCAGCCGGAGGCGGCGCAGAGCCCTGCCCCCGTCCCGCCTGATACAACCGCATCCGCCGACGGCGGACTGCTCGGCGGTCTGGGCGGCCTGCTCGACAAACTGAAGGATGCGGGCCACGGCAACGTCGCCAATTCGTGGGTCGGCGCCGGTCAGAACCAGCCGATCAACCCCAGCGATCTGGGCAGTGCCCTCGGCCCGCAGATCATCCAGGAGATCGCGCAAAGGACGGGCCTGAACCAGCAGGAATTGCTCCAGCAATTGTCCGCGGCCTTGCCCGGGCTTGTCGACCAGCTGACGCCGAACGGGCAAGTGCCGCAGCAGAACCAGCTCGCGTCCATATTCAGCAAATTCGCGAGCTGACGCCTGCCCAACGCCGCCTGCGGTTGGGGACAACGATAACACAGATTAAGATGCGCGTCCTTCTGGACGCGCATCGAACACTTTGAACTATCGGCAAAGCGCTTCGCTTGGCGCTGCCTACTTCGGGATCGTGCGCGAAGTGCGCCGTGGCCTGGGGGAAATCTGGAGCGGGTAGCGGGAATCGAACCCGCATATTCAGCTTGGAAGGCTGCTGCTCTACCACTGAGCTATACCCGCGCCTTTCAGTCAAGCATCGGATCCGCTCCGACGCTCGCGCTGCGTTTCAGGGCTTCCGGGCCGGCAGTGGTGGAGAGGGTTGGATTTGAACCAACGTAGGCATAGCCAACGGATTTACAGTCCGTCCCCTTTAACCACTCGGGCACCTCTCCAGTCTGCCGCCGGAGCCATGCAACGAGGCATCGACGCGCGCGGCCGCCAAAGCAGCCTTTCCGCGCAGCGCCTTATGGCGGGAGCGTCCAAAACTGTCAACCGCAACATCCCGGCAAAAAGCGCTGAATTTCACACCTCGCCCGACAAGCAGCTTGTGCGGCTGTATCCATGACCGGACGACACGGCTATAGAACCGGCCATGAGCAACGACAACAAGCCCAAGACCCCTCAAGACACCCACTACGCCAAGCTGCGCCGTGCGCATCGCGACGAGAAGAGCGGCGGCGCGCCGGCGTTCAGGCCACGCCAGCCGGTGCCGCCCGGCGAGACCGCCGCCGATGGGCTGGTGCGGCTCTACGGGCTGCACACGGTGCGGGCGGCGCTCGACAATCCGCGCCGCAAGATCAAAAAAATGCTGGTGACGCGCAACGCTGCCGAGCGACTGGCAATCGCCGATCTCGGCGCTTTGCCCTTCAAGGCGGAACTGGTCGAACCCAGGGACATCGACAAGGTCACCGGCTCCGATGCCGTGCACCAGGGCGTGCTGATCGAGGCCGAGCCGCTGAAACCGAAGCGCCTCGATGCGCTTGGCGATGCCAGGCTGGTGCTGGTGCTCGATCAGATCACCGATCCGCACAATGTCGGCGCGATCCTGCGCTCGGCGGTGGCTTTCGGCGCCGGCGCGCTGATCACCACGGCGCGCCACAGCCCACAGGAATCCGGCGTGCTGGCGAAGTCGGCTTCCGGCGCGCTGGAGCACATCGATCAGATCGAGGTGAAGAACCTCGCCGACGCACTCGGCCAACTGCACGAGGCCGGGTTTCAGACGATAGGGCTGGATTCGGACGGTCCGGCGGAGCTCGAAAAGAGTTTTTCGGGAGAAAAGATCGCATTGGTGCTTGGCGCCGAGGGCAAAGGCCTGCGCCAGAAAACGCGCGAGACAGTGACCATGCTCGCCCGGCTCGACATGCCCGGCGCCATCCGCTCGCTCAACGTGTCGAATGCCGCGGCGGTGAGCCTTTATGCGGCAAGGAAATTTTTGAAAGAGTGAATGGTGAGACTGCACGTAGGTCGTCACCAACTCATTACCAATTACTCAGTGCTATTTCCTACTCACTACTCACTACTCACTACTCACCCACTTCACATCCCGCCATCCGCTCCAGCGCCCTGACCAGCGCCGAGTGATCTTCTTTGGCCCCGCCATTCGCCGCGCAGGAGTTGAACAGTTGCTGTGTCGTCGAGGTGTTGGGCAGCGCGACGCCGAGCGCCTTGGCGCCTTCGAGAGCGAGATTAAGATCCTTCTGGTGCAGTTCGATGCGGAAGCCCGGCGCGAAGCTGCGTTTGATCATGCGCTCGCCATGCACTTCGAGGATGCGCGAGGCGGCCAATCCGCCCATCAGCGCCTGCCGCACCTTGGCCGGATCGGCACCGGCTTTTGAAGCAAAGACAAGCGCTTCGGCGACGGCCTCGATGGTCAGCGCGACGACGATCTGATTGGTGACTTTGGTTGTCTGGCCGACGCCGTTCGGTCCGACCAGCGTGATGTTCTTGCCCATCTTTTCGAACACCGGCCTGGCGCGGTCGAAGGCTTTTTCCTCGCCGCCGACCATGATGGTCAGCGACGCCGCCTTGGCGCCGACCTCGCCGCCCGACACCGGCGCATCGAGGTAGTCGCAGCCGAGATCGTTGATCTTTTTTGCGAATTCCTTGGTCTCGATCGGCGAGATCGAGCTCATGTCGATGACAAGCTTGCCTCTTGTCAGCCCGGACGCGACGCCGTTTTCGCCGAACAGCACATCGGCCACCTGCGGCGTGTCGGGAACCATGGTGATGACAATGTCGGCCGTTTTCGCGACGGCGCTGTGGCCGGAGACGATCTTCAGACCCTTGTCGACGAGATCGGCCGGCGGTTTCGAGCGGTGGTCGCTGGCGAAGACTTGATAGCCGGCATCAAGCAGATGCCCCGCCATCGGCGCGCCCATGATGCCGAGGCCGATAAAGCCGATGGTGTCCATGTCTTTCTCCGTTTCTTGTAAGGCGGCGATGCGTAGCGTCTACGCCGCCGCACTCCCCTGCCCGGCCAACTCCCGCAACCACCCGAGTCCGGCTTCCGTCCCACCCTTCGGCTTGTATTCCGCGCCAACCCAGCCGGAATAGCCGATGCGGTCGATGTGGTTGTACAGGAAGGGAAAATTGATCTCGCCCGTCCCCGGCTCATGACGGCCGGGATTATCCGCAAGCTGGATATGCGCGATGCGGTCGAGGTTTGCCTCGATGGTGCGGGCGAGATCCCCCTCCATGATCTGCATGTGATAGATGTCGTATTGCAGGAACAGGTTCTTCGAGCCGACGCGGTCGATCAGCGCCAGGGCCTGATCCGAGTAATTCAGGAAGAAGCCCGGAATGTCGCGGGTGTTGATCGGCTCGATCAGCAGCCTGATGCCGGCCTGCTCCAGCTTTTCCGCCGCGAAAGCCAGGTTTTCGGCGAACACGTCTTCCAGCACGGAGCGATCGACGCTCTGCGGCGCGATGCCGGCGAGGCAATTGACCTGCTCGCAGCCGAGCGCGTGCGCATAGGTGACGACCTTGGCAATGCCTTGCCGGAACTCCGGGATGCGGTCCGGCAGGATCGCAATGCCGCGCTCGCCCTTGGCCCAGTCGCCGGCAGGCAGGTTGAACAGGACCTGCGTCAACCCGTTCTTCTTCAACCTGGCCGCGACGACATCCGGCGCATGGTCATAGGGACCGAAGTACTCGACGCCCTTGAAGCCCGCGCGGGCAGCGGCATCGAAGCGGTCGAGAAAGTCATGCTCGCCAAAGAGCATCGAAAGATTGGCTGAAAACCGTGGCATGGCAGTAGTTCCTCATATGCGGCTTAATCGAGCATGACGATCGCCGTGGGGGCATCTTCATTGCGCTCGGCAAGCTCCTCGAATTCGGTGATCTTGTCGATTTCGGTACCCATCGAAACGTTGGTGACGCGCTCGAGGATGAATTCGAGCACCACCGGAACCTGGTGCTCGTCCATCAGGCGCTTTGCCTCTTCGAAGGCACCGGCGAATTCCTCCGGCCGGCGCACCCGGACTGCCTTGCAGCCCATCGCCTCGGCAACGGCGACGTGGTCGACGCCATAGCCAGCTTCGGCATCGCCCTGTCGATTAACGTTCTCGAAGGCCAGGCTGACTTCGAAATCCATCGAAAAGCCGCGCTGCGCCTGGCGGATCAGCCCGAGATAGGCGTTGTTCACCACGACATGGATGTAGGGCAATCTGTGCTGCGCGCCGGCCGCCAGTTCCTCGATCATGAACTGGAAATCATAGTCGCCGGACAATGCCACAATGGTGCGGTCCGGATCGGCGGCGCGAACGCCGAGAGCCGCCGGCAATGTCCAGCCGAGCGGCCCGGCCTGGCCGCAATTGATCCAGTTGCGTGGTTTGTAGACATGCAGGAATTGCGCCCCGGCGATCTGCGACAGGCCGATCGTGGTGACATAGGTGGTGTCGCGGCCGAACGCCTTGTTCATCTCCTCGTAGACGCGCTGCGGCTTCAGCGGCACCTGGTCGAAATGGGTCTTGCGCTTCATCGTCTTCTTGCGCTGCCGGCATTCGCCGGCCCAGCCCGACCAGTCGCGCAATTTCCCGGCGGTCCTCCATTCGGTGGCGACGTCGAGCAGCATCTTAAGCGCCGCACCGGCATCCGAGACGACGCCAAGGTCCGGTGCGAAGACGCGGCCGATCTGCGTCGGCTCGATATCGACGTGGACGAACTTCTTGCCCTTGGTGTAGACGTCGACCGAACCGGTGTGGCGGTTGGCCCAGCGGTTGCCGATGCCGAAAACGAAATCGGCCTCGAGCATCGTCGCATTGCCGTAGCGATGCGAGGTCTGCAGTCCGCACATGCCGGCCATCAGGCGGTGGTCGTCGGGGATCGCGCCCCAGCCCATCAGAGTCGGAATGACAGGCACACCAGTGACTTCGGCGAATTCTATCAACAGGTCCGACGCATCGGCGTTGATGATGCCGCCGCCGGCGACGATCACAGGCTTGTCCGCCGCGTCGAGCATCTTCAGCGCCTTCTCCGCCTGAGCGCGCGACATTGCCGGCTTGAACGGCACCAGCGGCTCGTAGGCATCGATGTCGAACTCGATCTCCGCCAGTTGCACATCGACCGGCAGGTCGACCAGCACCGGCCCCGGCCGCGACGAGCGCATCAGATGGAACGCCTTCTGCAGCGCCATCGGCACCAGATAGGGCTCCATGACGGTGACCGCCCATTTGGCCACGGGTGCGGCGATCGCAGCGATGTCGACGGCTTGAAAATCCTCCTTGTTGAGACGCGCCCGCGGCGCCTGCCCGGTGATGCAGAGGATGGGGATAGAATCGGCGGCGGCCGAATAGAGGCCGGTGATCATGTCGGTGCCGGCCGGACCCGAAGTGCCGATGCACAGACCGATATTGCCCGATCTGGCGCGGGTAAACCCTTCGGCCATATGCGAGGCCGCCTCGACGTGCCGCGCAAGGATGTGGCGGATGCTGCCCCTCGCCTTCAGCGCCGAATAAAGCGGGTTGATCGCAGCACCCGGCACGCCGAAGGCACACGAGATGCCTTCCTTTTCGAGAACGAGAACCGCTGCGTCGACTGCGCGCATCTTGGCCATGTCAGCCTCCACGGAATTGTTGATGGCTGATGATGCCAGTGCGTCGATTATTTTTCAATTTTTTCAGAATATTTTTTCATTTCCAGGGCACGGCTCTTGCTGCTTGAATTGATTGGCCTTTCTGTTTTCCATAAATTCGCTTCGCCGGCCTGAAAAACTTTTTCATTGCTTGTTGGGCGAACAGAGCGAAGAATGGCCCGATGGAAACCACCGAAAAACGCCAGCGCGGCCGGCCGCGCGCTTTCAACGGGCCGTCCGAGGCCGCCTCGGTGCAGTCGCTGGACCGGGCGCTGCGCATCCTGGCAATCGTCGCCGATGGCAGCGGCCTGTCGTTGAGCGAGATCGCCGCCAGTTCCGGCCTGCCGGCATCCACCGCCTACCGCATGCTGACGACGCTGGAGAACCATGGCATGGTCGAGTTCGAAGGCACCGACCAGCTGTGGTCGATCGGCGTCGAGACCTATCGCATGGGCGCAGCGTTCCTGCGCCGCCGCAAGCTGGTCGACCGCGCCCGTATCGTCATGCAGGAATTGATGGAGAAGACCGGCGAGACCGCCAATCTCGGCGTCGCCGAGGACGATTGCGTCGTCTTCGTCAGCCAGGTCGAGACGCACCAGGCGATCCGCGCCTTCTTCCGGCCGGGCACGCGCAGTTCCTTCCATGCCTCGGGCATCGGCAAGGCGGTGCTGGCGCATCTCGAGCCGGAGCGCGTTGCCACCATACTGCGCCGGGCCGGGCTGGAGCGCTTCACCGAAAACACGTTGTCCGACATCTCGGCGCTCGCCCGCGATCTGGTGACGATCAAGCTGCGCGGCTGGTCGGTCGATGACGAGGAGCGGCATCCAGGAATGCGCTGTGTCGCCGCCGCCATCTTCAACGAATTCGGCGAACCGATCGGCGGCGTCTCGGTCTCCGGGCCGACGGTACGGGTCACACCGGAGCGGCTGGCCGAGATCGGCCCGCTGGTGCGCGATGCAGCAGCGCAGGTGACGAGGATGATCGGCGGCCTGCCGACCCCTCCCGGCCTTGGCAGCGAACCGAGCGCATGGCAGCGCTGACCAGCGCCGAATGGTGCGACATCTGCCAGGATGGCCAGAGCTAGCCCCCGGGCACAGCGCTCTTGGTCGACAGGTCGTAGAAATCAAGCAGCATCGCCAGCCCAACTCCGCAGGCGGTGAAGATGAGGCCGGCAATGAAGATCCGATTGGCGCGTTCATAAACGCGCCGTTGTAGAGACGTTATGTCGAGCAGCAACCGCAGCGCTCGTATCTGCAGGGCAATGCCGATCAAAATCGGCACGACGGCGGCCAGGTGATAGATTTCCCATAGTATCGGGTTGGCGGCCCAATGCGTGATGAAGCCCAGCGAGAACGCCAGCAGGATGCCGACGGTGGTGATTGTGCCGTTGCGGAAAACCGTCTCGATCGGCTCTTCGTTCGGATCGTGCTCGCCCAAGCGCCCTCTCTCCCTGTTTCGGCTCGGCAGTAGATTAGGCTGTCGGGAAATCCCTGTACATCGGCAAGAGTGTTGGCGAATGCTGAAGCGGCATCCGATCTCGCCTCAAGCGATGTTCGACAGGACAGAGAGGCTGACGGAGCGCGACTTT
Source organism: Mesorhizobium sp. M1334 (assembly GCF_040317995.1). Classification (NCBI taxonomy): domain Bacteria; kingdom Pseudomonadati; phylum Pseudomonadota; class Alphaproteobacteria; order Hyphomicrobiales; family Phyllobacteriaceae; genus Mesorhizobium; species Mesorhizobium sp. M1334. The sequence continues at coordinate 10,116 of NZ_JAMYLM010000005.1, forward strand.
ATTCCAGCTTGGGTTCCTCGCTCACGGAAGTGGGGAGAGGTGGCGCGGCGAAGCCGCGACGAAGAGGGGACCGCGCCCTACGAAGGCCCCCTCTCCGGCCGCTTCGCGGCTACCTCTCCGCCGCTTCGCGGAGGGCGAGGAACCCAGGTCCCAAGAGGTCGGAGGAACAACCCCTCTGCCCTGCCACTCAGACACGCAGAAAAAGGGGGCAGTGGGGTGCCAGTCTGATACTGTCAGCCGCGACCACGAACGGTCGCGCTGGTCGACAATCCACCGAAACAATCGGCAGGCCTCAGCCCATGCCGGTGATGTGGCGAAGCCAGAACGCGAGCGCGATGAAGCCGATGATGGTGGTGACGCCTGTCCAGTCGATATTGGCGCGCTTCAGATCCTTGACGAGCTTCACCAGGAGAACCCAGGCCACGACGACGAGCGGGAGAATGATGACAAACCTGATCATGCGACTGCCTCGCTGATGCGATTGCACCTTCGATCAATATAGGAAGCGAATTGGCCGTTTTCAGGACGCCCTGGCGGCAGAACCGGCGCGTCCGCCGGGAACCGAAAAACGGAGTTTTGTCTTTACTGGCGCAGCAAATATGCTAACCGGAGCGCCGTGCCCTTGTAGCTCAGCTGGTAGAGCAGCGGTTTTGTAAACCGAAGGTCGGCGGTTCGATCCCGTCCGGGGGCACCAGTTTCCACCCGACAAACCCCAGAAATCAAGGAACTCAAGGGTTTCAACGTCCCCCGAGGTACACCAAAAGGTACACCGAGGGTCCACCAAGGATGAAAATGACACTGGAGCATGTCCAACCGCGCGGCAATCGGAAGGTCTACCGAAGGAAGGTGCCCAAGGTCGTTCATACACTTACGCCATTCGTTTTGTATCTGGTGAGGTATCATCATCCATTTGATGCCGAGCGACAGCAATACACTCGTTAAGATTGTCCCGAAGCCGAGTAGCCGCTTCAAGGCTAAAGTTCATGTAATTTGTAGGGGAACCTTCCGCACCAGCGTAACCATCGGGCCTCATCGAAAGACCTATGTAGACGTCTCGCTGGTCTATTGACCTCTTAACGCGCCATTCGAGGAAAGAATCGCTAGCACTTCCGACGACCGGGGGTGTCTTGAAGACGACATCTCCGAGCAATGCATTCATTGTTTTTGATTTCGCGAGTAGCTTTTTCGCAAAGGTCCACATCAAGCGATACCCTCCTGACATCTGCAGCATCTACACTTCGACGAGCGTCCGCAATGGGGTCGAACTCGGTCGTTCTGAGTGATTGGGTTTTGATCCCAGAGGGTTGGACAGTGGGAAGGTGTTCCTGAGCTGCACTGCGCACTATGCGACTACGAACGGCAGTGGGTAATGGTCAACGTCCTCGCCTAACAAGGGTGACAGAAGGTACACCGCTCGGGCACAAAGAGGTACACCGAGCTTAACCTCTTCAGGGGAAGATACTCTCGTATTCCCTTGATTTTTAGGGGTAAAATTCGGGTGGACTGCTCCAGTTGGATTTGGCCCTTAGCGCCGTCCGGGGGCACCAGCACGGGCTTCTTGAGACCTCCGGGGCGCTTGATATCTGCTCATCCCCGATATCCACAGGCCGGGGCCGTCAAGATCGGTAGCACATCAGCTTCAACGCATATATTCCCTAGCGGAAACCATAGTTCCCTACCGGAAAACCTAGGAGTTGTCGTTGGAGCAGAAACGCACGACCGCCCCCTTCATCAGCGGCATGTTTGGTGGCGCTGTTGTCTTCGCCTTCGCGTTCGGCTTTCGTTTCCTGGTAAGTCCCGATCCCGATCCTGCATCAAGAGCAACGACAAGCCTTTCGGTACTGGCATTCGCCATTTGCTTCGGCGCGGCATTCCTTCGCGAGCATCGACGCCAGATTGCCGCCGCCAGAGAATTCTTAAGCCGCCCAAGATCGTATTAGGCTGAGGACTCATAAGCGAAGCGACGATCTGATGATCGCCAAGGCCATGCTCGACAAGAAGGCGCCGCTGGCACTTTCATCGGTATTGACGGGCTTTGGCGCCAGCGGCCTGGCGGAGAAACTCTACGAACATTTCAATATGCCGCAAAGGCGATAGTGAAGGCAGCTTGGAGGCAACGCCTCGCGCGGGCGAGGACAATCGCCAGCGCCGAATGTCGGAATTGGGCGCCAGCTCGGCGCATTTCATGGCGCCTCCCTCACGCCCAGGCATGAAGCTGTCCTTGTTGACTCGAGGAGTATTTGCATGCGTGGTCATTGCTTATGCGGCGCTATTGCCTTTGAAGTCGATGGCCCGGCACAGGCCTGCGTGGTCTGTCATTGTGAAAGTTGTCGGCGGCAATGTTCTGCGCCGATGACCACCTATATTGGCGTCTTGAACGGCCAATGGCGATGGTTGGGCAAGCTACCGAAGGTATTCAACTCTTCTCCCGGTGTGGAAAGAACATTTTGCGATCACTGTGGTACGCCGCTGTCCTTCCGCTCAAAGAACATGTCTGATGTCATGCATTTTTTTGCGGCGGCGATGGAGGAGCCAGAAAAATTTGCACCTACGCTGCATGTCGCTTTTGAGGAGAAGCTCCCTTGGCTGAAACTCGCCGACAACCTGCCGACCCGTTTTGGGCCTGACTATACGAAAGATTAGGACGGTACGGACCGGGAGCGTCGGGATCGCCAGAAAGTTCCCGTGAAATTGCCGGCTTAGCCTGAACCAGATCGGGCTCAAGCATCTCCTACCAGGAGACGCCGAGCTCATTCCTGTCTTGCTTTTTGCTGGGCCATAGGTTCGTCCCGCCTCCCGACGGCCACTTAACAGCATTCGATTAAATTGCTCCAATGTATATTAGCACTCGCTCAATTAAGCGCGCCGACAATGCCCGTGCGGCGGGCCAAAAACCAAAGGTGTTGTCATGCGTAGTGATTTCGCCGCGGCGCGCGAGCTTTTGGAGTGCGCACAAAACCGCCTCTGCGGCGTGGATGAAACGAGCCAACGCGTCAACGAGGCCCTCGACGCGCTGATTGAAGAAATAGCCATCGCGGAATTCCGCAAGGCGCCACTGACGGTCGTGCCGTTTCCACGAGCGCGCCCGCCTAAGCATGTCCGGTAGAGAGCACCGGTCGCGCCCGTGTCAACGGAGCCGGCGCAGGAGTTTCACAACCGCTCGTTCGAGCGGCCGTTGAACCGCCAACCCTTTAACCGTAAGCTTGCCGGCAGCGGTGCTCTGAAACCCGAGCTGATCCATGTCACGCTGTGGAGATGTCTACGAGAACAAGGTGACCGGCGAATATGCGGTCATCCTGCGTGGCACCGAAGACCGCGGCCAGGGACCTGGCATCGCTCATCTGACCGCCCGACCGGGAGCCGCAGTGGTGGGCGAGCACTACCACCCGAACCTGACGGAGCGGTTTGCCGTCCTCGGCGGCCGGCTCGACGCTTGCATCGCCGGGAAGACTTTGTCCCTCGGGCCTGGCCAATCCGCCACGGTCGAAGCAGGCGTCGCACATGATTGGTGGAACAGCAGCAAAACCGAAGAAGCGCATGTCCTGGTCGAAGTCGACCGGGCGCCAGGTGCGGACAATGTCGACCCGAACCGTTTCGAGTTGCTGATCGGCATGCTCTTCGGCCTGGCCAATGCCGGCAAGGTGGACAGAAAAGGCAGACCTTCGCCGCTTCACGCGGCAGTCATCGCCAGGGAATTTGCCGACGTGATCGTCTTCACGCACCCGCCACCTGCTATTCAGCGAGTGGCGCTGGGGATCCTGGCGCCACTCGGCCATCTGCTTGGCTATCGCGCGATCGACCCCGGCTACTGCAAGCCGCACGGGCATGTCACGCCGGCTCCCGAAATCCTCGCTCGAGCAGGCCTAGTGGCCGGGTGATCCGGGTCGATACTGGGCGTCCGGCATTTTTGTCGGCAGCGATACATAGGACTCGCGGCAAGCTCTATGAAGCACTCGCGACCTGACCGGATATCGCGGCCCGGTCGAACGTGTTTCTCACCCTGACCGACTTGTAGACGTAGGCGACCCAGATGCCGGTCAGGACAAAAGAAACTGCGGGCATTACCAGCGCATCCCCTGCAAGCACCAAGCTCACAGGAGCGCTCATAACCGCTGAGATCCATGTCGTGTCCAGAATAAACACGATTGGTATTGCAAACCACTGATACAGGAACAGCTGCTTGAAACGGGAACTCCGCCGGAGCATTGCAACGAACACAACCAGCTGGAGCACCAGAAACGCCAGCAACAGGGCGACCTCGCCGTAGACCGCCAAGGCGCCGTTGGGGAGCGTCATTAGCTGTCGATAGCCCCCGCTCGAAGAGAACAGCTCAGCCAGCGTGCGGAAAGGTGCCAAGCACTGTCCAATCGCCAGCAGCATAAGCCAGCCTCCGAAACCGACGAGAGCCGAAGTATCCTGTGATGGCTTTACGGCTGACCGAACGGCAAAGAAAACAGGAACGCCGATCAGCAGCAGCAGTATAGCCCAATGCCAGATGGAGATCTGCACCCAATCCCTCCTTTGATGCCCGTTCAGGTTGTAACAGATTTCAATCTCAACTCAAGAGGAAATATCGAGTGGAAGCGCTGCTTGGGAGACCCGTCAACACTATATTTCTGGCACGATGCTATTTCCGGCAGGATGCTGCCATGTCGCGAACTCTGATCGTCGTTGGTCTCAGCATAGTCGCCATAGGCCTGCTTTGGCCTTGGTTGACCCGGACCGGCCTTGGCAGGCTGCCCGGCGATATCGTGATCGAGCGTGAGAACTTCAGGCTTTATGTCCCCATCGCCACGGGGATACTGGTCAGCATCGTGCTCTCGGCCATTCTATGGCTGATCAACCGTTAGGCGATGCTCCGGCTGCGGCGATTTGTGTTGCTGGCCCTACTCGCCCTTGATCTTCTTACACTCCGATCGCCGCCACCAATATCCGGTTCTGCCTGCGTATCGCTGCCCGCAACTCTGCAATCCTCGCCTCCTCGCGCTTCACGAATTCGATGAACATCATGTTCATGTTGTTGAAGATGAGTTCGCCGAGCGCCGGACCATCGATGTCGCGGCGCACCAGGCCGAGCGCCTGTAACCGGGCGATCAGCGCGCGGATCTGCTCGGTCAGTGCCCGGTCGAGCGCCGTGTAGGCCTGGCCGAACGGGCTGTCCGGCAGCTGCGTCGAGATCGCCATCGCCTGCCGCCACATCTCCTTGCTGAGATAATGCAGCGAATGCTCGATATAGATGCCGAGCAGCGTATCGAGAGCATCGCCGACATTGGCCGGCGGGTTGGCGACGACGCCGCGCCCGGCATTCAGCACCTCGTTGACCTCCATCGAAACGATGGCGCCGAGGATGTCGCCCTTGTTCTGGTAGTAATTGTAGATGGTGCCGACCGAGACTTCGGCCTGCGCGGCGATAGTTTCGATCTTGGCGCCTTCATAGCCGGCATCGCGGAAAAGCGCCGCCGCCGCCTCGATGATGCGGCGGTGCCGATCCGCCTTCTGCCTTGCCCGCAATCCGCTCATAGCGGCTGTTTGCCACAAAAACAGAATTGACTCAATTTTAGAATTGGTTCAATTTTTTGCTACAAGCCAAAAAGGCAAGGGAGAACACCCGATGTCCGTCAATCCAAAGACCCCCAATCCAACCGTCAGGAGTCCGCTTTCTTTTCTGAAGAGCTATCTCCAAGGCGCGTGCGCCGCCGCAGCACTGCTGCTGGCGGCTGGCAGCCTCGCTCAGGCGCAGGACCTCAACGCGCTGATCTGGTGCGATCACGCCGATCCGGTGCTGTTGCAGCCGTTCGAGGAGGCGAACGGCGTCAAGGTCAATGTCAAGGAGTTCGAAGGCACCGGCGCCGGCCTGGCCATCGTCGAACAGTCGCAGCCGGGCGACTGGGACGTGATGGTGATCGACAGCATCGACATACCGCGCGGCGTCGAAAAAGGCCTGTTCGAACCGCTACCGGAAGATAAGCTGCCGCTGGCCGATCTGTTTCCGCAGGTGAAGATGGATAGCTCCACCGTCGTCGACGGCAAGCGTTACGGCATCACCGAAAAGTTCGGCTACAACACGATCGGCTACAACAAGACCAAGGTCGACCCGGCCGACATGCAGTCGCTTGCCGCGCTGACCGGCGACAAATACAAGGGCAAGATCGCCATCTACGATTATTACCTGCCGGTCATCGGCATGGCCGCACTGGCGATCGGCAAGAAGACGGCGGAACTGACGGAAGCCGACCTTCCTGCCATCAAGGAAGAGCTGCTCAAAATGAAGGCCAACGCCAAGCTGGTCGGCGAAGTGACCGCCAGCCAGACGGCACTGGCGACCGGCGAAGTCGACATACTGGTCGGCGGCGGCGAATGGGTGACGGCGGGGCTGGCCAAGGAAAACCCTGCCCTCGACTTCTCTATTCCGAAAGAAGGCGCGGTGCTGTGGTCGCAGTCGCTGGCAATGTTCAAGGATTCCAAGAACAAGGAGCTGGCGCTTAAATTCATCCAGTACATTATGAGCCCCGAAGGGCAGGCGCGGCTCGCCACCTCGTCCTGCTATTGGGGCATGCCGGCCAACAGCAAGGCGGCCCTGAGCGACGAGCAGAAGAAGATCCTGCGCTTCGACGAGCAGCCGGAATTCCTCGCCCGCGCCCAGGCCTATCCGGCGCCGAATGCCGATCTCGACAAGAAGATGCAGGACGTCTGGACCGAAATGCTGCAGGCGCAATGACCGGCTGCCAGTCGTGAACTCCGTCAACAGCGGGCGTGCCCTGCCCTGGGCGCTGGTCACGCCGGCGCTCGGCTTGACGTTGCTGTTCTTCGTGCTGCCCTTCGTCGCCATGGCGGTATCCAGCCTGACGGCGCATGAAGGCGGCGGCTTCACGCTGTCTAACTACAGCCAATTCTTTGCCAATCCGTCCTACTGGCAGGCGATGGTGAACTCGCTACAGGTCACAGCGATCGTCACCATTATCTCGGTGCTGCTTGCCTATCCCTTTGCCTGGATTCTGGCCGAACAGGTGCCGGAGCGCTGGCAGCGGCTGGCGCTGATGCTGGCGGTGCTGCCCTTCTGGACCTCCTATGTCGTGCGCTCCTATTCGTGGCTGCTGGTGCTGGCACAGAACGGCGTCGTCAACCGCGCGTTGACCGGCTCCGGCCTGTTCGGCGAACCGCTGCAACTCGCCAATACCCGGCTAGCGACCGTCACCGGCTTCGTGCATTTCTTCGTCATGCTGTTGACGCTGACGATCTTCGCCAATCTGAAGCAGCTCAGCCCCAGCTACCGCAAGGCCGCCGCCGACCTCGGCGCCGGGCCGGTTCGGACTTTCCTGCATGTCGTTCTGCCGCTGACGCTGCCTGGCATCATGGTCGGCGCCTTCCTCACCTTTGTGCTGTGCATCGGCGATTACATCACGCCGCAGATCCTCGGCGGCAACAACGAGCTTTTGATGCCGCAGCTCGTCATGATGCAGATCGGCCGGCGCGGCGACTTTCCGCTCGCCTCGGCGCTGTCGATCATCCTGATGGCGGTGGTCACCATCGCCTACCTCGCCTGCGCCCGCTGGCTGAAGATCGAGCGGGCCTGACCATGCGCGCTTTCATCCGCCTCGTCTCCGGCCTTTACGCCATCGCAATCTACGGCTTCATCTTTCTGCCGGTCGTCGTTCTGGTGCTGTTTTCGCTGCAGGCAACCTCGTTTCCGATCCCGCCCTTCACCGGGCCGTCGCTGCGCTGGTACGAGGCCGTGCTCGCCGACACGCGGCTGACTTCGGCGCTGGTCAATTCGCTGCTGGTGGCGGTCGTCTCCTCGGCTGTCGCCGTCACGCTCGGCTTTCTCTCCGCCTGGGGTTTTGCGCGCTTCGCCTTGCCGGGCTCGGGCCTGATGCGCGGGCTGATCACCTTGCCCTTGACCGTCAGCTATCTCATCATCGGCATGGGGCTGCTGGTGCTGTTCAACCGGGCCGGCGTGCCGAAGTCGCTCATGGCCGCCGGCATCGGCCATGTGGTGATCAACCTGCCGCTCTGCTTTGCCATCATCTACAGCCAGATGGGCGACCACCAGATCAATATCGAGCGCGCCGCGCGCGATCTCGGCGCCGCCGAATGGAAAGTGCTGCTTTTGATTACCGTACCCGTTATGGCGCCGGCGATCTTCGCCGGTTTCTTCCTGTCGATGACCTTCTCCTGGGACGAATTCGTCATCTCGTTCCTGCTGACGCGCTTCGACACGACGCTGCCGGTCGAGATCTGGAACCTGCTGCGCTCCGGCCTCAATCCCAAGACCAACGCCGTCGGCTCGCTGGTCTTCGCCGTCTCCATCGTACTGGTGGTATTGTTCGAGCTGATGCTGTTGCGGAGGAAGCCGGCATGAGTGCGCCACTGGTCGATATAAGCTCTGTCTCGCATCGCTTCGGCCAGCTCACCGTGCTGAAGAACGTCTCGCTGACGATCGAGCCGGGCAGCTACACGATCCTGCTCGGGCCATCCGGCTCCGGCAAGACGACGCTTCTGTCCATCCTCGGCGGCTTCGTCACACCGAGCGAAGGCAAGGTGCTGATCCGCGGCGAGGACTGCACCGCAGTGCCACCGGCGAAGCGGCCGACGACGACCGTGTTCCAGGACTATGCGCTGTTCCCGCATATGAGCGTCGGCAGCAATGTCGGCTTCGGGCTGCGCATGCGGGGTGTCGATGGCGAAACCCGGGCAGCAAGGGCGCGCGAGGCGCTGGCGCTGGTCGGGCTGGCCACTGCCTTCGACAAGAAGCCGCATCAGCTTTCGGGCGGTCAGCGGCAGCGCGTCGCGCTGGCGCGCGCCCTGGTGGTCGAGCCGGCGGTGCTGTTGCTCGACGAGCCGCTCGGCGCGCTCGACCTGAAATTGCGTCGGCAGATGCAGGATGAATTGAAGGCGATCCAGAAACGCGTCGGCACCGCCTTCATCCACGTCACCCACGACCAGGAAGAGGCGATGGCGCTGGCCGACCATTGCGTGGTGATGAATGACGGGCGCATCGAGGACGAAGGACCGCCCGAGCGTGTCTATGCACGGCCGGCGACGCGCTTTTCCGCGACCTTCATGGGCGAAAGCACGCTAATATCGGGAACGGTGACCGAGGCGAAGAGCGGCGAGATCACCGTCACCACGAAGCTTGGGTCGCTCTCCGTGCCCGGCACATTGCCGGCCGGCTCGACCGTTGCGCTGGCCGTCCGGCCGGAGCATCTTGTCCTCGGCGCTGCCGGCGGTGCTGTGGCGCTCGGTACGGCCAAGGTCAGCGACGTCGTCTTCCAGGGCAGCTTCAAGCGTGTGCTGGGGACCTCCACGACCGACCCGGCGCTGCATTTCATCGCCAAGGTTCCCTCGGCATCGGCAGTCCGGCCGGGCGACGTGGTCGCGGTATCGTGCGATGCTGGCGACATCATCCTGCTTGCGGACTGAACATGGGCACGCTTCCAACCATCGACGCCGGCCACTGGTACGAAACCATCCGCATGGGCGATGGCGTGACGCTGATCCACGAGCCGTGGATCAAGCCGTTTTTCCGCTGCAACATCTGGCATGTGCGCGGCCGCGACCGCGATCTTCTGTTCGACACCGGCCTTGGCCATTTCAGCCTGCGCCGCCACGTGCCGCTGGTCACGGAGCGCAAGCTCACCTGCGTGGCCAGCCACACGCATTTCGATCATATCGGCTGCCATCACGAATTTCCCGACCGCTGCGTGCACCCGGCCGAGGCCGGGGTCCTCGCCGACCCGCGCAACGAATGGACGGTTGCCGACCGCTATGCCACCGACGAGATGTTCGACGGCATGCCGCAAGGCTGGGACACGAAGCGCTACCGGATCCTGCCCGCACCAGCCGACCGGTTGCTCGAGCAAGGCGATATCCTCGATCTCGGCGACCGTGCCTTCGAGGTGATCCACACGCCCGGTCATTCACCCGGCGGCATTGCGCTCTACGAAAACAGGACAGGCATCCTGTTTTCCGGCGACATCATCTATGACGGCCCGCTGATCGACGACGTCTATCACTCCGATATCGACGACTATGTCGAAACGCTGCTGCGCCTGCGCGATCTCGCTGTCTCGGTCGTGCATGGCGGCCATTTCCCGAGCTTCGGGAGAGTCCGCTATCGCCAGCTTGTCGACGAGTATCTCGCGCAAAAGCGCCAGGCCGGCTGTCATCTGCTCGCCCGTTAAGGACCAGCGTAGTAACGTCAAAGCGCCCTTTGCGGACAGGGTGTCCCCGCCGCGTCGCCGCAGCGTGAGGCGGTGGGCTGCGGTCTGAAACTCTTTTCCTCCGACTGGCGCACCAGTTCCGCGAAAGCCAGGGCAAAACTTGCCAGCATCAGGAAGACGATAATCAAGCGTGCCAGCGGCAATAGATCGGCCTCGACTGGTTAGCCCCCACGCCGCCCGTCCGCTGCCGGCTAACATGATCGATCCGGCTTTACGAGAGTTTAAGGCGAGCCTTAACCATCACATCATTTTGTCCTCCGACATGATGCGCGAGTCCGCCCTGTTCGGCCGCCATATCAAGACTCCTCCCTCCCTTTGCAGAAATGCCCACCCATGCTAACCCGGCGCTGGCGCGGCCCAGCAACCGGTCGCCGCCAATCGTCGCCAAACGGTCGTCGCCAATCGGTTGTCGTTGAGAGCCATGAGCAAAACCGCCAGCCGTTTCGCCTTCGTCTCATCCGGTACAGCCGACGCCAATGCGGCGCTGGAAAGCCTTTCTGCGCGTTACGGCCAGGCATCCGTCGAAGAAGCCGGGATCGTCGTGGCGCTTGGCGGCGACGGCTTTCTGCTGCAGACCCTGCGTGAGACGATGAGCACGGGAAAGAAGGTCTACGGCATGAACCGTGGCACCATCGGTTTCCTGATGAACGAATACCGCGCCAGCGGCTTGACCGGGCGCATCGCGGCGGCCGTTGCCGAAACGATCCGTCCGTTGGAGATGCAGGCAGTTACGGCGGAGGGCGAGACGATTTCGGCGCTGGCGATCAACGAGGTCGCGCTTTGGCGCCAGTCCTACCAGACCGCCAAGATCCGCATCACCGTGGATGGGCAAGAGCGGCTGGAGGAATTGCACTGCGACGGCGTGATGATTGCGACGCCGGCCGGCTCGACCGCGTACAATCTGTCCGCGCACGGGCCGATCCTGCCGCTCGACGCTCCGCTGCTGGCGCTGACCCCGGTCAGCCCGTTTCGTCCGCGCCGCTGGCGCGGCGCGCTGCTCTCCAACAAGGCGAGCGTGCGTTTCGACATTCTGGAGCCGGAAAAGCGGCCGGTGAACGCCGCCGCCGATCACACCGAGGTCAAGGCGGTGACGACGGTCACGGTAAGGGAATCGCCGACGGCAACGGCGACACTGCTGTTCGATCCCAACCATTCGTGGAACGAGCGCATTCTCGCCGAACAGTTCAGGTATTAAACGACAAAAGTAAAACCCGGCACGAGGCCGGGTCCAGTGCAACACAAAGTCTCGCCGCAACCGATCCTTACGATTTAGAACTTGTAGTTCAGGCCGACAACTCCGGTGTGTATCCGGACCTTTGCCTCGACATTCTCGCCGCCGTCGACCGTATAATCGCCCTTGCCTAGATCGAAATACTTGTATTCGCCCTTGAGCGACCAGTGATCATTAAAGGCATATTCCAGGCCCGCACCCAGCGTCCAGCCTGCTTTGGTCTTCGTGGTATCGTTCGTCCCGACGGGACCACTGGTGCCAATCTCTATGGTTCCATAGCCGAGACCACCGGTACCGTAAATCAGCAGCCTGTCCATCGTGTAGCCAATTCGACCCCGCAACGAACCGAGCATCTTTACATCGGACTCGCAAGTGTAGGCTGGGTTTGGGCAAGATGTGTCCCCATCGATCTTGGCGGCCGCGATATCCGCCTCGATACCATAGACTATATTTCCGCTCTGGAAATTGTAGCCGGCCTGAACGCCGCCTAGAGCACCGCTGCCATCGTGATCAGCCGTCGCCCCGTTAAGGCTATATTCCCAGTCCACCTTGCTTTTGCCGCCGCCGACATGCGCGCCTAAATAAAAGCCCGTCCAGTTGTATGTTGACGCAACCGGCAACTCCACGACGTCGGCCGCCATCGCCGGCATCAAGGCAAGTGCCACAAATGCGGCAGAGAGAAGAATTTTTTTCATGATGTGGCCCCTCGACTAAGAAAAATGGATGAATCATTCGTGTCAAGGTTTCTGCTCCAACTCAAATCCTAAATGCAATTTTGCCGTGCAATCGGGATGAATGCAGCAAGGCGTTGCTGATCCGCAACACTTGCGCTGGTGCGGAAAAAACTGTTGCCTTCCTGGAAAGTCGGCATCGGCGATGCGGTAACCATCGCGATTAAGGTTACGACTTCACAATCGCGCCAATGCCGCCCGTTTGTGTTGACAAATCGTGGGCTTGCGCCTACCTGCAATACCAATCTTGCAGGCGCGCGGCGCTTGCCGCGACTGCTTATGTTGCGCCCCCGAACCAGCCAAAGACCGCCAAACTTGTCCTCAGACACCCAGATCGCTCAAGAAGCGTTGACCTTCGCAGACCTCGGCCTGTCGCCGAAGGTCCTTTCCGCAGTTACCGATGCCGGCTACACCGAGCCGACGCCGATCCAGGCTGGTGCTATCCCGCACGCCTTGCTCGGCAAGGATGTGCTGGGCATTGCCCAGACCGGCACCGGCAAGACGGCGTCCTTCGTCCTGCCGATGCTCACCCGGCTGGAAAAGGGCCGCGCCCGCGCCCGCATGCCGCGCACGCTGATCCTCGAGCCGACGCGCGAGCTCGCCGCGCAGGTCGAGGAAAACTTCGTCAAATACGGCAAGAACCACAAGCTCAATATCGCGCTGCTGATCGGCGGCGTGTCCTTCGACGAGCAAGACAAGAAGCTCGAGCGCGGCGCCGACGTGCTGATCGCGACGCCAGGCCGCCTGCTCGACCATCGCGAACGCGGCAAGCTCCTGCTCAACGGCGTCGAGATCCTCGTCATCGACGAGGCCGACCGCATGCTCGACATGGGCTTCATCCCCGATATCGAGCGCATCTGCGAAATGATCCCGTTCACCAGGCAAACGCTGTTCTTCTCGGCGACGATGCCACCGGAAATCACCAAGCTCACCGAGAAATTCCTGCACGCGCCGGTGCGCGTCGAAGTGTCGAAGGCAGCATCGGCCGCCACCAACATCACCCAGCGGCTGGTGAAATCCGGCCCGAAACCCTGGGACAAGCGCGAGACGCTGCGCAATCTGATGAAGGCCGAGGATGCCGAGCTGAAGAACGCCATCATCTTCTGCAACCGCAAGGTCGAGGTGTCGGAGCTGTTCCGTTCGCTGCTCAAATATGATTTCGACGCCGGCGCTCTGCACGGCGACATGGACCAGCGCGCGCGCATGCAGATGCTGGCCAATTTCCGTGACGGCAAGCTGCGCTACCTCGTCGCTTCGGACGTCGCGGCGCGCGGCCTCGACATTCCCGACGTCAGCCATGTCTTCAACTACGACGTGCCGATCCACGCCGAGGATTATGTCCACCGCATCGGCCGCACCGGCCGCGCCGGACGCTCCGGCAAATCCTTCACCATCGCGACCAAATCGGACACCAAATACATCGACGCCATCGAACGGCTGATCGGCACCAAGATCGAGTGGCATGACGGCGACCTGTCGACAGTCGTCGCCAGCGAGGGCGGCGAGGACGAGGCCCCGCGCCGTGGCCGTGGTGCGCCACGCCGCGCCGGGCGTAAGGACGACGCCAAGGACAGGGGCGAGCGCAAGCCGCGTGAACGCCACGCCAAGCGCAGCGAAGAAGCAGCGCCGGAAGCGGTTAGCGAGGAACAGCCGGTCGTGGCCGAAGCCGCCGTCGCCGATATTGGCGAGCGGCGTACCCGCAAGGAGGCGATCCGCTCGGAAAACAGCGAGCGCCAGGCTTCACCTGAACGGAAGGCTTCGCCCGATCGCAACGAACGGCGTGTGCCCGAACGCGGCGACACCAGGCCGCAGCGCGAGCGCCCTGCCCGCCAGCGCCAGGAAGACAATGACGCGACCGTCGGCTTCGGCGACGACATGCCGGCCTTCATGCGGATCGTCGCCAAGGTCTGATATCCAGCTTGCGCGTCCCATGGCCGCGCGAAGCGTTGCCGCCAGTCAGTCCGGCAGCCCCGCCTTGCGAAGGCCTTCGATATATCTGCTGCGATCGTCCGGTCGATAAAACGGCGGCAGCACCTCGGCGAGATTCGAGAGCCGCAGCGAGGGATCGACCTCGCAGACCCGGGCCATAGTCTGCTGCGCTTCCGACAGGCGTCCCGCCAGGGCATGACTCGCCGCCACTACACGCATCGCGCTCACGTAGTTCGGTTGGTACCGTAGCGACTTTCCCGCCCAAGCGGCGGCGTCATCGTAGTGGCCGGCACAAAAATGAGCGAGCCCGGTGTTGAATTGCCAAGCGAACAGACGTGGATCCAATGGGCTTAGGCGCATGGCAAGCGCGGCGTGCTCGACGGCCTTGCCTGGCTCGCCAAAGCAAGCCTTGACCCAGCTGCTTAGGCCCCACGCGGCCGCTAGATTCGGGTTGAGAACGAGCGCGCGATCGATGCAAGCCGCACTGTCGTCAAGGTCGCCACCTACGTAGCCGAGGACGTATCCACCGAAGGAAAGCGCAATCGCATCGTCCCTTCCGAGTTCGACCGCTCTCCTGGCCAGTCGAGTAGCCTCGGCATTCTCTTTCGCGCGGTCGACCATCCAGCCGTTGCTTTTTCGGGTGGCGTAGCACCGCGCCGCCCGCGCATAGGCTGCGGCAAACTCCGGGTCACGGTCGATCGCTTTCATGAAGAGGCGCAAGGCATCGTCGATGGCCGATCTACTAGTGATCGTCCGGTCAAAGGCCGCCAGCCCGCGGAGGTAGTAATCATAAGCGTCGAGGCTTTCTGTCGGCTTGCGTTTGGCACGCTCGATCTCAGCCTCCTCCATTTTCGGTGTGATTGCGCCGACAATACTCGAGGCGACCTGGTCCTGCAGATCGAAGACTTCGGCGAGCATCCCGTCAAAACGGTCGGCCCAGAGATAGGCCTCCGTCGAGGTGTCGATGAGCTGCCCGGCGATGCGCAGGCGGTCGCCCGCCCGGCGAACACTTCCCTCGACCACATAGCGCACGCCCAGCTCACGCCCGACCTGCTTTATGTCTATGGACCGTCCCCTGTAGGTGAAGCTCGAATTCCGTGCGACTACGAACAGGTGACGAAAGTGAGCCAAGGCGGTGACAATGTCTTCCACCATGCCGTCGGCAAAATATTCCTGCTCGATATCACCGCTTAGGTTCTGAAACGGCAGCACCGCAATCGATGGCTGGTCGTCGCGCCTCGTCGGGACTGCCAGAACCGGCGCCAGTGATGCGGCGCCAGAGCTTGGCTCCGGCCGCTGATGTTCAGGTCGTTCACGGGACTGCAGGGAAGCCGCCAGCGAGCTTGTCTGCTCTTCAGGCTCGGCGTTCAGATGTTTCCTTAAAGCTGCCCGACACAGCTCGAACTGACGCAAGGCGGCGTTTTCGTGGCCTCGATGAGCGTGGATGCGGATAAGCGCCCGATGGGCTGCCTCCGCCGTCGGATCCGAGGCGAGCAATCTCTCCGCGAGCCCTTCGCAGGCCGTCTCTTCGGCTGAGCCGGGTGCGGGCAGCGCCAGGCTCAGCCGGTCGACCAATTGCAGCGCCTTGCGCTGATACTTGCTCAGATACGGTCCAAACCACTCGTCCAGTTCGTCAGGGATGGCTTGCCCGGCAAGCAGCTCGCCGCGGTAGAGATCGGCGGCGAAGGCGAGATCGGCGGTTCGGCCCTGCTCCAATTTCCTGTCGAAGATCGAGATGTCCGCCTCATCCGGACCGGCAATCAGCGCAACGGTTTCCTGATCCCCATAGATGTAGACGGCTGCATCCGAGCTGGCGGGGAACGTGCGCCTGATGTCGACCAGCGCTTGCCGCAAACTATTGCGGGCCTGCCCGTTGCTTCGCCCCGGCCAAAAGGCTTCGGAAAGCTGCTCGCGACCATGGCCGCGGCGGCCCGCGAGAACCAGAGCAGCAAAAAGGAGCGAAGTCTTGCGTGTGGCGAACCGGACAGGCCGATGCTCCGGGGAAGTAACCGCCAGGCCACCAAGCAACCGGATGCGCACAAATCGTCTCCAGGCTTCTATGCAGCGACAGAATAGCATCTCGGCGGATCGATTTAACACCGATTTAACGGCGGATCGCCGGACTTCTCCCAGTTGTTCACGCACAGCCGAACAGCCCGAAAACCCCTGCGTGGCACGCTCCCATCCGCAAACTCGAAATGGGAGACCAAAACAATGGCTCACACGGCAACTCGCGCTGCCCGCAGCATGTCCAAACGCTTGCTTGGGTCTAGCCTGAAAGGCGCAGCAATGATGATCGCTGCCTTCACGGGATGGCGGCGGACCGTCGCGAGACGCAGAGCACTGGCAGATCTGACGACCGAACAGCTGAAGGACATCGGTCATTCGGAGGTTCATCAACCCGCACTCGATGCCGCCACGGCTGTTCTCATCACGAACTTGATGTCGATGAGGTAAGATCGGCGTTGAGTTTGGTCTGCGCCTAAAGGTTCTTGAGTTCCAGGCGGGATGCCAACAGGTCCAGAAAAGCGCGGACTTTGGCCGAGGATGATCTGCCTTCCGGCCACACGGCGTGTATCGGCACCGGCACTGGCTCGAAGTCGGTCAGAGCCAGCTCCAGGCAGCCGTCGTCCACCAAGTGTTTTACCTGCCAAAGCGGCGAGTAGCCCAATCCCAATCCGTGAACCGCGGCTGCATAGATCGATATCATCAAATTCGACCGGAAGGTGCCCGCGACCTTCACCGGCCGGGGCTTGCCTTCAATCTGAAACACCCATTCGCCTGGGCGGCCGTCGACGGTTCGTACGATGCATTCATGCTCACGCAATTCGAGCGGATGGGCCGGTCGGCCGTGTTGCTGGAAGTAGGCAGGTGCGCCGAACACCACGCGTCGCAGCGCGCCCAGGCGCTTCGCACGTAAATTGGAATCCGGCAAATTGCCGATTCTTACCGCCAGATCGAGACCCTCGGCATCAAGATCGACAAATTCATCGGAAAGCTTGAGGTCAACCTCGACCCGGGGATATGTCCGCATGTAGTCGGCGATAACCGGCACGAGGAAGTCCGGGCCGAACAAAACAGGGGCACTCACACGCAGGATGCCCGATGGCTCCGACCGTCGATTGGCCGCCTGAAGCCTGGCTTCGTTAATTTCCTCGACGGCGGGTTTGATGCGCTGGAAAAAGGCCGCTCCGGCTTCGCTCGGCCTCGAGCGGCGTGTCGTCCTGTGCAGAAGCTCGACCCCGATTGATTCCTCCAATGTCGCCAGGGACCGGCTGACCGACTGCAGCGAGCGGTTCAGCCGGCGCGCGGCAGCCGTCAGGCTGCCATGCTCGACAATGGCAATGAAGGCTTCGAAATCATCTATCCGGCTCATCGCTCATTCTCCCGAAAATCGGGAGAAACTATCGCAAATTCGATTAATTGTAACGCAGTTCGCTAGATTTTATCTTCCCTGCACAGGCCGAAAGGCAGACTCGAGGGAAGGAGATCGTCATGCGAACGTCCAGTCCAACCATCCTGGTCGTAGGCGCCGCAGGCCGCGTTGCCGGTTTGGTAGTGCCTGAACTCGTCGGCCGCAATGCCAGGATTCGGGCGCTTGTTCGTGACGCCGCGAGTGCCGAAAAAGCCCGGAAAGCCGGCGCATCCGAGATCGCGATCGGAGATCTGCGCAACCATCAGAGCCTTGAGCAGGCCGTGAAAGGTGTCGACGGTGTCTTTCACATCGGACCGGCCTTTGCTCCCGACGAAGCCGCCATGGGGGTTGCCATGGTTGAGGCGGCGGCGCGAGCAGGCGTTCGAAAGTTCGTCTTTTCGTCGGTGATCCAGCCGACCAATACGAGGCTGGAAAACCATGCAAGCAAGGTACCCGTCGAAGCTGCCCTCTATTCGACGAACATGGAATACACCATTCTGCACCCGGCCAATTTCATGCAAAATATTGCGGGGGCCTGGCCGTCCGTCGTCGAGCACGGCGTTTTCGCCGAGCCGTTTCCAAGGACGGCGAAGCTCGCCCGCGTCGACTATCGCGATGTGGCTGAAGTGGCGGCAATCGCATTGACCGAAGCACGTTTGTCCTATGCGACCCTCGAGCTGTGCGCCGACGGTATGCACAGCCGCGAAGAGGTCGTCGCCATGATGAGCGAAGCGCTTGGCCGGCCGGTTTCGGCGGGCGAGCCGACATTTAAGGACTGGGCGGCGAAGGCCCGCCTTCCCTATACCGACCGGCAATTGCAGATGCTGGCCAAGGTACACAGCCACTACGCCAAATACGGCCTCGGCGGGAACAGCCTGACGTTGCGTGCCGTGCTTGGCCGCGAGCCGCGTTCGCTGCGAAGCTTCATTCGGGAATTGGCGCTGCAGACGGCATATGCCGCCTGATCGTCCTCACAATAACGCCTATGCATATTTCTGATTAGGAGATTTCGATGCAAGCATCACCGGACCGAGCCTTCAAGTTGAGAAAGCTGCCGCCCTCCTACGGCGCGGTGGTGATGCCGCTGGTTCTTTCGATTCTGATGTCCTCGATTGTCTCGGCGGTTTCGACGGCAATCGGCGCAGGCTGGACGAACGGGTTTATAGCAGCCTGGAGCTATGCATGGGGCGCTTCATGGCTTGTCGCGTTTCCCAGTCTGCTGATTGTGCTTCCGATCGTGCGCCGGATCGTTGCCGCGATTGTCGATCAGCCGGCCCGGTCCTGACATCACGAACGAAGGGTGCCGGCGGCCAGAGGGCCGGCATAGCCATTAGAGCGGCCCCTTGCGGGGCCGCTGCCGGTTCGTGCGCTTGCCTCAGGTAAGCGGCGACAGCTGTATCTCGACGCGGCGGTTCTGAGCCCGGCCGGCAGCGGTCGCGTTGGAGGCGATCGGACGCGTCTTGCCGAAGCCGGTGACGGCGAAGCGGCGGGAATCGACGCCCTGTCCGGACAGATAGTTGGCGACCGCCAAAGCACGGCGCTGCGAAAGGTCGAAATTGTGCTCGTCGCTGCCGGTCGAGTCGGTGTGGCCGAACACGTCGACCGTGGTCTGGCGGAACTTTTTCAGCACAAGGGCCACTGAATTCAGCACCGGATAGAAACCGGCCTTCACCGCGTCCTGGTCGACGTTGAAGGTAATGTCGGACGGCATATTGAGGATGATCTGGTCGCCGGTGCGGGTGACGCTGACGCCGGTGCCCTGAAGCTGTCGGCGCAGTTCGGCCTCGTTCTGGTCCATGGTGGCACCGATGGCACCGCCGGCAAGCGCGCCGATGCCCGCGCCGATCAGCGCGTTGCGGCGGTCGTTACCGCCGGCAAGCATGCCGAGCCCGGCACCCGCCAAAGCACCGAGACCGGCGCCGGCAGCGGTGTTGGAAACCTTCTGTTCCCCGGTGTAGGGATCGGTGGTGCATGCGCTCACGAGCACAGCCGTCGCCACGACGGCGAGCACAATCTTTTTCATACGGTGGTCCCTCTCCATTCCACGGCCGCGCAACGGCGCACCGCATCAGCCCTTCCAGCGACTTGTAACATGAAATGCGGCGAAAAGCGGACCAGCAAAAGCCGTTGCCGCGGCTTTCCCCGGCTCAATTCCACACGCCTGCAGCGGCTCGCGCGACCACCGCAATTCGATCGGCTACCAGAGATTCTTGCCGTCGATGACCACCACTTCGACCGTGTCGAGATCGAAATCGTCGAACAGCCGCGAGTTCACGCTGATCTTCGGATTGTCGAAATTCGGCTCGCCTGTCGACCAGTCCGGCGTCTCGGTGAAGGTGCCACAGCCGCAGGTGGCGCAAAAACCGTGTTTTATGGTTTTCGATCCCCACAGGTAGAACGAGACATTCTCCGGCGAGCTGGTGAGTCTGAATTGCGATGGGGTGTAATAGGCCCACAACGAACCGCGTTTCGAACAGAAGGAACAGGTGCATCGCGTCACCGTCTGCGGCGCTTGCGAAACCTCGAACGTCGTCGCCTTGCAGTGGCAGCTTGCCTTGATGGTCATGAATTGGTCCCTCACAATGCCGCCGCCCCGTACGGCAAAGGCAGCATAAAGAAACGCTCCTGACAACTGCCAGTCAGCAGGCCTGTGAGCCTGCGATAGGCAGGTTAAAAGTGCTGGAGTGCCGATCGAAGGCTCATCGAGCCAAAGCCGGCGCACCTTCGGGTCAGCCCGTCGGCAAGCTTTGGGCGTCATGCGCTAATAGGACGATGGCGGCACGAACAGGCAGATGGTCTTTCCGTCATTGGCACCGGCAACGGAGCACCAATGATATTCGCCGTCGGGCGAATTCTTGATCCGCTTGTCGCTATAGGCCACGACCTCCCCGGTTCCTTTGATGACATAGCCCTCCGGACGTTCGCTGATCGATGTCTGAGAGACCTCGCGGCAATCATAGCCCGAGCAGCAGGAGAACGGATAGCTCCAGCCTTGCGGCATGGCCGCGGTCGGTTTGGCATCATGCGCCAGAGCAGGCGCCGCAAATGGAATGGCGGCAGCAATCAAAACCACTGCCGCGACAAGTGAATTCAGGAGTCGGCGCGCCGTGCGGGCGACTGGGGCCGGTCTGGTTGTGAGAGCAAGCATGAGCGCAGTTCCTATCAACGGTTGTCAAGCATCTCGCTTGCCCGTTCCCGGAACGTGTCTTCCCAGTGGCCGGATCGTCAGGTCGCAGATACGCCGCGTCCGGCCATAAATGCTTTTTTCCTCCCCAGCGCATGAATGCTGGGCTGATTCCTTGGTTGGCGCAAGCAATTGCTGTCGCAACCGAACGCCGACCTCTGCAGTCGGAACCAACCTGCCGCCCTGATTGACGAAACCTGGTCAAGCCCGGCAACGGGATCGCCAATAACGGGATTTGGCTCGCGCTGGTTCCAGGCTTGGCACCGGCGGCCCGCGACATCCGCGTCAAAAGCGGAAATCGATCTTGAAGAATCCGATGAAAAACAAAGTTGTAGAACGACAGGTAAGTGCGAATTGAGAGCTCGTCACTCTCGCGCGGTGGCCGTAACGCTCGCGTGATGAACCCACGTTCCTGCCGGATTGGTGCCCGGCGCCTCAGTCGATATCGGCCACCGTTTCGCCGGCGCCACCTTCGATCCGCTGCGACAGCGAGGCTTCCATGAAATCGTCGAGGTCGCCGTCGAGCACGCTCGACGGGCTGGTGCTCTCGACGCCGGTGCGCAGATCTTTCACCAGCTGATAGGGCTGCAGCACGTAGGACCGTATCTGGTGGCCCCAGCCAATATCGCTCTTCGACGCTTCGGTGGCGTTCGCCACCGCTTCGCGCTTCTTCAGCTCTTCCTCGTAAAGCCGGGAGCGCAGCATTTCCCAGGCCTTGGCCTTGTTCTTGTGCTGGGAGCGCTCGGCCTGGCAGGCAACCGCGATGCCGGTGGCGAGATGGGTTATGCGCACCGCCGAATCGGTGGTGTTGACGTGCTGGCCGCCCGATCCCGACGACCGATACGTGTCGATGCGGACGTCGGATTCGGAAACGTCGATGTCGATCGTATCGTCGATGACGGGATAGACCCAGACGCTGGCGAAGGAGGTGTGGCGGCGCGCATTGCTGTCATAGGGCGAAATCCGCACGAGACGATGCACGCCCGATTCCGTCTTCAGCCAGCCATAGGCGTTGTGGCCCTTGATCAGCAGCGTGGCGGACTTGATACCGGCTTCTTCGCCGTCATGCACTTCAAGCACCTCGACCTTGAAGCGGCGCCGCTCGGCCCAGCGCGTATACATGCGCAGAAGCATCGAGGCCCAGTCCTGGCTTTCGGTGCCGCCGGCGCCGGCATGGACTTCCAGATAGCTATCGTTGGCGTCAGCCTCGCCCGACAGCAGCGTTTCGATCTGGCGCGCCTTGGCCTCGCCGCGCATCGAGCGGATCGCCGCTTCGGCCTCCGCGATGACACCCTCGTCGCCCTCTTCCTCGCCAAGCTCGATGAGGCCGATATTGTCTTCCAGGGCCTGGGTGAGGCCTTTGACCGCGGCAATGCCTTCCTCGAGGCCCTGACGCTCGCGCATCAGCTTTTGCGCTTCCAGCGGCTCGTTCCAGAGGCTCGAATCCTCGGCACGGACGTTCAGGTACTCAAGCCGCTTTATGGCTTGGTCCCAGTCAAAGATGCCTCCTCAGCAGGGTGATTGCCTGCCTGATCTCGTCGACAATGTTTTGCGTTTCCGCGCGCATGGCTGGCTGTTATGTCCTGTTGCTGGATGGCGGTTTGGTGGCGCGATACATAGGGACGGCACGGTCTCCTGTAAAGCGCCGGCCCCTTTATGTACCGGCCTCCGTAAAGCGGAATGGACCGGCTCGACCATCATCGTCAAGCCGGTCCGACCCGATGCAGCGATTATCAGTAGAGCCCGCCGCCGCCCGACTGGATGGCCTGGTTGGCCTGCGGCGACAGCGCCCCGCCGGTGGCGTTGGAGCCGTCCGCACCCATGCCGATCACCCAATAGCTGTCGGCGGGACCGGTACCCGGCTTGAAGGCTTCGATGATGGTTCCGGCGTCGCCCGCGTTGGCTCGCATGCCGGTCTTGCGATTGATCGCAATCAGCTTCATGCCTTCCGGAACCTTGAAGTCGACATTGGGCGTGCCGTCCAGCGCCACGCGCATGAAATCCTTGAAGATCGGCGCGGCAAGGCCGCCGCCGGTCGCGCCCTTGCCAAGGCCTTTCGGCTGATCGTAGCCCATATAAAGGCCGACAACGAGGTTCGGCGTATAGCCGATGAACCAGGCATCCTTTTCGTCATTGGTCGTTCCGGTCTTGCCGGCGATGTGACGGCCGAGCTCGTTGATGGTGGCGCCGGTGCCGCGTTGCACGACGCCCTCCATCATCGATGTGATCTGGTAGGCGGTCATCGGATCGAGCACCTGCTCGGAATTGTCGACCAGCTCGGGCTCTGGCTGGTTCTGCCACTCGGCGGCGTTGCAGTTCGAGCAGCCGCGTTCGTCCTGCCTAAAGACGGTCTTGCCGTAGCGGTCCTGGATGCGGTCGATCAGCGACGGCTTGATCGACTTGCCGCCATTGGCCATGATCGAATAGGCCGACACCATGCGCATCACCGTAGTCTCGCCTGATCCCAGCGCCATCGGCAGATACGGCGCCAGATGGTCGTAGACGCCGAAACGCTCGGCATACTCCACGACCAGCTTCATGCCCATGTCGTTGGCAAGCCGCACCGTCATCAGATTGCGCGATTTCTCGATACCGGAGCGCAAGGTCGCCGGGCCGGCAACCGTTCCGTCGTAATTCTTGGGCGTCCAGGTCGTGTTGCCGCTCTGGATGGTGATCGGCCCGTCCATGATCACGGAGGCGGGCGTATAGCCATTGTCGAGGGCGGCCGAATAGACGATCGGCTTGAACGACGATCCGGGCTGGCGCATGGCCTGCGTCGCCCGGTTGAACTCCGACTGCGCGTAGGAGAAACCGCCGACCATGGCCAGGACGCGTCCGGTATGCGGATCCATGGCGATCAGGCCGCCTTCCACTTCGGGAACCTGGCGCAAGCTGTAGCTGTTGTCCGAGCCCTCGTTCTTCTGCACGAAAATCACGTCGCCCGGCTTCAGCACGTCGGCCGGCGACTTCGCCTTGACGGTCCTGCCACCGACGACGTGGCGCATGGCGAAGCTCATGTCTTCCTTGCTGACGGTGCCTTCGACGCGGTCCTTCACGATATCACCGGAGATCTGGCGCGTCGGCTGCAGGCCGATGGACAGGCCGGTGGCAGAGCTGTCGAGCACGACGGCGAGCGACCATTCCGGCACGTCCTCCAATCGCTTGACGTTGCCCAGCGGCACGCCCCAGTCGCCGGAAATGTCAATGCTCGTGACCGGCCCGCGGTAGCCGCGCAACGTGTCGAACTTCATGAGACCGTTCTGCATGGCCTTGCGGGCAATCAGCTGCATCTTCGGATCGAGCGTCGTGCGGACGGAAAGGCCGCCTTCGTAGAGCGCATTCTCGCCATAGCGCGCGATGATCTGGCGACGCACTTCCTCGGTGAAATACTCCCCGGCGAAGAGATAGTTGCCGGTGCGGCGCGGCGTGACGCCGAGCGGCTCGGCCTTGGCCTTCTCGCCTTCTTCATGCGTGACGTAGCCGTTCTCGACCATCTGGTCGATGACCCAGTTGCGGCGCTCCAAGGCGCGATCGGCATGCTTGAAGGGATGGTAGTTGTTCGGCCCCTTTGGCAGGGAGGCGAGATAGGCGGCTTCGGCCACGGTGAGCTCGTTCACCGATTTGTCGAAATAGGTGAGTGCAGCACCGGCGACGCCATAGGCGCCGAAGCCGAAGAAAATTTCGTTGAGATAGAGCTCGAGAATGCGATCCTTCGAATAGGCCTGCTCGATGCGGAAGGCGAGGATCATCTCCTTGATCTTACGCTCGTAGGTCTGATCTGAAGACAACAGGAAGTTTTTCGCCACCTGCTGGGTAATCGTCGAGGCGCCGACCTGGCGCTTTCCCGAGCCAACATTCTGCAGGTTGACGACAATGGCGCGGCCAAGGCCGGTCACGTCGATGCCGGGGTGATTGTAAAAATTCTTGTCCTCGGCCGACAGGAAGGCCGCCTTGACACGATCCGGGATCGCCTGAATCGGCAGATAAAGCCGCCGCTCACGCGCATATTCGGCCATCAGCGCGCCATCCGACGCGTGGATGCGGGTCGTCACCGGCGGCTCGTATTTGGCCAGCACCTCGTAATCGGGCAGGTCCTTCGACAAATGGCCGATATAAATCGCCACGCCCGCCGCGACCAAAAGGGCCAGCGTCGTGCCGATGCCGAAGAAATAGCCAATGAGACGAATCATACCCGCTCCAGTCCTTGGTTCGGGAATTTCCTAAACGAAGCCGCCCTTCACGCAAGCTTTCGGGACGATCCCAAACCGTAATCGCAAAATCCATGTCGCGACCATGTGGGCAAAATACGGCAGCGCGGGATTTCGGTTTCGAATGCCGGAAATAAAAGCACAGGGGTGTTGTCGCCGTGCAACGCTGCTTCAGGTTGTGGCGCCGGTAGGCATTTCAGCCTCCGGCCCCCGTTCCGCTTCTGGCCGAAGCAAACAGGGCAACGGCATTGGTTATGCTCTGGGTCGCCTTGTTGCGCCAATCGGCGCTGAGCAACTGCGCTTCGTCCTTGGCGTTCGACAGATAGCCGAGTTCGACCAGCACGGATGGAACGTCCGGCGCCTTCAGCACCTTGAAGCCGGCAGAACGCTGCGGGTTGTTGATCAGACCGACGCTGGTGGAAAGCTGGCCGACGAGAGTATGGGCGAAGCTCATCGAAAAATTATGCGTCTCGCGGCGGATCAGGTCGATCAGGATATCGGTCACTTCCTTGCTGTCGTCCTTGATCTCCATGCCGGCGAACTGGTCGGAAAGATTTTCACGGTCGGCAAGCGCCTGCGCCTCGGGATCGGAAGCCTTGTCGGACACGGTGTAGACGGTTGCACCGCGAATGCCCTTGAGGCTGATCGTGTCCGCATGGATCGAGATGAGCAGGTCGGCCTCATGCTGGCGGGCAATGCGCACGCGGTCGTCGAGCCGCAGGAACTCGTCCGTTTCGCGCGTCAGGAACACGTCGTATTTGCCGCTGGCGGCGAGCTTGTCGCGCAGTTCCATGGCAAAGGCGAGCGTCACGTTCTTTTCGACCGTACCGTTCAGGCCCTCGGCACCGCCGTCGATGCCGCCATGGCCGGGATCGACGACGACGGTGAAACGATGGCCCGGATTGGAGACCGGCCCGGTACCGACCCTGCCGGCCTTGTCGGCGGAGACCGTCGAGCCGGTCGTCAGCGCCTGATTGGCGAGCGCAGCGTCGAATTCTCGCTGCGACGCCGCCGACATGTCGATGGCGATGCGGTAGCCGTTGCCGTCACCGTTCTTGAGCACGTCGAGGTTGTCAACGGCGAACGGTCCCTTGCCGGTGAGAATCAGCCGCGATTTCCCCTCGCCGAGCTCGCCGTAACGCACTGCGCGGACAAGCCCGCGCGGCTTTACATCCTTGGCATTGAGAGCGAATCTCGTGGCCGGCAGATCGATGACCAGGCGATCGGGGCCGCGCAGCAGGAACCATTTGATGTCGGGCTCGCGGTCGAAATTGATGACGATGCGCATCTTGGTAGCATCGCCGGCCATCTTGTAGCTCGTGGCACCAAGCGGTGCGTCGGCAGCACGCGAAAGCGGCGAAAAGACCAGCCAAGCCAGGATCAGCGACGGCAGCCAGACCGTGCGGAAGAACCAGCCTCCATGATGACGGCCCTTGTCTGCGAAGCCTGCCAGTCCCATCTTTCTACCAGTCGCTCCCGTTTTGGCGTCATGCCCGACCGCTTGTCGAAGGGCCCTGTTGCTTGTCAAAGGGCCGGCAGGCCGCGAACTCGATTAACGATTGGTATCCAGAGAAGGTTAACCAAGCCTTTTCATGGAAGGCTTGGGACCTGTGCTTCCGCAGCGGAACGGCTTTTTGCCGGCATCGGGAATCGGGGTTGCCTTCCAACCCGCCAAATCATAAAAGCGATGGTGGATCACTGCAATCCTGGAACCGTCCTCCTCCGCAGCTTCCTGCTACAGGTCAGACGCAAGACGGCTCCTTTCGCTTCAGGCGAAGAAGGCATCGGTGATCGCGACGATTTTCGCAGGCGTGCTCCCGTGGCGGGGGAATCGCCTGCGTGAGCAAAACGGCCGGGATTGTCCCGTGCCGGCTCTGTATGAGCAAACAAGCTGGTCCGGTTTTTCCCGGGCTTTGGTTCAAAAGGTTCTGCTGGTGACGATGGCTTCAAGCGCAATCATGGAAAGGTCCGCAACAAACCGCGCCACTACGGCTGCGGGCGGCACCGCCATGGCGCTCAGGCAGCGGCCGGCGGACGTTCAATTGTCCGGCACTCATGTTCCAGGTCCACGGCAGCGGGCATTGCCCCGCAAGCTGCGGCCGACGGCTGCCGGGAGGAAACGAAATAATGCCCAACAAAATGCTGATAGACGCCTCCCACCCGGAGGAAACACGCGTTGTCGTCGTTCGCGGTAACCGAATTGAAGAATTCGACTTTGAATCCCAGGACAAGAAGCAGCTCAAAGGAAATATCTATCTCGCCCGCGTAACGCGCGTCGAACCTTCCCTCCAGGCAGCCTTTGTCGAATATGGCGGCAACCGTCACGGTTTCCTCGCCTTCAGTGAAATACATCCCGACTACTACCAGATTCCGGTCGCCGACCGTCAGGCGCTGCTGCGTGCGGAAGCACAGGAAGCCCAGGACGAAGAGGACGAGGAAGCCGCCGAAGGCGAGGACCGCCAGAGCCGCGACCGTGGCAAGCGCGGACGCCGGCGCGGCGGCAAGAGCCGTGACCGCGGCGAGCACAGGCACGAGGCAGGCGCGTCCGACGGTGAGAGTGGCGAGAACGGCGAAGGTGCCGTCGCAGAAAAGCTGGATGCCGCTACCGACAATGGCGAAACCATGTCCGACGTTGCTGGACAGAGCGAGGGTGCCGCCGGACAGAGCGATGAAGTCGCCGATCGCGGCGAGACCGAGCCGTCCGAAGGCGGTTCCAGTTCCATCGCTGCCAGCGTCGATGCCGACGTAATCTCGGAAGCCGTCCCGCAAGTCGAGACAAGCGAAGCCGAGACGGGCGGGGCCGAGACAAGCGGCGAGGCAACCTCCGAGGACAATGATCGCGGCATGCTGGAAGAGGTGCAATCCTCGCATTCGGACGATCACGAGGTCGAATCGGTCGGTGCCGAAGACGCGCTGGAAGAAGTGCGCAACCGCCGCAAGCCGGTGCGCCGCCAGTACAAGATCCAGGAAGTGATCAAGCGCCGGCAGATCCTGCTGGTGCAGGTCGTCAAGGAAGAGCGCGGCAACAAGGGCGCGGCGCTGACCACCTATCTGTCGCTGGCCGGCCGCTATTCGGTGCTGATGCCGAACACGGCGCGCGGCGGCGGCATTTCGCGCAAGATCACCAATGCGCAGGACCGCAAGCGGCTGAAGGAAGTGGTCGCCGATCTCGAAGTGCCGCAGGGCATGGGTGTCATCCTGCGTACGGCCGGCGAAAGCCGCACCAAGGCAGAGATCAAGCGCGACTACGAATATTTGATGCGGCTTTGGGAAAACGTCCGCAATCTGACGCTGCAATCCACGGCCCCTGCCCTGGTTTACGAGGAAGGCAGCCTGATCAAGCGCTCGGTGCGCGACCTTTACAACAAGGATATCGACGAGATCCTGGTTTCCGGCGAAGAAGGCTACCGCGAGGCCAAGGACTTCATGCGCATGCTGATGCCGAGCCACGCCAAGGTGGTTCAGCCGTTCCGCGACACGACGCCGATCTTTGTGCGCAACGGCATCGAAGCGCAGCTCGACCGCATGCTGCAGCCGCAGGTGACGCTGAAGAGCGGCGGCTACATCATCATCAACCAGACGGAAGCGCTGGTCGCCATCGACGTCAATTCGGGCCGTTCCACCAAGGAGCACTCGATCGAGGACACCGCACTTCACACCAATCTGGAAGCTGCCGAGGAAGTCGCCCGGCAATTGAGGCTGCGCGATCTCGCCGGCCTCATCGTCATCGACTTCATCGACATGGAGGAGAACCGCAACAACCGCTCCGTCGAGAAGCGGCTGAAGGATCACCTCAAGAACGATCGTGCCCGCATCCAGGTCGGCCGCATCTCGCATTTCGGCCTGATGGAGATGTCGCGCCAGCGCATCCGTGCCAGCGTGCTGGAATCGACGATGAAGCCTTGCCCGCATTGCGGCGGCACCGGCCATGTGCGCTCCGATTCATCGGTCGCGCTGATGGTGGTGCGGGCAATCGAGGAATTCCTGCTCAAGGATTCGCGCAGCCACATCACGGTGCGGACGCCGGCAGCGACCGCACTCTATGTGCTCAATCACAAGCGCGGCACGCTGGTGGAATTCGAGCACCGCTTCGGTGTCACCATCACCATCGAAGCCGATGATACGGTCGGTGCACAACACTATGCCATCTTCCGCGGTGCGCTGGCCGAAAAGCCGGAAGGCTTCGTCGAGGCGCGCACCTTCCCGGCCTATGTCGAGCCGGAAGAACCCGAGGAGGAGATCGTCATCGAGGAGGAAGACGAGGCACCGGTGCAGGCCGAGCAGCCACGCCTTGCGCAGCAGCCGCAGCAGCCAAGGTCCGGCGAGGACGGCGAAGGCCGCGATCGCAAGCGCCGCAAGCGCCGCAGACGGCGGGGCGGCAAGGATCGTGAACACGGGGATCGTGAACACGGGGATCGTGACCACCGGGACCGCGAACATGGCGCTGCTGTGGAAGGTGCTTCCGTTTCGGCGCCGACAGACGATGCGTTGGTAGCCGCCGGCGACCAAGGCGCCGAAGCGGGCCGTGAAGCGCCGGCCGGTGTTGCCGAAACGGCGGAAGCGGCGGACGACGGTCACGGCAAGAAGCGCCGGCGCGGCAAGCGCGGCGGCAAGCGCAATCGCCGTGAAGACGGCGAGGACAGCGTCGAAGCCAGCGCCGGCGAGCCAGCCGCCATGACGGAAGGTGCCGTGTCGGAAGCAGAGCCCGTGACCGGCGAACCGGAAGGTGCCCCGCCGGCCGAAGAGCTTGCGGTGCTTGCTCCGGCGAACGACGACATGCCGAGCGCCGAAAAGCCGAAGAAGCCGCGCCGCGCCGCCAAGCCGAAGAAGGTTGCGGCGGAAGCAGTTGCCGAGATTGCGGGCGCCGAGACATCGGCTGCCGAGGCCGCCTCAGTGGCTTCCGGCGAGACCCCCGCGCCGGTGTCGCCGGAGACCGAAGTGGCGGCTGCCGAGGAAACGCCGAAGGTCCGGCCGTCGCGGCGCAAGCCCGTACCGGTGGATGCTCCGGTCGTCCCGGTCGTCTCCTCGATCGTTCCCGACGAGGCAAAGACCGAGGAAGCAAAGGCCGAAGACAAGCCAAAGCGTGCCGGCTGGTGGCAGCGGAAGGGTTTTTTCTAAGCCTTTCCGTGCATTAGCCAGACTTTCTGATTAGAAAAGTCCCGCGTCGCCGATCGGCTGCGCGGGATTTTTTGCCCCAATTGCAGGCGACGACACTATGGTGCGAAGATCGACCAGTTCATTATCTTCGCCAGTTTTTCCAGCGCGATCGAGCCCAGCCTGGAATTGCCGTTGGCATTGAGGCCAGGCGACCAGACGGCAAGCGAGGCGACGCCCGGCACGATTCCCAATATACCGCCGCCAACGCCGCTCTTGCCGGGAATGCCGACGCGGAAAGCGAAGTCGCCGGAGCCGTCATAGTGGCCGCAGGTCAGCATCATCGCGCCGATGCGGCGCGCGCGCTCTGCCGAGACGACGGAATGCCCGGTCGCCGGGTTCTTGCCGCCATTGGCGAGGAAGCGGCCGGCCAGGGCCAGTTGCCGGCAGCTCATGGCGATAGCGCAATGGTGAAAGTAAACGCCCAGCGCCAGTTCCGGCGCATGGTGGAGATTGCCGAACGATTTCATGTAATTGGCAAGCGCGAAATTGCGAAAGCCAGTGGCGCGTTCGGACGCCGCGACCTCACGGTCGACGATGATCGTGTCGTCATCGGCCAGGAACTGGATAAAGCGCAGGATCTCGCCGATCGCCTCGCGCGGCTGATGGCCGGCAAGCAGGATGTCTGAGACCACGATGGCGCCGGCATTGATGAATGGATTGCGCGGAATGCCGTTCTCGTGCTCGAGCTGGACGATCGAGTTGAACGGATTGCCCGAAGGTTCGCGCCCAACCCGCTGCCACAGCGCGTCGCCGACATTGCCGAGCGCCAGCGTCAGCGTGAACACCTTTGAGATGCTCTGGATTGAAAACGCCTCGTCGGCGTCACCCGCGGTCAGCACGCGGCCGTCATTGGTCACCGCGGCGATGCCGAATTTTTTCGGATCGATCTTGCCGAGCTGGGGAATATAGCTGGCGACGTCGCCGCGATCGGTACGCTCCGCCATTTCGGTGGCGACCTCGCGCAAGGCCTGTTCAAGCTGGGGCGCCTGTTCAAGTTGAGACGCCTGTTCAAGCTCCGGCATCGTCGCCCCCGCTACTTCAGCCAGCGTTCGATGCGCGCCATCGCCTCGACCATGTCGTCGTGGCTACCGGCGTAGGAAAAGCGCATCGTGCGATGGCCCTGCAGCGGATCGAAATCGCGGCCGGGCGTCGCTGCCACATGCGCCTCGGCCAGCATCCGGCGCGCAAACGCCATGCTGTCATTGGTGTGCCTGGTGACGTCGCAGAAGGCGTAGAACGCGCCGTCCATGGGCGCGGCCAAAGCAAAGCCGAGCTCCGGCAGGCGTTGCATCAGGAGCTCGCGGTTCCAGGCATAGCGCGCCTTCACCGCTTCCAGCTCTGGCGTCGCCTTGAACGCCTCGATCGCGGCAATCTGGGACAGCTCGGGCGGCGAGATATAGAGGCTCTGGGCGATGCGCTCGACCGGCCGCACCAGCTCCTGCGGCAGCACCATCCAGCCGATGCGCCAGCCGGTCATGCAATAATATTTCGAGAAGGAATTGATCACCGTCACATCCGCGCCGAAAGAAAGCGCGGTCGTGTCGGGCGCCGCATAGGCCAGCCGGTGATAGATTTCGTCCGAGATTACGGCGATGCCGAGCTCTTGCGCCGTCTTGACCAGCGCCTCGAGATCGCCGGCGGGAATGACCGCGCCGGTCGGGTTGGCCGGGCTGGCGAACAGCACGCCCTTCAGAGGTTTTTCGCGATGCGCGGCTTGCAGGTGCTCGGCATGGAGATAGGCGGCGCCGTCCAACTCGATCTCGGCGATGTCGATGCCGAGCGCGGCCATGATGTTGCGATAGGCCGGATAGCCGGGGGCGGCGATGGCGACGCGATCGCCTGGATCGAACATCGCCAGAAAAGCAAGGTTGAAGGCAGCCGACGATCCGGTGGTGACGGCTATCCGCTCGGGCGAAACGTCAAGCCCGTAATGCTCGCCATAGTGCGCCGCGATCGCCTTGCGCAGACCGGCGAGGCCCAGCGCGTCGGTATAGCCGATGCGGCCTGCTTTCAAGGCATTGGCCGCCGCTTCGCGAACCCCGGCTGGCGCCGGATCGGAAGGCTGGCCGACGGCCATGGATACGACTGGCAGGCCCTTGGCTTTCAGCCGATTCGCCTCGGCCAGGATGTCCATGGCGTGGAACGGTTCGACCGCGCCGCGGCGCGAAAGCGAAACAACCATTTTTCAATCCACCACACTTGTCCGCGCGTGCCGGCCATGCTGGCCGCGCCGCACAAATGCCCGATTGGTGTGGGGATCACAAGTTCGGTAAGTTTAGGCTGCCGACTTTTCATCCTTCGCCCACTCGTCTACCAGTGGACCTGCCATGTTGAGCCGACCCAAATCGACGATCGCCAGGACAGCGCGCGCCTTCGCGACGCTTGCGCTTGCCGTGGTGGTCGCCATGGCCGGCTCGGTCGATGCGTTTGCGCAGAATGTGCCGGTGGTGCGCGATGCCGAGATCGAGGCGCTGGTACGCGACTACGCGCGGCCGATCTTCAAGGCGGCCGGCTTGTCGGGCGACGCCATCAACATCGTGCTGGTCAACGACCAGAGCTTCAACGCCTTTGTTGCCGGCCGCCGCATGTTCATCAACACCGGCGCGCTGATGACGGCCGAAACGCCCAACGAGATCATCGGCGTCATCGCCCACGAGGCCGGCCATATCGCCGGCGGGCATCAGCAGAAACTGCGCGAGCAGCTCGAGCGTGCCAAGACGATGGCGATACTGGCGACGCTGCTTGGCGCCGGCGCCATGGTTGCCGGCGCCACCAGCAACAGCCGCGGCCTCGCTGGGGCCGGCATGGGCGTGATGGCCGGCGGCGGCGAGATGGCGCAACGCAGTATCCTAGCCTATCAGCGCACCGAAGAGATGACCGCCGACCGTTCGGCAATCGCTTATCTGAATGCAACCGGCCAGTCCGGCATGGGCATGCTGAAGACGTTCGGCCGTTTCCAGAACGCATTGTCGCTCTCGGGCGCGCAAGTCGATCCCTATCGCATCAGCCATCCGATGCCGCAGGAGCGTATCGCCAATCTCGAAGTGCTGGTGAAGCAGAGCCCTTACGTCGACAAGGTCGACCCGCCGGCACTGCAGCAGCGCCATGATATGATGCGCATCAAGATCGCCGCCTACATGCAAGGCCAGGCGGCGGCGTCACGATTGATGCGCAAGAACCCCGGCAGCATCGCCTCGCGCTATGGCGACGCGCAGATGACCTATCTTTTCGGCAATCTTGCTTCGGCGCTCACCAAGACCAACGCGTTGATCAAGGAACAGCCGAAAAACCCGTATTTCCAGGAATTACGCGGCGACATCCTGATGAAGGCGAACCGGCCGAAGGATGCTGCCGACGCCTATGCCAAGGCGGTCAGCCTCGATCCGGCGCGATCCGGGCTGCTGCCGGTCTCTTACGGCCAGGCGCTGATGGCCATCGGCACGGAGGATTCGCTGAAGAAGGCGGTGGCGCAGATCAACACCGGCCTCGGACGGGATCGCGAAAACGCCGACGGATACCGCTATCTGGCACAGGCTTACGGGGAACTCGGCAACATCCCGGCCGCCGAGCTTGCAACCGCCGAAGGGCATTTCTATTCCGGCGACTACAAGAATGCGAAGATCTTCGCCATGCGGGCGCAGCAGAGTATGAAGCGGGGCGAGCCGGGCTGGCTTCGCGCGCAGGACATTATAAACTACGCACCATCAGGTAAGAAGAAGTGAACCTTTCGGACGCAGGCTGCGACACAGCCAAAGCGAGCGGACCGGAACACGGGCAAGAGGATCGAGGATCATGACCAAGGCAATTCTGCTGGGCACTGCCGGAGTGGCAGCGGCTCTCGCCATGCTGGCGTTCGGCTTCGTCGCCGGCAATCCGCAGATGGCGAAGGCCGGCACGGCGCAGCTTGCCCAGACGGCGTCCTCGGGTACCAAGCTCGACCGCACCGAAGT
Organism: Mesorhizobium sp. M1334; assembly: GCF_040317995.1. NCBI lineage: Bacteria > Pseudomonadati > Pseudomonadota > Alphaproteobacteria > Hyphomicrobiales > Phyllobacteriaceae > Mesorhizobium > Mesorhizobium sp. M1334. The sequence continues at coordinate 44,141 of NZ_JAMYLM010000005.1, forward strand.
CGAAGGCATCGTCCGCGACTATCTCCTGAAGAACCCGGAAGTGCTTCTGGAGGCACAGCAGGCACTCGAGGCCAAGCAGAAGGAAGAACAGCGCGTCGCCAGTCTCGGCGTCATCAAAGACGCCAAGGACCAGATCTTCAATTCCTCCTTTGACGGCGTTGTCGGCAATCCCAACGGCAAGGTCACCATCGTCGAATTCTATGATTATAATTGCGGCTACTGCAAACGCGCCATCGACGACATGCGCGCGCTGACCAAGGCCGATCCGGACCTGCGCTTCGTGCTGAAGGAATTCCCGATCCTCGGCCCGGATTCGCAGAAGGCGAGCGTCGTCTCGATGGCCTTCCACTTGCTGAAGCCGGAGAAATACGGCGAATTCCACAACGCGCTGCTCGGCGGCCAAGGACGCGCCACCGAGGCGGCGGCAATCAAGGTGGCGCTGTCGCTCGGCGCCGACGAGACGGCGCTACGCGAAAAGATGAAGGACCCGAGCATCACCGAGGCCTTCTCCAAGACCTATGATCTCGCCACCAAGCTCGCAATCACCGGAACGCCGTCCTACGTGGTCGGCAACGAGGTTGTGTTCGGCGCGCTTGGCCAGGAAGTGCTGGCCGAAAAGATCGAGGCGGCGAAGGCGGCGCTCTGATTAGCGTTCGGGTTTCGATTAGGGCTGCGGGTTTCCGGCGCGGGCCGTTTTCCGGCTGTTGTGGACGGCGAAAGAACGCACTTGCGCTCTTTTCGCCAGCGTCTATGCCCATTATAGAGGGTCCGGCGCGCCGGCTTAGCCGCGCCGGGAAAGGTCGGCATTTTTTGAAAACGGTTTTCGTCCTGAACGGCCCCAATCTCAACGCGCTCGGCAAGCGCGAGCCGGGTATCTATGGCGGCAAGACGCTTGCCGCGATCGCCGACGACTGCAAGCAGGCAGGTGCCGCACTTGGGCTGGAGATCGATTTCCGCCAGTCGAACCATGAGGGCGACCTCGTCGACTGGATCCAGGAGGCCGCCGACAAGGCCGCCGCAATCGTCATCAATCCGGGCGCCTACGGCCATACCTCGATCGCCATTCATGATGCCATCCGCGCCGTCGCGCCGCTGCCGGTGGCTGAGGTGCATCTCTCCAACATCCACGCGCGGGAACCATTCCGCCACGTCTCCATGGTCGCGCCGGTCGCCGTCGGCATGATCTGCGGGTTCGGGCCGCTCGGCTACACGCTGGCGCTGCAGGCGCTGGCTGCACGCCTATGACCGGCCAACAAACAGAAGGCTCGAAAATGTCGATAAAGAAGAACGGTGTTGACCAGCAGCTGATCCGCGATCTGGCGGGCATACTGAACGACACCAACCTGACCGAGATCGAGGTCGAGCTGGGCGATCTGAAGGTGCGCGTCTCGCGGCAGGCGCCGGCCGTCCATGCCGTCGCCGCAGCGCAGCCGGCCCACGCGCCGGCAGCCGCGCAGCCCGCGGCAGCCGCCGTGCCGGCGGCGCCCGATGTGTCGAAGAACGCCGTCGCCTCCCCGATGGTCGGCACAGCCTATCTGGCGCCGTCGCCCGACGCCAAGGCATTCATCGAGGTCGGACAGAAGGTCAAGGAAGGCCAGACGCTGCTGATCATCGAGGCGATGAAGACGATGAACCAGATCCCCTCGCCGCGCGCCGGCACGGTGACGGCGATCCTGTTCGAAGATGCGCAGCCGGTCGAATATGGCATGCCGCTTGTCGTGATCGAGTAGAGCCGGGAACAGGCGAAAGATGTTCCAGAAAATCCTCATCGCCAATCGCGGCGAAATCGCCCTCAGGGTGCTGCGCGCCTGCAAGGAGCTCGGCATCCAGACGGTGGTGGTGCATTCGACCGCCGACGCCGACGCCATGCATGTGCGTCTCGCCGACGAGAGCGTCTGCATCGGCCCGCCGCCGTCGCGCGACAGCTATCTCAACATCCACCAGATCGTCGCCGCCTGCGAGATCACCGGCGCCGACGCAGTGCATCCCGGCTACGGTTTTCTGTCGGAGAACGCCAAGTTCGCCGACATCCTCGCCGCGCACAACATCACCTTCATCGGCCCGACCGGCGACCATATCCGCATTATGGGTGACAAGATCGAGGCCAAGCGCACGGCAAAGCGCCTCGGCATCCCCGTGGTGCCCGGCTCCGACGGCGCGGTCACCGAGGACAAGGAAGCCAAGCGCATTGCCGCCGCGATCGGCTACCCCGTGATCATCAAGGCGTCGGCTGGCGGCGGCGGGCGCGGCATGAAAGTGGCGCATAGCGAGGCCGACCTCGAGGTGGCGCTGCAGACGGCACGCTCGGAGGCGGGTGCGGCCTTCGGCGACGACGCCGTCTACATCGAGAAATATCTGCAGAAGCCGCGCCATATCGAAGTGCAGGTGTTCGGCGATGGCGCCGGGCGCGGCGTGCATTTCGGCGAGCGCGACTGCTCGCTGCAGCGCCGCCACCAGAAGGTCTGGGAAGAAGCGCCCTCGCCGGCGCTCAATGCCGAGGAGCGCGCGCATATTGGCGGCGTCTGCGCCAGGGCGATCGCCGATCTCGGCTATTCCGGCGCCGGCACCATCGAATTCCTCTATGAGGACGGCGAGTTCTATTTCATCGAGATGAACACGCGCCTGCAGGTCGAACATCCGGTGACCGAGGCGATCACCGGCATCGATCTCGTGCACGAGCAGATCCGCGTCGCCTCGGGCGGCGGGCTTTCGGTGCGCCAAGAGGATATCCGCTTCCACGGCCATGCCATCGAATGCCGCATCAACGCCGAGGATCCGCGCACCTTCACCCCCTCGCCGGGCACCATCACCCACTTTCACACGCCGGGCGGCCTCGGTATCCGCGTCGATTCCGGCGTCTATTCGGGCTACAAGATCCCGCCCTACTACGACAGCCTGATCGGCAAGCTGATCGTGCACGGCCGCAACCGCGTCGAATGCATGATGCGGCTGCGGCGCGCGCTCGACGAATTCGTCGTCGACGGCATCAAAACGACGCTGCCGCTGTTTCGCGACCTCGTTGGCAACGCCGACATCGCCAATGGCGACTACGATATCCACTGGCTTGAAAAATACCTGGCCGAAGGCGAGTGATACAGGGGCGAAGCGATGACCCGTCCCTACGCACCCGGTTATCGCATCCCGACCGACCTTTTGCTCAAAGCCTATGCCTCCGGCGTCTTCCCGATGGCCGAAAGCGCCAATGACCCCGAAGTATTCTGGGTGCGGCCCGAGACGCGCGGCATCATTCCGCTCGACGGGTTCCACATACCGAAAAGCCTGAGAAAGACGATCCGCAAGAACCTGTTCGAGTTCCGTATCGATTTCGACTTCGAGGCGACGATCGAGGCCTGCGCCGAAAGGCGCGAGGAACGTCGGTCGACCTGGATCAACGCGCCGATCCGCGAAGCCTATATCGAGCTGCATCGGATGGGCCATTGCCATTCGGTCGAGGCCTGGCACGACGACCGGTTGGTCGGCGGGCTCTACGGCGTATCGCTCGGCCGCGTGTTTTTCGGCGAGAGCATGTTCGCTAGGGAGACCGACGCGTCAAAGGCCTGCCTGGTTCACCTCGTCGAACGCCTGAAGGCGCGCGGCTTTGCACTGCTCGACACGCAGTTCACCACCGAGCATCTCAAACGCTTCGGCGCAATCGACGTGCCGCGCGGCAAGTACGAGAAGATGCTGGCCGAGGCGCTGAAGGGCGAGGCGGTGTTTTTTCCATAACCTGGAGAATGGTTCATCGTTTTTCACAGAATTCCGGACGGAAACCGTTCACTTTTCGTGGAATTGCTCTAGCGGCCAGTCAGCTTTTTGCTGCCGTCACAGCGGCGTCTGTGCGTGGAACATCATCTTCCAGCCATTGACGCGGTGGACATAGCCAGTGCTGACCAGCGCCGCATAGGCTTCGCCATTTTGCCGGGTCGCACGCGCCTCGTAGGTCAGCATGACGATGTCGCTGCCCGGCTCGATGATGCCCTTGAGGTCGATGTCGAGATCGCGCCAGCGGTTCCGGTCCGTGGCGGTTTCGGCCAGATCGGAATTGCTCATCACCCGCGCCATCTGCGGGAAGGCCACCAGGCATTCGGTATCGGCATTGGCCTTGAAGTAGTCGGCGTCGCCGCTCCAGAATCCCCTTTCGATGTCGAGAAGTTCGTTCTTGTTGGCCATCATCATGGCAACCTCCTCCGTAGAGAGGCACCAACGCTCGGGCAACGCGGCGGTTCCGCGGGGCGCGGTATCCGCCGCGCGCTGACAGATTCTAGTTGGTTTTGGGGGCGGCGGGTGCCGGCACGTCGGACTTCTGCTTGCAGCCCTTCAGCCAGATATCATAGACGGCATGCTCGACGGCGTTGATCCCGGGGCTTTCGGCAAACATCCAGCCGGTGAAGATACGGCGTATCTTCCGGTCGAGCGTGATCTCGTCGACCTCGACGAACGAATCCGTCTTCGGCTCTTCGTTTTCGGGCCGCGAATAGCAGATGCGCGGCGTCACCTGCAAAGCGCCGAACTGCACCGTCTCGTCGATATAGACATCGAAGGTGATGATCCGGCCGGTGATCTTGTCGATGCCGGCGAATTCAGCGACGGGATTGGTGAGGCGTTCGGATACTGCCGGTGCTGCAGGCGCTACCGACGCGTCCGGCGCAGGCGGCGCCAATTCCTGCGCAGCGGCAAGCGCCACCATGGAAGCGAGAACGACCGCGGTTAATCCGCCCGTCAAAATTCGGCTGAACATGCTCATGCAAGGTCCGGTGATTTGCGCCCGGGTGATTCTCTTAACGCCAAGGCTAGTTGCTGCTGTCGGATCAGCAAACAGCTAAACAGTAATTGTGGCGACAAAGGACCGCCCGCGTGGGGACCGCCTCCGTGGGGGACCGCGGGCTGTCGCGGCGATCGATCACGAACCGGGCGTCCAGGCGTCGTAGTCGCCCGTCACCTGCGGACGATGCCGGTTGGTCAGCACCGACCCCTTCGGCCGATAGGCTGCGGGGCTGCCGGTGAGGTTCGGCACATGCGGCTTTTGCCAGTCGCGTGGCTTGTAGTCTTCGCTTGGCGGCGGAACGTCTACACGGTGATGGATCCAGCCATGCCAGCCGGGCGGAATCGCCGAGGCTTCCGAATAGTCGCGGTAGATGACCCAGCGGCGGGTGCGGCCTTCCGAATCGACGCCGCCCTCATAGTAGACGTTGCCGACCTCGTCCTGCCCGACCTTCTTGCCATGCCGCCAGGTGTGAAAGCGCGTTCCCAATGTCTGGCTGTTCCACCAGGTGAAAAACTGCAGAAGGAAAGTCTTCATCCAAATCCTCGTGGCAAGTCCTTGTGGCAAGTCCTCGCGGCGGCTGCGGCGCCTGTACCTGCTTATGGCGTCACGGCATTGCGAAGGCAAGGGTCTTGCCGCAACCGGCGAGCAAATGGCTGACGGAAAAGCGATACGTTCATGCTATTTTCGCGGCCGTCCGAAGCAGATGAAATAAGTTGTTGGCAACCTTACGCAGCGTTATTCTAACAGTTGATGCTTCGTTGCCTAGGACGGCAAATGAGAGGGGTTTATGTCATCGCTGGCGGGCACGGCCGGTCGCGCATTGCCGCAGGTCGTTGAGGCGATCTACGATTCGATTGCCGACGTCGACCGCTGGCAGGCGACACTCGAGGCCATCTGCAATCTGGCGGAAGGCCGGCTTGCCATGCTCGCCGTCATCGACACGATCAGCAGCTCTGCGCGGTTTTCGGTGTCCTGCGGCGATCCCGCAGTTCTTGAGCCGTTGAAGCATGACTACGGCTCGCAAGTACCGTTCTATGCGGCGGTTCCCAAGATGGAGATCGACGTGCCCTTCACCGTCGATTCGATCTACGCCCTGCAAGGCCCGGATACACGACAGAGATGGCTCGAAAGCCGCATCGTGCGCGAATGGGTACAACCCAACCGGCTGGACGATTTCTTCTGGGTGGCGTTGATGAAGCGGCCGACCCGGATCGGTACGCTAATGGTGGTGACCGACAAGGACAGACGCCAGATTTCCCGCGAGGATCTCGAGCTTGTCTGCCTGCTGGCGCCGCATGTGCGGCGCGCAGTGACCATCGGCGACCTGTTCGAGGCCGAGCGGCGCAAGGCCGAAATCTTCCGCTCCATCATCGAAAGCCTCGACCATCCGGTACTGATCGTCGCCGAAGACATGACCATCATCTTCGCCAACCCGTCAGCCGAAGCGCTGCTCGCCGAAAACATTTCGGTCGCTTGCGTGCGCGGACAGCTGTCCTTCACCTATGCCAACGCCAACGCCGCGATCGGCCGTGCCGTCCAGCTCGGCACGCGCGACGAATTCGCACTCGGACCTTGCGGCATCAACATTCCCCTGGCCAAGACGGCCGTTCCGGCGGTGGCCCATGTTATGCCGCTGGCGCGGCGTGAAATCTCGGCGCGCATCTCGCAGCGCGCCGCCGCAGCGATCTTCATCGCCGCGGCCGGTTCGACACCGACCCCGGCGCTGGACGCCATTGCGGCGCTGTTCGGACTGACCGCGGCAGAAAGGCGAGTCGCCGGTCACGTTGCCGCCGGCCTGACGCGAAAGGAAATCGCCGCGGCCGGCGGCGTCTCGGACGGCACCGTCAAGTCGCAGTTGGCGACGATCTTCGACAAGACCGGCACCGGCGATCAGCGCGAGCTCGAACTCTTGATGCGCGAATTGTCACCGCCGTTGCGCTCCAGTTGATTTGCGCAGATTCTCGAACCGGCGGTGGTCCAAAGGACTCGGTCGGTAAGTTTTTCAAACCTTTGACACCATCGTCGGCAAAATCTGGGAAACGAAACCCGGCATCGTTGCAATTCGGCCAAAATCGTGGTGCGGTCGTTCGCGGTCCAGAAACGCGGCACTCTGCTCGGCTGGAAAGAAAATGGTTTCTGGCGCGGATCTCAATCTTTGACACCGACATCTACAGAGCGGCTGCTCCCCTACCTCTTTTTGCTTGGGCTGATCGTAATCGCAGTCGCTTTCCGGCCTCTGCTGCCCGTCGACGAAACGCGATATCTCAGCGTCACCTGGGAAATGTATCTGAGCGGACAGATCTTCGTCCCGACGATGAATTTCGCGCCCTATCTGCAGAAGCCGCCTCTGCTGTTTTGGCTTATCGACCTTGTCTGGAAGATTTTCGGCGCCAGCCGGCCGGCCGCGATGCTGGTCATCTTCGCCGCCTCCTCGCTCGTCATCTGGCTGACGACGGCTTTGGCAAAGACCCTGTTTCCGGGCCGCGACGACATAGCACGGCGCATCCCCTGGCTGGTTGCCGGAAGCTGCGTGTTCGTCATCTATTCGACGCTGATCCTATTCGACCTGTTGCTGACGGTGTTTGTGCTCGCCGCGCTGTTGTCGTTGATTGCCTTTGCCCGGAGCGGCAATCGCTGGCAGGCCGTTCTGGCCGGGCTGTTTATCGGCATGGGCGTGCTGACGAAAGGCCCAGTGGTGCTGATCCATATCGGCGCGCCCATCCTGTTCTACCCGTTCTGGCGCGACCGACGGGCGGGACTGACGACACCGAACTTCCTCGCTGGAGTGGGCCTGGCGGTGCTTGCCGCGCTGATTCCGGTGGCGATCTGGCTGGTGCCGGCGACGATCCTGACAAAGGGCAGTTTCGTCTATGATCTGGTCTGGAACCAATCGGCGGGGCGTGTCACCGGCAATTTGCGCAATTCGCACGGCCGGCCGTTCTATTTCTATCTGCTGCTGCTGCCGGTCATGTTCATACCGTGGATCTTCATGCCCGAGGTCTGGCGGTTGAAGCTGCGCACGCGGATACGCAGCCTGATCGAGACGAAGTCGCCGGATCTGCGCGCCTTGCGCCTGCTGTCGTTCTCGTTCGTTGCCGTGTTGCTGGCGTTCAGCGCGATATCCGGCAAGCAGCCTCACTATGTCGTGCCGATGTTGCCGTTCGTGACCATCCTGTTCGGCTATTTCATGGCGGAGATCCCGCTCGCCAGGCTGAAAAGCTCGGCCGTCGTCATGCTTGTCATTTTCGGCATCGGCCACGCGGTGGCATCGGCAACCGCGTTCAAACGCTATGACCTGACGCCGCTCGCCAACTTCATCGACGAGCGAAAGGATGCGGACTGGGCCGTGGCTTTCGACTATCAAGGCGAAGTCGGCTTCCTGGCCGGGTTGCAAAGGCCGTTCGAAAGCACCGACAAACCGGAAGAATGGCTTGGCTCGCATCCCAGCGGCTATGTCATCGACAAGGTTTCCAAGGATCCCGGCACTGCAGGGCAAATCGCGTTCCGGCTTCGCGTCGAACGCGGCTATCTCGTCGTGCTGAAGGGACAGCATTGACGATCGTCACCGGTATGCGAGTTCGTCCCCCGCGCGGGAGATGAAGGCGTTGCTGCTTCGTGGTTCCATCGCTCGATAGAACCGGGAGGTATTCATGCGCAAGCTCATCTCGACGACGCTTTTTGCCTTATCGCTCGCTGTGGCCGGCCTTGCCGCCGATCCGGCATGGAGCTTCAAATGTCAGTCCGGAACGATCGGGCAAGGCAGTTGCTCCTGCTCCGGGACCGCCGACTGCACCGATATGCGGCACTCCAAAATGTGCAAGGGCGACCTGAACTGCGGTTCGGGCAAGTGCTCCTGCACGGCTGCATTGGTAGTCGACCCCGGCCCGAAAACCCCCAAGCCCAAGGTCGTCGCGCCGAAGGCGACAACCAAAGGCGTCGTGAAGCAGTAGATGTCCGATCCGAAAGGACGGCGGCTCGACGTCGCTGGGCCGGCCCGACGTTTCGCGGTTCATCCCCCGTGCGGGCGATGAACCGCCATCGAAGAAGTGCTGCTGTCTAGCCGGAGGGTGGTTTCCAACGACAGAGCGAGGATACCATGTTGAAAACCTGCATGATGCTGTTCTTCTGCCTGATGGCGGCCACCGCGGCCGCCCAGCCGCCGCCTTCAGGGCCGCCGGTTCCCAGTGCGGCACTTGCCCCATGCAACGCCACACAATCGAACAGGCCCTGCAAAGCCGAACTCGGCGTGTTCCTGATCACCAACACCGTCCGCAACCTGGCGCAGGCCAAGGTCGACGCCACCAACGCACAGTTGGCCGCCCAGGGACGATCGTCGCGCGCATCGATCGAATCGCTGAAGCAATGGCGGCCGTCGCGCTTTGCGACGCAGATGCTGAACCAGCCGAACAGTTGGTTTGTCAAAGTTCCTTACATCCTGACCATCAAAGTCTCGATCCCGGTGACCTCCGACCGCCACATCGGCATTCCCATCGACGTCAACGTCTTCTGCAGCGGCTGGCAGACCGATTCCAGCCAGGTCATCATCCGCTCGCAACCCGGCCCGGCGAGCTTCGAGGGCGGCAACATCCTCGAGGACGTTTTCAACGTCGGCAATTACATCGACGCGCAGGTACGCAACTCGTTTTCGGCACCCCTACCGGTGACGACGCCGGTTCCAAATTCGAAATGCTCGGCAATAGACGGCTCCGATGCCGGCACGCAGGCTACCGGCGATGATCTCATCTTCTGGACGGTGCCGCGGCGCAACCTGGTGGTGACGGACGCCATAGCCAAGCCGACGGTTGAAGTCACCTTCGACAGCCTCACACGCCTGCCAGCCCGCGACTTCCACAACAATGTGGTCTATGCGGAATCCGAGGCTATAAACCTCAACGTCTACGCCAATGAGGACGGCCTTCAGAGGGCGCTGACGATGCGCGAAGGCGACGCGGCTGCGCTGAACCTTCCCGCAGTACGGCTCGACGCGCGAAAATACGATTCGCTGGTGGTCATCGGCAATGTCGACCAGCCGCCGAACGATCCCAGAGACAGCGCCTTCGCAGTAGCGGCCAAGACTGCGGGATTCGGTGCCGGTTCCAAGATCATGCAGATCCCGAAGTGGTATTCGAGGCCTCCGGACCAGTTCAATCCCAAGCCTACATGGATAAGAGTTCCCGCCTATGAGCTGCACTATACGGTGCGCTATCTCAACAGCGGCGAGCTGGCCGTCGATGGTGGAACCAGTACGGTCCGGCCCCCAAAAGTCGCCGTTCCGATAAAGACGCTCATCAAGCCGAAAACGCCCTGACGCGGCCGCTCGCGGATGGCGGCGGCGGTTCAGACCGCTGCCGCCATCCCCCGCGCGGCAGATGCGGCAGCGCTGGCTTCATGGCCTGATCTTGCGGGAACAAACCCGCCGCTGCGCCACGAGCGAGCGGCGCCATCGATGGAGACGCACGATGCTGCACTTTCCCCACACCATGCCCGCCGTCCGGATCATTGCGGCAATCTCGCTGCTTGCCTTCCCGAACTTCCTGCCGCCGGTCACGATCCCGGCGAACGCGCTGCCGGTCAGCCAATCCTGCCGGATCACCACCTATTACAAGACGGCGGCAAAGGCGACGGAGGTTGGCGTGCGCTCGACGTGCCAGGGCGTTAAAAAATGGGGCGTCACCTCGAAATATTACGAGGTCGAAAAGATCGAAGCCGCTACGCCCCCGCACACGTCGGGCGGCGGCGGCAGCCTGCCGTGCGAGTTTCTCGCCGCCGGCTGCTCCAACCTGCCCGTGAAACGCAACTGAGCGCCAGGCGAACGCGCTAGCCGATCGCCTTCTCCAAAACCAGCGCCGGCAATCCCGAGGCGCCGCCGCAATCGGCCGTGTTGCCGGCGGGCGTGAACCCTCTCGAGCGGTAAAAGGCAACGGCCGGAGCATTTGCTTCCTCGACCTCGACGCGCAGCGTTCGGGCCTCCGGAAAGCTGGCCTCGATCTCGTCCAGCAGGGCCTGGCCGATGCCTTGCCTCTGCCAGGCCGGATGGACGTAGAGCTGGTTCAGCATGACGACCCCGGCATCCGTCGTGGCGGCCGCGAAAGCCATGCCGCCGATGCTTTTGCCGTCGTCGGCGACCAGGAATTCCGAGTTCGGTCGTGTCAACCGCGCTTTGAGCGCGGCGACCGAATGCCATTCGTCGGTGATTTCGGTGACCCGCGCCGCGCCGTAGATGGCGTCATAGGTGGCGTGCCATGTCTCGACCAGCAATGCGCGCACCGCCGCAAGATCGCGCTCGCCGGCGGTGCGGACGAACATCCTATTCGATCCCGAGCTTGGCCTTGACCAGCTCGTTGACCACCTGCGGGTTGGCCTTGCCGCCGGTCGCCTTCATCACCTGGCCGACGAACCAGCCGGCCATGGTTGGCTTGGCGCGCGCCTGTTCGACCTTGTCCGGGTTGGCTGCGATCACCTCGTCCACCGCCGTTTCGATAGCCCCGGTATCGGTGACCTGCTTCATGCCGCGGCTTTCGACCAGCTGACGCGGATCGCCGCCCTCGTTCCAGACGATCTCGAACAGATCCTTGGCGATCTTGCCGGAGATGGTGCCCTCCTTGATCAGATCGATGACTGCGCCGAGCTGATCGGGCGAAACCGGAGCATTTTCAATGCTCTTGCCGGCTCTGTTCAACGCACCCAGCAAATCGTTGATGACCCAGTTGGCGGCAAGCTTGCCATCGCGACCAGCGGCCACCTTCTCGAAATAGTCGGCGACCGCCTTTTCCGATACCAGGATCGAGGCGTCGTAGGTCGACAGGCCGAGCGAGGAGATCAGCCGTGCCTTCTTGGCGTCCGGAAGTTCAGGCAGGTCCTTTGCCAGCGCATCGACATAGGCCTGGTCGAATTCCAGCGGCAGAAGGTCTGGATCCGGGAAATAGCGATAGTCGTGCGCTTCTTCCTTGGAACGCATCGAGCGCGTTTCGCCCTTATTGGGATCGAACAGCCGCGTTTCCTGGTCGATCTTGCCGCCGTCCTCCAGGATGGCGATCTGGCGGCGCGCCTCGGAGTCGATGGCCTGGCCGATGAAGCGGATCGAGTTGACGTTCTTGATCTCGCAGCGCGTGCCGAATTCACCGCCGGGCCGGCGTACCGAGACGTTGACGTCGGCGCGCAGCGAGCCTTCGTCCATATTGCCGTCGCACGTGCCGAGGTAGCGCACGATGGTGCGCAGCTTGGTGACATAGGCCTTGGCTTCATCGGCGGAGCGCATATCGGGCTTCGAAACGATCTCCATCAGCGCCACGCCGGAGCGGTTGAGATCGACATAGGACATCGTCGCATGCTGGTCGTGCATCGACTTGCCGGCATCCTGCTCCAGGTGCAGGCGCTCGATGCCGACCTCGATATCCTCGAACTCGCCCTGCCGGTCGGGGCCGACGGAGACGATCACCTTGCCCTCGCCGACGATCGGTTGCTTGAACTGCGAGATCTGGTAGCCCTGCGGCAGGTCGGGATAGAAATAGTTTTTCCTGTCGAAGACCGATTTGTGGTTGATCTCGGCCTTCAGGCCCAGACCGGTACGGATCGCCTGCTTGACGCATTCCTCGTTGATCACCGGCAGCATGCCAGGCATCGCCGCATCGACCAGGCTGACATTGGCGTTGGGCGCGGCGCCGAAAGTGGTCGAGGCGCCGGAAAACAGCTTTGCCTGCGAGGTCACCTGCGCGTGGACCTCGAGGCCGATGATGATCTCCCAGTCGCCGGTGGCGCCGGGAACCAGGCGCTTGGCGTCGGGCGTGCGGGTATCGATGATGCTCATAAGGGCCTGCATATTGGAATTGTGGATATGCGGAACGCATATTTTGGTGTGCAACTTCGCTAGTGCAAACCGCTTCGCGAGACAAGCGCCAAGCCGCAGGCGCCGACGCGGCACAGGCCCGCAGTTGCCGCGATGGACGGCTATAACAGCTTGAAAAATTCAAATGGCCGGCAACCTGGCCGCCGCCGCCTCATGCCGTGGCGATATAGGCCCTGATCTCCTCGGCCTCGCGCTCGACATCCTCGATGCGCCGCTTGACCACATCGCCGATCGACACGATGCCGTCGAGCAGCCCGTTCTTTTCCACCGGCAGATGGCGGAAGCGACCCTTGGTCATGATCTCCATCACCTCGTTGACGGTGTGGTTCTCATTGCAGATCTTCACCTTGGGCGTCATCGCCGAGCGGATGGCAAGGTCGAGCGCCGCGGCCCCCTCCTTGGCGAGAACCCGCACCACATCGCGCTCGGAAAGAATGCCGACGATCTTGTGATCGCCGTTGGTGATGACCAGCGCGCCGATCCTGTGTTCGGAAAGCATGCGGATGGCTTCGCTGAGCTTTTCGTTCGGCCCGAGCGTCACCACATCGTGGCCTTTTGCCTCGAGAATTGCCTTAACAGTCATGGCGTCCTCCTCTGCATTTCCTGCCGGCTCCTGCCCTGGCCGGCTTTCCCTAGGATGAACATGGTGCGCCGCGATCGGTTGCTTTTCAAGTGCGGAGGTCTCAGCTCTCCGGCTCCTCCGTCTGCCGGGGCACCTGCTCTCGCCGATCAAAAAACCGCAGGCCGAAGAAGCCGGCAAGAAAGCCGCCAATATGGGCTTCCCAAGCGATCTGGCCGTCAATGCCGGGCGCCAGGCCGAAGAGGCCGGTCGCCAGGTTGATCACCATCCACATGGCGAGAAAGGTGACGACGCCACGCGAGCGCAGGACCGCCGCCATCGGCAAAGGCCGGCCAGCGAAGGCGGCCCTGCCCGACGAGCGGTCGATGCGGAAGCCGTAGCGCGCCGCCGCGCCCATCATGCCGGAAATCGCGCCGGAGGCGCCGACCAGCGGTGCCTCGCCAAGCGGGTGCATGGCCCAGAAAAGCGCCACCGCCGCCAGTCCGGTGGCGGCGAAGAACAGGCTGAAGCGCAGGGCGCCGAAGCGGTTGGCCAACGGTGAGCCGAAGGCCGCGAGCCACACCATATTGATGGCAAGATGGGCAAAGCCGCCATGCAGGAAGGCATAGGTAAAAGGGCTTGAAAACGCAAAGAAATCCAGGTCGAAGCGGCCGGAATAGCGGATCGGCACGAAGGCAGCCCGGACAAGCAGTTCGAAGTCCTGGTCGTCGGTCAGCCAATAGACCCGGATCAGATGGACCGCGACGCAGATGCCGATCACCGCCAGCACCACGGGCGGTAGGTTGAACACCGGCTCGCGGCGCTGCTCCGGTTCGCGGGCGACAGGCCCACCCTGGTCCTGCTCGATCTCCGGTGGGCTTTCTGGGTCACTCATATGGCTTGCACTCAGTCGCTGGATTGGACTTCGCGAGCATGTAGATCACGGCCAACCGAATCACAAACGGCGAATCGGCAGGCCCGAATCAAAAAAGAAGCCGTCCAAGGTTTCCCTTGAACGGCTGGTCGAGCCCCCTTGCTCCCCCTGAACTCTTGACTGAAGTGCTGCCGATCGTCGCAAAACGACCGCTTCTGGAGTGGTTTTGGTGTGCCACAGGGCTGGCAGGCGCGCAACGTAAACCAGTTGTTAACCTTAACCGCCCCGACCCGTGAACAAGTATTAACGATGCTGGCACGCATCCTGCTCCGCAACGCATGTAGGTCTTCGGAGGGCGCCCTTCTGTTCACCGATGGGACATCAGAAGACAGAATGCGCGGAGCAGCATTAGCATGAACCAGACCGGATCGATCACGCTGTTCCATTATTGGAACCGGTTGCGTGACGGACGCCCTGCCCCGAAGCGCTCGGAAGTCGAACCGGCCGACATCAAGTCGCTGCTGGCCGACACGTTCATCCTGGAAAAGGACACGCGCGGCGAAGCGGTGTTCCGGCTGGCCGGCACCAGGCTTTGCGCAGTCTATGGCCGCGAACTCAAGGGGTTTTCATTCCCTTCGCTGTGGCGCGAAAAGGACCAGCGGCTGATCTCGAAGCTGACCGACGGCGTCTTCGACCTGAAATCGGCAGCCCTCATTACCTATGAGGGTTTCAGTCGCAATGGTCGGTCCAACAGGTTTGAGCTGCTCGCGCTGCCGCTCGACGGCGGGGTCGAGAGCCCGCGCTGCCTCGGCGTGATAAGCGCCGTCGAAAAGCCCTTCTGGCTGGGCGCCGACCCGGTTTTCGACGCGTTGATCGATTCGATCCGTGTCGTCGATCCCGACAAGGAGCCGATGTTCCTGAAGAACCGGCCGGCGATAGAGGTTCCCTCGCTCGCCCCGTCGGAATTCGACCCGCCCGAGACGATTTCGGCGCTCGGCCAGGCCCGCCGCATCCGTCATCTGGTCGTCTTCGACGGCGGACGCGAGCAATGATGCCCAAAGCTTAAAGCAACAGCGCCGGGCTTTCCCCTTTGTTAACCTGCTTTGTTGTAGTTTTTCGCTGAAATTCCCCGCATCCATGCGCGGAATGCCAAACGGGGTATGGCAGTGATGAGGTCAGCGGCGGTCGACCATGCGCCGTCCCAAGCTGAAAGGCGTAACTTTCAGCGCGTCCGCGTGAAAATTTACGGACGCTTCATGCTGGAAGACCGCACCGAACATCCCTGCCAGGTAGTCGACATGTCGCCCGGCAACGTTTCGCTGCGCACCGAGCGCGCCGGCCTGGCTGGCGAAAAGGTCATTGCCTATATCGATCATATCGGACGCATCGAGGGCGTCATTACCCGCACTTTGCAGGATGGCTTTGCGATGACCGTCATCGCGTCGGAGCGCAAGAGGGACAAGCTCGCCGCGCAACTGACCTGGCTTGCCAACAAGCACGAGCTCGACCTGCCGGAAGACCGTCGCCATGAACGCGTCGCGCCGCGTAACCCGACGAGCGTGCTGCAGCTTGCCGACGGACGCCAGTACCAGTGCCGCATCATCGACCTGTCGCTGTCGGGCGCGGCGATCGAGATCGACGTCAAGCCGGCCATCGGCGTCCAGGTGACGCTGGGCACCATGCGCGGCCAGGTGGTGCGCCATTTCGAAGATGGCATCGCCATCGAATTCGCCGTCATCCAGCGGCCGGAAACGCTCGATACCGAATTCAGTTCACCGCGCGGCTGACGCGGAAGCGCTAGCGCCATCGGGAAGAGAGGCTGGCGATCCTTCGCGCCCTCCGTCCCGCCATCCTAGCTGTTCGAACGGTGCCACGAAACAAAGGAACGCACCCGGCTAGAATCCATAAACAATTCTATACTCAATTGCATCAAATTTTATGTTTATTCTATTGCTGTTTTACTTAATGTCTACTTCGCGCTTTTGCGTCAAATAAATCCAGCCGTGTCATTGTCTCCTCAAACGGGGAGACTGAATAATGAACAGGATGAGGGGCAAGCTGTTGCTGGCGGCAATAGCGATGCAGCTTTTCGGCTGGGGGACTGCAAACGCGGCGGAGCCGGCCTTCATGCACACCGGCGGCCGCACCACACAGCCGGTCGGTCACTACGAATTGTGCCAGCAGTTTCCGCGGGAATGCAATCAGAGGACGCTTGACCGGGCACCCGTCGAGCTCACCCGAAAGCTGTGGGCGACGATCGTCAAGATCAACAATTCGGTCAACAGCAAGGTCGCGCCGCGCACCGACATGGAAATGTGGGGCAAGGAGGAAGTCTGGTCCTTTCCCAATAACGGCTTCGGCGACTGCGAGGACTATGCGCTGGAAAAGCGCCGCGAGCTGATGAGCATCGGCGTGCCGGCCGGCGATCTGCTGATGACGGTCGTGCGCCAGCGCAACGGCGACGGCCATGCTGTGCTGACCGTGCGCACCAGTCTTGGCGAGTTCATCCTCGACAATCTCCAACCCAAGGTGCTGTCCTGGACCAATACCGGCTACACCTACCTGAAGCGCCAGTCCGAGCGGAATTCCGGCGCCTGGGTGACGATCAACGACGGCCGCTCCGACGCGGTCGCCAGCGTCCGTTGAGGACGCCAAGGCATGTCGCCCAAAAGCGCGTAGCGGTTTTGGGATAACGACATGCATAAAACAGAGGTTAAGTGCGTCGCATGACTTCGCGCTTTAGGAGAAACCCGGTCGAGTCCCCACCCTCCCCGTCCCCAACGACCGGGTTTAGGAGCCGGCCCCGTCCCCGGGCCGGCTCCACCATTTCCGGCGGAACAACATCTCGATACAGTTATCTCGGTTTTGCCTCCAACTGCGCTTCGTCATCCAAGCTGTCTCACGATCGTTTGTGGGATACGGGCTGCCGTTTGCCGTCGAAACGCTGTTACTTGCCCCTGATACGGAACGCCTCGACAAAGGCGGAAAACGCCGGAGATGGATGGCGTCGGCTTGGATAGTACAGGTGGTAACCCTGGAACGTCGGGCACCATTTGGTCAGGACTTCCTGAAGAAGGCCACTCTCAATGTGTGGCAGGACGAGTTCGCGCGGTAGATAGGCCAAGCCCACTCCGTCAAGCGCGGCCTGGATCGCCGGCCCCATGTTGTTAAGCGTCAGTTGCCCCTCGACCCGAGCACTGAACTCGCGCGCTCCTTCCCGCAATTCCCATGCATAGACCGATCCTGACGTCGGCAGCCGGTAGTTGATGCAGTTATGGTCGGTCAGCTCCTGCGGCGTCTGCGGCGGTGTCCGGTGGGCGAAGTAACGGGGTGAGCCGACGACAGTGTAGGTCACGTCGGCTCCGATGCGCACGGCTACCATGTCCCGGGCAATGGACTCGCCCAGCCGAACACCGGCGTCGAACTGGCGCTCGACGATGTTGGTGAAGGCGTTATCAACCACCAGCTCAACATTGATATCGGGGAAGTCGCTCAGGAACTTTGGCAGCCGGGCGCGGAAGACAATGTCGACCGAATCGTCGGTGCACACCAGGCGAATGTTGCCGGACGGCCTGTCGCGCAGGACGCCGAGAGCGCTGACCTCAGCCGCGATGCCTTCGAAATGCGGTTCGATGCCTTCCTTGAGGCGTTGACCGGCCGCCGTCGGGGCCACGTCGCGCGTGGTGCGAGACAGAAGACGGACGCCAAGCCGCGACTCCAGCGACTTGATGGTGTGGCTAAGGGCCGAAGGAGTGACGCCGAGCTTGGCGGCTGCTCGGGTGAAGCTCCGCATCCGGGTGATCTCCAGAAACGCGCGCATTTCGGCGAACTCGTCGCGTGGCATTGATGAGCCTCATTCACAACCACATCAAAATTATACCCGCTAGTCGCATTTGGCCAGCCCGACTACTTAGTTCGGGAACGGACAGGAGACTGCCTTATGACCATTGAACTCGCGCTGGGCGAGGCCGCCGCTGCTGACAACACGACCCCATGGTCTGCAGTGGTCTGCCTGTCGCTGCTGACCTTCCTTCTGGTCGGACTGGAGTTCCTGCCGGTGAGCCTGCTCACCCCGATCGCTCAGGATCTGGCCGTCTCCGAGGGTCAGGCAGGCCAGGCAATCGCGGTATCCGGATTCTTCGCCGTGGTCACCAGCCTCTTCGGCAACTCGCTGTTGCGAAACGTCGATCGACGGACGGTGGTTCTGCTCCATACGGCAGTGCTGGCCGCATCGAGCCTGGCGGTGGCGCTTGCTCCCAACTTCCTGGTCTTCCTGGCCGGGCGGGCGCTGGTCGGCGTCGCGATCGGCGGTTTCTGGTCACTGTCGACGGCCATTCTGGCCCGCCTGGCCGCGGGACCCGACCTGCCCAAGGCCATTGCCTTGCTCCAGGGTGGCACTGCGTTCGCATTGGTGATCGCCGCGCCCGTCGGCAGCTTCCTCGGATCGCTGATCGGATGGCGGGGAACCTTTTTCGTCACTGTCCCCATCGGCCTTGCGGCGCTCGTGTGGCAGTTGGCCGTTCTCCCGAAGATGCCACCGATGGAGGCCGCCTCGGTGTCGAGCATGTTCCGCCTGCTGCGGAATCGCAGATTCGCCATCGGCATGGGCGCAACCGGGCTCGCGTTCATCGGGCAGAACGCGCTCTCGATCTACCTGCGGCCGTTTCTGGAAAACGTGACGGGCCTCGAGGTCAACACCCTCTCAATGGCTCTGTTGGGCGTCGGCCTCGGCGGCCTGGCGGGACTGTCGATCATCGGCCTCATACTCCGGCGGCACCTCACAGCCGTGCTGATCGGGCTGCCGAGTGCCCTCGCGGTCTTCGCTCTACTGCTGATTGCGTTTGGACCGTTTTCACGCGCCACGGCCGGCCTGCTGGTTCTTTGGGGACTGTTCGCGACTCCGATCCCGGTGGCGTGGAACACCTGGATGACCACGCTCATCCCTGAAGACCTGGAGGCTGGGGGCGGACTCCAGGTCGCCCTGATCCAGTTCGCGATCGCGGGCGGCGCTATCGCGGGAGGCCTGCTGTTCGACGCGGCCGGCTGGTGGAGCGCCTTCCTTCTCGCCGCCGTCCTGCTCACGGGTTCGGCCTTGCTCGC
This sequence comes from Mesorhizobium sp. M1334, assembly GCF_040317995.1. Classification (NCBI taxonomy): domain Bacteria; kingdom Pseudomonadati; phylum Pseudomonadota; class Alphaproteobacteria; order Hyphomicrobiales; family Phyllobacteriaceae; genus Mesorhizobium; species Mesorhizobium sp. M1334. Next base: position 63,285 of record NZ_JAMYLM010000005.1, read on the forward strand.
CGCCTCGGCCGGCCCCCGCACCTGAACTCTTTCAATTCTTGTCCAGGAGAATCTCATGTCCGAAGGAATCGAGAACAAGGTCGTCGTCATCACCGGTGCCAGCAGCGGCCTCGGTGAAGCGACGGCACGCCATCTTGCCGCGCGAGGCGCTTCCGTGGTCCTGGGTGCACGCCGGTCACACCGCATCGACGCCCTTGTCCAGGAACTGACCGCCGCTGGGCACAATGCCAAGGCCGTCACCACGGACGTCACCGACAGCGACCAGGTCCAGCATCTGGTGAACACGGCGGTCCGGGAATTCGGCCGTATCGACGTGATGCTGAACAATGCGGGCCTCATGCCGTTGGCCCCGCTCGAACGGCTCAAGATTGACGAATGGGACCGGATGATCGACGTCAACATCAAGGGCGTCCTTTACGGCATCGCGGCCGCACTTCCGTACATGAAGGAACAGCGATCGGGCCACATTATCAATGTCTCGTCCGTATACGGCCATGTGGTCGACCCGGGTGCGGCGGTCTATTGCGCCACCAAGTTCGCCGTGCGTGCGCTGTCCGAGGGTCTGCGGAAAGAGGTGAAACCCTACAACATCCGCACCACGGTGATCTCGCCGGGCGCTGTCACCACAGAGTTGCTTGAGCACATCAGCGAGAAGGATATCCAGCAGGACACCAGGGACTTCGTGAGCAAGATCGCCGTGGGGCCAGATACGTTTGCCCGCACGGTCGCCTTCGCGATCAACGAGCCCGACGACGTCGATATCAACGAGATCTTGTTCCGGCCGACCGCGCAGCCGGTTTGACTTGGAAGGCGCTATGCTTTCGGTATCCCAAGGCCGGCTCCACCATTTCTGGATCGGCTAGACCTTCTTCAGCCCAGCCCTGAATCGCCTGCCATTGGCCACATAATGCGCGGCCGAGGCGCGCAGCCTGGCGATTGCGGCTTCGTCGAGCGTCCTGACGACGCGCGCGGGCGAGCCGACGATCAGCGAATTGTCGGGGAATTGCTTGCCTTCGGTGACCAGCGCACCGGCGCCGAGCAGCGAGTTGTTGCCGATCTTCGCGCCGTTCAGCACGATAGCGCCCATGCCGATCAGGCTGTTGTCGCCGATCGTGCAGCCATGCAGCAAGGCGCGATGGCCGATCGTGCAGCCTTGGCCGACGGTCAGCGGAAAGCCGGCGTCGGTGTGCATGATTGTGTGCTCCTGCACGTTTGTGTCGGCGCCGATGACGATCGGCTCGTCGTCGCCACGGATAACGACGCCGAACCAGAAGCCGGCATTGCGGCCAATCCTGATATTGCCGATCAGCGTGGCATCCGGCGCGATCCAGTTGCTGTCGGCGTCCTCGAAGGCGGGCGCTTTTCCGTCAATCGCGTAGATCGGCATTGCTGTCTCCAGATCGTCTCACACCGACAAGCTGCCAGACCCTAGAAGCGAAGCCGCCCAGGACGCAATGGCGATCACCACCATGCCCAGCGCCAGCGCCCAGATGGTCGCCGTACAGCCGCAGGAGATCAGCCCCAGCACCGAGATGCGACGCTCGCGCCAGGCGTCCAGCGCCTCGTTGGCGAACATCAGCGGCCCGGCGCAAGCCGTCGCCGCGAGCGAGCGCAGCATGTGCTTCGACGACACATAGGGCTGGACGAAGGCCAGCCTACGGCCGGCGATCAGCTCCATCGCCGATCCGGCCAGGCCGCAAGCCGTCAGCCCAGCCATAAAACTGAATATGATTTGTTCGACCGGCCCCATCTTTACTCTCCGTTTACCATGAAATCGCACAGTCGCCTGCAAAAGCTGCGAAGCAAGAGCCGTGCCGCGCCGAGATGTGCCGTTCAGGTACACCCGACGGGACGGCAAACGAGGGTCGCGATGAAGCAGGCAGCCGCCACACAGGGCCAGCAACTCAGTGTCGTCGATTCGACGCTGATGAAGCGGGTGTTTTATGCATTCGCAACGCTGGCGCTGCTTTCGATGGCGATCAGCCTTGGCGGCAGATGGTTCGGCCGCTCGATCGCCATGGCCGGGTACACCGACGACACCACGGTCCACAAGGTCGTCATCGGCAACAACATCATCGCCGTGCCGGCCAATGTCATCCGCTTTGCCCAGGCCCGGCGCGACGGCATCGCCTCGCGGCTCGACCTCTATCTGCGCTATCCCGAGATGGACGGCTACAGCGAGGCTGCCCGCAACGACTTCAACCACACCGGACCCAGCAAGGACATCGTCTTCCTGTCGTTCGAGCCGCAGATGATGTCGCGCGACATGAGCGGCCGCTTTGCGCCGATCTACAGCGCGCTGATTGCCAAGCCGGGTACGCCCGGGCCTGGCGGCGCGAGGCTTTACGCCTTCAGCGAAAAATCGGGCTATCTCAACGAAGTGCTGGCGGTGGCCGACCGCCCCGGCAAGGATCCGTTCGTCGCACGCTGCCTGAGCGGCCCGAGCGCGGACGAATCGCTGGCGCCCTGCGAGCGCGACATCCTGGTCGGCGACAATCTCAGCCTCACCTACCGCTTCCCCCGGGAATTCCTGGGCGACTGGCAGACGCTCGATGCAGCGATTTTGGGCGAGGCAGCGCGTGTGCTGAAGACCGGGCGGTAAGCAACGAAACGAGCCGTTCCGTAGCGATCCTTCGCGCCCCTCTCTGTCCTGCCGGACATCTCCCCCACGAGCGGGGAGATCGGCCGTCATCTTGGCTTTCGCCAATGTTGCAGGAAGAGCGCAGCGCCGAGGCTGCCAATCTCCCCCCAAGTGGGCCCAAGTGGGGGAGATGGCCGGCAGGCCAGAGGGAGGCGCTGTCCCGCCGGCGTCTTGCAAGGTTCCGTACCGCCGCTGCGCTTGAGGCGTAGCGGCCAGCTAAATCTCCGGCTCAGGCCAGATCGATGTCGAGGATCGCCATCGAGAAATTATAGTCCCCGTCGTCCTCGTCCTTGAAGACGATGCCGAGGAACTCGTCGCCGACATAGACCTCGGCCGAATCTTCCTTGCGCGGCCGCGCCTTCACTTCGAGTTTTGGGTTCTGGAAGGTGCGCTTGAAATAGGCGTCCAGCTTTCTGATTTCGTCCGGCTTCAACAGTCTTCTCCGATCGTCGCTTGCTAAAAGTGCGTCGCGTCTGAAGAGATCGATGCGACGCGCTTTGAATCTTGCTTCATCCATGTCGCTATCCCAAAACCGCTGGGCACTTTTGGGCGACATGCATTGGTGAGCGCGCTTCTGGCACGTCGACAATGGCCATGTAAAGGCAAGCCGGCATAGGGGGCAGGAATTCAGCCCCTGCGCGAGCACTCAGATGTCGAAGCTGACGACGTGGTCCATCGTCTGTGATGGCAACAGCTGGTCCATCTGCCGCGAAGGCTGATCGCAGCCGGTCTCGCCGACGACGCGGGCCGGCACGCCGGCAACCGTCTTGTTGTGCGGCACCGGTGACAGCACCACCGAGCCGGCCGCGATCTTCGAACAATGGCCGATCTCGATGTTACCGAGGATCTTGGCGCCGGCGCCGATCAGCACGCCGTAGCGGATCTTGGGATGGCGGTCGCCGCCGGCCTTGCCGGTGCCGCCCAGCGTCACGCCGTGCAGGATCGACACGTCGTCCTCGATCACCGCCGTCTGGCCGACGACGAGGCCGGTGGCGTGGTCGAGGAAGATGCCCTTGCCGATGCGGGCGGCCGGATTGATGTCGGTCTGGAACACCGAGGACGACCGGCTCTGCAAATACAGTGCAAAATCCTGGCGGCCCTGGTTCCACAGCCAATGCGCCAGCCGGTGCGTCTGGATGGCATGAAAACCCTTGAAGTAGAGCACCGGCATGATGAAGCGGTCGCAGGCCGGATCGCGGTCGTAATAGGCCTGGATGTCGACGCGCACCGTCGTCGACCAATCATTGTCGTCGGCCGCCATCGCCTTGAACGTCTGGCGGATGAGGTCGGAGCCGATGTCCTGGTGGGCGAGGCGCTCGGCCAGCCGGTGAATGACCGCTTCTTCCAGGTTTTCCTGGTTGAGGATGGTCGAATAGAGGAACGCCGCCAGCAGCGGATCGCGGTTGACCGCTTCCATCGCTTCGTCGCGGATCGAACGCCAGATCGGATCTACCGGCTGCACCATGGTGGGACGAGAAATCGTAACGCTGTTCATCTGATGTCTCCGGCCATCCAATGTCTCGGCCATCCACTGTCTCGGTTGGCGGCTTGCCTATTCTCCGGCCGCACCTATAAGCCAGATCATAGCACGGGTGAACTCAATTTTCCTTAGTGCTTCGTCAAATGGATTTGGTTGGCGGAATTTCAAGCAGCCATGGAAAACGCAACCTTGATCGACGAGACCCTGAAGCGCGAGCTTTCCGCGCTCTATGCGGCCGAAGATCGCCACTACCACGACCTTGACCATATCGAGGCGATGCTGGCGCTAGCCAACGATTACAAGGCATTGCTGCATGATCCTGAAGCAGTTGAAGCGGCGATCTGGTTCCACGACGCGATCTACGACAGCCGCGCCAAGGACAATGAGGCGAGGAGTGCCGCACTTGCCGAGGAGAAGCTCGCCGGCCGCGCCGACGCACGACGCCTCGGCCACATCGCGGCGATGATCACTGCCACTGCCAGCCACGAATTGCCGCCCCTTGGCGATCAACATTCGGTTCGTGACGCGGCGCTCTTCCTCGACATGGACCTGGCGATCCTGGGTGCTGCGCCTGACGTGTTTGACGCCTACGAACAGGCGGTTCGCCTCGAATACCAGTGGGTCGACGAGCCTATGTGGCGGGCCGGCCGTGCCGCTGTCCTAAAGGGCTTCCTCGCGCGCCCGCATATCTTTCACAGCGAGGAATTCCGCCGGCACTTCGAAACCCAAGCCCGGCAAAACATGGCGCGCTCGCTCCAGGCGCTTGGGCACGGCCCGGGCGGATAGTAGTTTGCGTCGCTCGCGTGCGTCCGCGATATTTGCCCGAAATCAGGTGAATGCGCCAAAAGTCGATGCCATTCCCCACAACATGAACACCCCAGCCGCCAGCGACGCACCATTGACCACGATGCCAGCCAGGCCGAGCACACGATTGTCGTTTGGGCGACCAACGGCTATCAACCCGAAGACCACTCCCGTAAGATGTGCCAAAGGCCCGGCCAGAAAAAATACCGCAGCGAAGAAGCCCGTCGCACTGTTCTGGAGCAGTGGAGACGCGTCGCTCGGCATTGCTATCAACGCGGTGATCGCCATCGCCCCTGCCGCTAAGGCAGCCAGCGCTAGAACAACGGACCATTCGCCGAACGTGCTTTTTGCAATGACGCCCGGTAAAGCGGCGTCGGTCCTTCCCCATTGTGCCATGATACCCCCTGCCCTCCGTTCAGCGCATGGCGGGTTTGAACCGATCCACACGTCGCGCTTATTTACTCCTGTATCGTTGCAAAACCGCTAAGGACCCCAGCTTCAGGCGCAATGGTCGCTTTGGGAGCCGTCCATCAAAGCGGATGCTCGGCATAAAACTCCAGCACGCGCTGCTTGAAGGTCTTGTCGCCGACCGCCAGCATATGGTCGCGGCCTTCGATGTGAAAGGCCCTGGCGTTGGGCATCAAGGCGGCGAGCTTATCCGGCGAGCCGCCGATGTCGTCCTTGGTGCCGACGGCGATCAGCGTCGGCTGGGCAATGCGGGCAATGTCGGCCTCGCTCAGCAATTCGCGCGAGGTGGCGATGCAGGCGGCGAGCGCCCGGCGATCACTGCGGGTCTGATCGGCGAAGGCGCGGAACGAGCGGCCGCGCGGATCGCTGGTGCCTCCCGGATCGTCGGCCAGAAGGGCGTCGGCTATCGGATCCCAGTCGCCGACGCCGTCGACCATGCCGATGCCGAGACCGCCGAAGACCAGCGTCGCCACCTTGTCCGGGTCGGAGAGCGCCAGGAACGCCGATATGCGCGCGCCCATCGAATAACCCATGACATGGGCGCGTTCGATGCCGAGATGGTTCAAAAGCGCTGCCGCGTCGGACGCCATTTTTGCCGGCGTGTAGTCGGCTTCGTCATAGCTCTTCGACGACGAGCCATGGCCGCGATTGTCGAAGGCGATCGCACGGTAGCCGGCATCGTTCAGCGTCTTGAACCAGCCGGGCGACACCCAGTTGACGTAATGGCTCGAGGCAAAGCCGTGGATCATCAGCACCGGATCGCCCTGCCCTGACGCCGGTTGGCGATCAAGGAAAGCAAGGTCGAAACCATCATGGGAGAAGAACTGCATCGGCCGAAGATCCTGCCCGTTCGTTCAGTCGGAATCGACACTCGGCGCGTCGCCCTTGTCGGGCGGCGGCATGGCCGGCCCCGGCGCCGTGCCGATGGCCGGATGGCGCAGCAGGTCGCCGTCCTTAATGCCCTTTTTGGCGGCGGTGCCTGCCTTGAGCTCGAGCACGAAGCGCACCGGTTCGTCCGGCGAGATGATCGCCTCCGACTGCGGCTCGCCCTGCTCGATCGCCCGGATCCGGCCGTCCTGGCCGACGAAGATCAGGTCGAGCGGCATCGGCGTGTTCTTCATCCAGAAGCTCACATCCTGCGGCGCACCGAACACGAACAGCATGCCGTGATTGTCGGCCATGTGCCGGCGGAACATCAGGCCGGCCTCGCGCTCGGCGGGCGTGTCGGCAATTTCGACGGAGAAAGAACGCTCGCCGGCCTTCGTCACCGCGACCAGCGGCGCCGGGTCGACGGGAAGGATCATCGCCTTGCCGTCGGCCGAACTCGGTTGCTGAAAATAGAAGAACGCACTTGCGGCGACGATGAGGAAAATCCCGGCGCAGAGCGCGCCCGCCGTCAGCCGGTTCCTGTGAGCCATATGAAATCCTCGACCGGAACTAATGCGAGACCGGCAAGGTACCCATATCGGGGTGAATTTCGGCAGCCATAAGGCCTTTGTCGCCGCGCCCGAAGCGGACCAGCACCACCTGGCCCGGGCGGAGTTCGGTGATGCCGTAGCGGCGCAGCGTCTCCATGTGGACGAAAATGTCCTCGGTGCCCTCGCCCCTGGTCAGAAAGCCGAACCCTTTAGTGCGGTTGAACCATTTCACCAGCGCCCGTTCGAGGCCGCTTTCCGGCGTCACCGCGACATGGGTGCGCTGCTCCTGCATCTCCGCCGGATGGATCGCCGTGGTGACATCCATCGAGAGCACGCGGAAGGCCTGCAGCCCGCGCTCGCCCTGCTTGACCAGGCAGACGACACGGGCGCCTTCAAGCGCGGTCTGAAAACCGTCCTTTCGAAGGCATGTCACATGGAGGAGGATGTCGCCCGAAGTACCATCATCGGGAAGGATGAAACCGTAGCCCTTGGCCACGTCGAACCATTTGATGGCGCCGGCGATTTCGACGAGATCGGCCGTATCGGCGCTCTCATCCCGCTTCAACGCATCGCTACCGGCCCCGTCCCGCCCCATGAAAGAGGCCTTTTCCCCCATAAGAACGCCCCCTTTTTTCAAGAAACACTGCAACTGATTCTTGGTATCAGATTAACACCGCGGCTTCCGGTGTGTGCAAGACCTGACGTGCCTTTTTTCACGGTTCCGTACAGGAATAGCGGATTTGCCGTTTGCCGGCGCTGGCAAGCGTGGCCGATTGCCCTTTGGCCGGGCCGCCCCTATGGTGCGCCGCAACGCAACATAAGGAGGAAATCATGCGCTATCTGCACACCATGGTCCGCATCGCCGACATCGATGCTTCGCTCGATTTCTACTGCAACAAGCTTGGTCTCAAGGAAGTGCGTCGCCATGAAAACGAGCAGGGCCGCTACACGCTGATCTTCCTCGCCGCGACCGAAGACGAGCAGAGCGGCATCTCCGAAAAGGCGCCGCTGATCGAGCTGACCTACAATTGGGACCCGGAAGACTACAAAGGCGGCCGCAATTTCGGCCATCTTGCCTATGAGGTCGACGACATCTACGCCACCTGCCAGCGGCTGATGGACAATGGCGTTACCATCAACCGGCCGCCGCGCGACGGCAACATGGCGTTCGTCAAATCGCCGGACGGCATCTCGATCGAGCTGTTGCAGAAAGGCCCGGCCAAGCCGAAGGCCGAGCCGTGGGCGTCGATGCCGAACACCGGCAGCTGGTAGCCATCACGCCATCTTGAGCGGACGTCGGCGGGCCCTGGTTCGGTTTTCCCGTTCGCATTCCCAAGGAGAATTCATTCATGCCGGCCAGCCATGTCGACGTCGCCACCGAACATGCCAGCCGCTATCTGCAGCAGCTGTGCAAACATTGGGCGCACAAGTTTCCCGTCGAATTCGACCCGAACCACGGCACGATCGATCTGACACTCGGCCGCACGGTTCTCGATGCGGACCCGGCTGCGCTGCACATTGCGGTGATGACCGATGAAGCTGGCTCGCTCGAGCGCCTGGAAACGGTCGTCGCCGAGCACATCAAGCGCTTCGCCTTCCGTGAAGAGCTGGCATTCGACTGGAAACGCGCTCCGGCCGCGTAGAAGACCTGTCAAGCGCGGGCCTTGGCCATCTCGAGCAGCATCAGCACGGTGCGCCAGTTGCGCGCCGTGCAGTGCACCTTCAGAACGCGCGGGATGAGATTGGCAAAGACCGATTTGCCGAGGCCGTCGGGCGCATGCAGGTAGAGCACGTCGCCCTTGATCTCGAAGCGTTCGGGCCCGGTGCATTTTTCCGCCAGACGGGCCACCTCCTCGGCGGTCGGCCGGCGCTCCAGCGCATAGGCATGCAGCTTGGTCGGCTCGCCGGCCACTTCCGGATAGGGATTGTCCGCCGCCAGCCGCTCGAGCCAGCCGAGATCGCGCACCATGATGCGCGAATGGAAGCCCCATTTCTTCTCGAATTCCGCTTCCAGCCGCCTGATCAGCATCGCCGCATCGCCGTCTGGCGACCGGAATACGGCGTTGCCGCTCTGCACATAGGTGGCGATATCGGAGAAGCCGAGCTGCTCCAAGAATGACCTGAGCTCCGCCATCTTGACGATGCGGTTGCCGCCGACATTGATGCCGGAAAACAGCGCGATAAAAACGTTCGCCGGAGCGTTCGGAAGATCGTTGCTGCTCATATGATGAACCCGGCGAGCGTCTCGTTGTCGGTAATGTCCTGGTAGTGGACGCTTTCGGCGTCGAAATTCGCCTTAAGCAGGTCGAAATTGCGGCGGTCCTTGGTTTCGATGCCGATCAGCACCGAGCCGAAATTGCGCGCCGATTTCTTCAGATATTCGAAGCGGGCGATGTCGTCGTCAGGACCAAGCAATTCGAGGAAATCGCGCAACGCGCCGGGCCGCTGCGGAAAGCGGATGATGAAGTATTTCTTCAAGCCCTCGAAGCGCAGCGCCCGTTCCTTCACATCCGGCAGCCGCTCGAAATCGAAATTGCCGCCAGACACCACGGCGACGATGGTCTTGCCCCTGATTTCCTTTTTGGAAAAATCCTTGAGCGCATCGATCGCCAGCGCACCGGCCGGCTCGAGCACGACGCCTTCGACATTGAGCATTTCGATCATGGTCGCGCAGAGCCGGTTTTCCGGGATCAGCCGTACGGCATCGGCAGCAAACTCCTTGAGGTGGCGCAACGGCTCGCGGCCGATCTCGGCCACCGCCGCTCCGTCGACGAAATTGTCGACCTTGGCGAGCTTGACCCGCTTTCCGGCGGCAAGGCTCTCGCTCAGGCTCGGGGCGCCGGCCGGCTCGCAAAAGACGAAACGTGTTTCACGCAGCTGGTCGGCGAAATAATGGGTGACGCCGGCGGCAAGGCCACCGCCGCCGACCGGCAGCATGATGATGTCGGGCATGCGCGCGCCGGGCATCTGGCCTGATATCTCGTAGGCGACGGTCGCCTGCCCTTCGATGATGTCCTTGTGGTCGAAAGGCGGCACCATGTGCGCGCCGGCACTTTCGGTGAATTCGAGTGCCGCGCGATAACAGTCGTCGAAGAAATCGCCGACCAGCCTGATCTCGACGAACTCGCCGCCGAACAGCCGCGTCTTGTCGATCTTCTGCTGCGGCGTGGTCACCGGCATGAAGACGACGCCCTTCTTGCCGAAATGGCGGCAGACGAAGGCAAAGCCCTGCGCGTGATTGCCGGCCGAGGCGCAGACGAACAGCTCGGCAGCGTTGCCGGCGGCAAGCGTCTTGCGGAAGAAGTTGAAGGCGCCGCGGATCTTGTAGGAGCGCACCGGCGTCAGGTCCTCGCGCTTCAGCAGCACCCGCGCGCCGCTCTTCTTCGACAGATAGTCGTTTTCCTGCAGCGGCGTTTCCGGAAAGATCTCGCGGATCGCGGCAGCGGCGGCAGCGACGCGAGAGGAGAAACTGGTCATGGCAAGAGCACCCCACAGGCTAGCCGAATTCGGTCCCGCTATTGCATATCCGGCTTCACGAAGCCATTGTCCGGCCACCCTGAAAGGGTGTTCCCAAAACCTCGTTGGCCGTTAGGAGCGTCTGTTCATGCCTGTCGCATCGGTGGCCCAGAAAACCGTGTCGCTGCCGGAGTTCGGCGAGCCGACGGTGATGCCGCTGGTTCCGCGCGCCACCTATGAGGCCCGCATCGCGGCACTGGTTACACGCGGCGGCGAAGCGGGGTTCGACGCGTTCGTCGTCTATGGCGACCGCGAACATGCCGCCAATGTCGCCTATCTCTGCGGCTACGATCCGCGCTTCGAGGAGACGCTGCTGGTCATCGTTCCCGGCAAGCCGCCGAAACTGCTGGTCGGCAATGAGGGCTGGGGCTATGCCGAGATCTGCGACGGGCCTTACGAGCGCGTGCTCTATCAGACGTTCTCGCTGCCGGCGCAGCCGCGCGATCGCTCGCAAGCGTTGGCCGACATCCTTGCCGATTGCGGCCTGAAGGCCGGCCAGCGCATCGGCGCCATCGGCTGGAAACCGTTCGGCGCCGGCGATACCGGTTTTGGCGAAACGACGCTCGACCTGCCGTCCTTCATCGCCGACACGCTACGCACGCTTGCCGGCGATAGGGGCGTGATCGTCAACGCGGCAAACCTTTTGATGAACCCTGCCGACGGCCTGCGCGCCATCAACGAGGCCGACCAGTTGGCCGCGTTCGAATTCTCCGCGACCTATTCCTCGCAAGGGCTGCGCAACGTCCTGCAAGGCATCGAACCCGGCATGACCGAATTGCAAGCGGCGCGGCTGATGGGCATCAACGGCCTGCCGCAATGCTGTCACCCGATGCTGTCGGCCGGCAGGCGCGCGGCCTATGGCTTGCCAAGCCCGCGCCTCGAAATCATCAAGCGCGGCGACCCGATCACCATGGCCTACGGAATCCATGGCTCGCTCAACGCTCGCGCCGGTTTTCTGGTCGAGGACGCGGCCGAGCTTCCAAGGGGCATCCAGGACTATGTCGAGAAACTGGTCGCGCCCTATTTCTGCGCCGTCGTCGACTGGTACGAGACGGTCGGCATCGGCGTTCCCGGCGGCGCGCTGTGGCAGGCGGTGCACGACCGGATCGGCGATCCGTTCTTCGGCGTGTCGCTCAATCCCGGCCATCTCGTCCATATCGACGAATGGATGCATTCGCCGGTATTTTCCGGCTCCGACATCAGATTGAAGTCTGGCATGGCCTTGCAGGTCGATATCATCCCGGCGACCGGCACCGATTATTTCACCACCAACATCGAGGACGGGATCGCGTTGGCAGACGACGCGCTGCGCGAAGAGATCGCGGCGCGCTATCCCGAAGCCTGGCGCCGCATCGAGGCGCGCCGCGCCTTCATGCGCGACGTGCTTGGCATAAGATTGAAGCCGGAAGTGCTGCCGTTTTCCAACATCCCGGCGTTCCTGCCGCCGTTCTGGCTTTCGCGCAACAGTGCGATGGCCGTCGCGAGGCACTGAGCGCATTTCGGCATCCGCGACTTACTTCTGCCGCACTTCGCCTGTCCGGGAGGGGCGGCGGAGGTGGATGGGCCTTTGGTCAGGCCGGAGTGGAATTGCTTAAGTGCCCTTGAAGACGATTTGCATCATTGTCCTTGCCGCGCTGCTCGCCGGCTGCGGCGGCCGCCAAACCGAGGAACTGCTCGGCAGCGCCATGATGGCGGTGCCGGTGACGGAAATCGCCGGCAACCACTCGATCTTCATCGCAACGACGCGCAAGCGCTCCGACGATCCCAACAAGGTCTTCGACGGCGAGCGGTCGGCGACGCTGAACTATGCCCGCGTCAACGTCACCGTCCCCGGCATCCACAAGACAGGCCAGATCGAGCGGCGCTCGCGCGGCAAGTCGGACGATCCGGCCAAATACTTCATGGCTTCCGAGGTCGTCGGCTACGACACCCAGCCGAAATTCTCCAGCGCGCTCAGCGCCGACATCGCGGCGCGCGGCGGCCGCGTCATGGTCTTCGTCCACGGCTACAACACCGGCTTCGACGACGCCGTCTATCGCGTCACGCAGATCACCCATGATTCCGGCTATCCGGGCACGCCTGTGCTGTTTTCCTGGGCGTCGGGCGCCAAGACCACCGACTATGTCTACGACAAGGAAAGCGCCAGCGTTGCCCGCGACCAGCTGGAAGTGACGCTGAGAATGCTGGCGCAGACCGGCGCGCGGCGCATCGACATCGTTGCCCATTCGCTGGGAACCTGGGTCACCATGGAGGCGCTGCGCCAGCTCGCCATCACCGGCGACCGCGATCTCGGCGGCAAGCTCGGCGACGTCGTGCTGGCCTCGCCCGACATCGACGTCGACGTGTTCAAGAGCCAGATGCGCCGCTACGGCAAGCCGGACAAGCCGTTCATCCTGCTGCTCTCCGACGACGACCGGGCGCTCAGGCTGTCCGGCCTGATCGCCGGTGCGCGGCCGCGCGTCGGCGACTACAAGGACGCCGCCGACCTCGCCAGCTATGGCGTGTCGGTCGTCGACCTCTCCAGCGTCAAGGGTGCCGACCGTTTCAACCACACCAAATTCGCCGACAACCCGGAATTGGTGCAGTTGATCGGCCAGAAGCTGCGCGAGGATGACGGGTTTGCCAGCGACCGCGAGGTGACCGACCGGATCGCCTCGGTCGGACAATAGCCGCATTGCGCGCGGCAGTCGTTGTTGACCATTGCCGCACTATCGGAACAGTTTGAACTGGACCGTGCCGGCCTCTGCCTCTATCGAATAGGCCAAGACGTCTCCGGCTCGACGTCGCCTTTGCGGGAGCCCGCGTGATCGTGCCTTCGAAGATCTTTCTCGTCGTTGCGTTCGCGCTCGCGCTGGCAGGCTGCGCCGGTCAGAACACGCACGATCTGCTCAACAAGACGACGATCATCGTGCCTGCTTCGGACATTGCGGCGACGCACAACATCTTCGTCGCCACAACCCGGCAAAAGGCGACGAAAGAGCCCCGGCAGGTGTTCGACGGCGACCGTTCGCCGAGCACCAGCTTTGCCAGCGTCGAGGTGACGGTGCCGAAGGTGCACCAGGTCGGCGCCATCGAACGGGTCAAGGGCTCGGCCAACAGCAATCCGGCGAAGGATTTCACGGCGACCGGCGTCACCTTCTACGAAGGCGCGCCGCAATTCGCCAAGGCTGTCGGCGCCGACATCGCCATGCGCGGCGACCGCGCGCTGGTTTTCGTGCACGGCTTCAACAACGGTTTCGACGACGGCATCTACCGGCTGACGCAGATCGCGCACGACACGAAATATCCGGGCACGCCGGTGCTGTTTTCGTGGGCGTCGAGCGGCAAGACGACCGGCTACATCTACGACAAGGAAAGCGCCAATGCGGCGCGCGACGATCTCGAAGCGACGCTGCGCATGCTCGCCAAGAGCCGCGCCAAGAGCATCGACATCATTGCCCATTCGATGGGGACCTGGGTGACAATGGAAGCGTTGCGGCAGCTTGCCATCACCGGCGACCGCGACCTCGGCGGCAAGCTCGGCTACGTCATCCTGGCTTCGCCCGACATCGACGTAGACGTGTTCAAGAAGCAGATGATCCGCTACGGCAAGCCCGACAAGCCGTTCGCCGTGCTGCTTTCGGGCGACGACCGGGCGCTCAGGCTGTCGACCCTGATCTCCGGCGACAAGCCGCGCGTTGGCGATTATGGCGACGCGGCCGACCTCGCCAGCTATGGCGTCTCGGTGGTCGACCTGACCAAGACCAAGGGCGGCGACCGGCTGAACCACGCCAAATTCGCCGATAACCCGTTCCTGGTGCAGCTGCTCGGCGACCGCCTGCGCGCGCCGGCCGGCCTCGCCTCCGATGAGACCGCGCCGGCCCAGCTCGACAATCTCGGCCAGGGCCTCGGCAAGGCCGTCGGCTCGGTCGCCGAAATCGTCATCACCACGCCGTTCAAAGTGCTGACCATCGCCACCGGCGGCTGAAGAAGCGCCCCGGCTGCGTTCAAACGAACAAATCAACCTTCTGGAAGGTCGTCACGTCGATCAGGCCGACGTCGGAAATCCTGAGCTCGGGGATGACGACCAGCGCCAGCAGCGAGTGCTGCATGTACGCGTTGTTCAGCGAGCAGCCCATCTGGCGCATGGCGTCGCTGAGTTTGTCCGCCTTGGCGGCGACGATTTCCGCCCGCTCGTCCGACATCAGCCCGGCGATCGGCATTTCGACCAGCGCCAGTTCCTTGCCCTTGGAGAACAGCACGACGCCGCCGCCGACCTCACCCAGCCGGTTCACCGCCAATGCCATGTCCTGCTTGTTGGTGCCAACGACGATGATGTGGTGGGCATCATGCGCCACGCTGGAGGCCATGGCGCAGTCGCCAATATAGCCGAAGCCGGAGACGAAGGCGTTGGTGACGCCGCCGGTGCCCTTGTGGCGTTCGACCAGCGCGATCTGGCAGACATCGTTGCGGCGATCCATGGCAACCAGCCCGTCCTCGACGGCAAGATCGGCCTCCAGCGCCCGCGTCGGCGCCTGGTTTTCGATGACGCCGATGACCCGCACCCGCACTTCGTTGGCGCCCATGGGTGCCGCGATGTCGAAATCGCCTGCCTTGAGCTTCTTGCCGAGCTTGACGGTGTTCTTCGCCGTCCGCGGATAATTGTAGGCCGGAATGTCGATTTCGAGCTTGCCGCCCTTGGCCAGCCTGACGCCGCGGCCATAGACCTCGTCGATGGTCATTTCGGCGAGGTCGGAGACGATCAGCAGATCGGCGAGCCGGCCCGGCGCGATCGAGCCGATCTCGCGCTCCAGCCGGAAATGCTGGGCGGTGTTGAGCGTCGCCATCTGGATCGCCGTCACCGGCTTCAAGCCCTGGCTGATGGCGTGGCGCACGACCCGGTCCATATGGCCTTCGTGCACCAGCGTGCCGGAGTGGCTGTCGTCGGTGCACAGGATGAAGTTGCGCGGGTCGAGCCCGCTCTCCGTCACCGCCTTGATCTGCGATGCCACGTCATACCAGGCGGAGCCCAGCCGCAGCATCGCCTTCATGCCCTGGCGGACGCGGGCGATGGCATCCTCGGCGCGCGTGCCTTCGTGGTCGTCCTCGGGGCCGCCGGCGACATAGCCGTGGAACGGCAGGCCGAGATCGCGCGAGGCATAATGCCCGCCGACAGTCTTGCCGGCCCTCACCGTCGCCGCGATCTCGCCCGACATCACCGGATCATTGGCGGCGACGCCTGGAAAATTCATCACCTCGCCGAGCCCGATAATGTTTTCCCAGGTCATCGCCTCGGCAACATCGGCGACGGTCAGCTCAGCGCCGGCATGCTCCAGCCCCGGAGCGGAGGGCACGCAGGACGGCATCTGCACATGCACGTTGACCGGCATGGCGACCGCCTCGTCATGCATCAGCCGCACGCCCGGCAGGCCGAGCACGTTGGCGATCTCATGCGGATCGATGAACATCGATGTGGTGCCGTGCGGGATCACCGCGCGGCAGAATTCCGTCACCGTCACCATGCCGCTCTCGACATGCATATGCGCGTCGCAAAGCCCCGGCACCAGATAGCGGCCGCCGGCATCGACCACCTTGGTGCCCTGGCCGATGGCGTGGCCGGCATTCGGCCCGCAATAGGCAAAGCGGCCGCCGGCGATGGCGATGTCGGTGCCGGCGATGATCTCGCCGGAATGAACGTTGACCCAGCGCCCGTTGCGGATGACGAGATCGGCGGGCTTGCGGCCCATAGCGACATCGACCAGTTGCGTCGCCATCTCGGCCCAGGGTTTTGGTTTTGTCGCATTGGCGGTCTTCGGCATCAACAGGCTCCCGTTTGCCCGACTGTGCCAAGCCGCGAGGGTTTTGACCAGCGAGGAAGCAAGGATCGGGCGCTATTCGGCTGTCACGTCGACAGTGACCTTTGCATCTCCGGATGAAATCCGGTTGGCAATGCGCGTGAGCTCGCCTTGGACGAAATTGCCGCTAACCATCAGCCGACCGCCGAGAATCGGCTCGACCAGCCGTGGCGACATCACGACGCTGCCGTCGATGCTGAGATCGATGGTGTTGCCGACATTTGCGCTGGTGAACTCGGCAAATGCCTTCCTGCCGTCCGGCGTCAGCTCCCGGCTCAGTGCCACCTGCCCCGGCGCCGGGTCGCGCACCACGCTCGCCTTGGCGATGGCCAGCGTCAAAGGTTGGGCCTTGCCCGGCCCGCAGGCGAGCAGCACGATGGCGAGGCCGGCGATCAGGCGACACAGCATCGGGGTTTCCCTTGCAAGCCGCCGATATTGCACAGCGCCGCTGTCGCGGCAATGCCGGCTGCTACGGCTCGGAGTGGGCGCTGACGGCGAAGCTGCCGATCTCCCCTTGAGGGGGAGATGTCGCCGGAGGCGACAGAGGGGGTCGCCGATCCACGCGAGACGACCCCCTCTGGCCTGCCCTCTTTGCCACAACTTGCCATCTCCCCCTCAAAGAGGGAGATTGATTCCACCACGGCTTTCGCCAATCGCCAAGGCCGGGAAGGCAGGACAAAGGCATTTATGCTTTTGTGCCGGCCGCAGCAACTTTGTTCTTGCTTTGTGCCGGCAGCTATGCTACTAATTTGGCTATGGTGCTAATTGGCTCCAACGACCCGCCCGCCGAGGCGGGTTTTTTGTTTTAGCGCCGTTCATGGCAAAAATGGCCCAAGCGGAATACAATTCCGTTGCGGCCAATCAGCTTTCGCCCGTTAGCGGATCTTAGTGAATCGACGGTCGCGGAGTTTGACGCATTCCATCGTTCTAGCCTTCAGCCGGTTCAATCAATTCGATCCCGAACTGTCACTGCTTGCTCGGGTCGTCTGCCGGGTTGACGTAGGTGATCTTGAATGGCCCCTCGCCATGAACCTCTACGATCGTATCGCTTGTCGTCCAGGCAAAGTGATTCATTCCGGCCGGTGCGACGCCGAAGCCGCCAGCAGTCAGTTCGACGCCTTTCGCCTCGTCGAGCTTGTCGCCCATTCCAAAATGGAAGTTGCCGGAAAGCACCGTCATGTATTCCGTGGTGGGATGATTATGTGCGGCAATTTTGTAGCCTGCGGGTGCCTTCAACCGCAGCACAAAGGCGCCGTCCTTTGAGGGATCTCCAGCGACAACAGCCATTTCCGCCCCAGCGGGAATGACAGCGGGAGCAGGACCCCATTTGATGTCTTTGGCGTTCATCGGCATCTCATCAGCAGACAGAGGCACCGTCCCAACAAGCAGCAGTGCCAGGGCAGAGGCAAGCTTGAGCATGACAATCTCCCAGTGTCTGTAGACGACGGCGTCGAGTATCGGCGCGCCAATCCACTTGCCAATTGGAGTCTATCAGAGCAGAGCGACCGAACGCATCCTGCGAACGGGGGACACGCATTCGCGGTAGCCTCGGAAGCTGTCGCTAAAAAACATCTCCAGGTGAAACGATTTTGTTTGTATCTCCGTGGGTGATTGGCCCTCGCTAGCTTCCAGTGCCAAATTTGTCGACGGCAGAAGACGGCTTGACGGCCTTTGGCTGGCGGCTGAAAAGGGCTGGCCTGCGGACGTGGCGGAATTGGTAGACGCAAGGGACTTAAAATCCCTCGATCTCTGATCGTACGGGTTCGATTCCCGTCGTCCGCACCAGATTTGGACTTGAAAGGGCAGATCGAGAGCGGGTCATTTCGCGGGACTGCAATTGCCGACCGCTCGCTTATTGAGCTTGCCAGCCTTCAGGTCTGACAGTTGCCGAATGGATGCATCAAATCCAGCGTATTTTTCGTAGACGTTCCTGTCCAACGAAATTTGCCGTCCGGCGGCGGTAAAAGCGACCATCCCTGTACTACCGACATAAGCTTGCGCTGCTCGCATTCTGCAGAAGTATTTTTTCTCGCCGTTGGAAACGAACCAGCCCAGTGAGCCTGACGCACCTCGCGACAGCTTGCCGGTCTTGTATCCTTTGCGCTGCAGGTCGGAGTAGGATTCAGCGTGTGAGGGGGCAATCGATGCCAAGAGAAGGACAGCCGTCGAAGTCGCGCCCAACCACTTCGGCAAGTTTTTGATAATCATGGATCTGTTCCCCTCAGCTGCATCTCAGCCCGTTGCGGCAAGGAATTAAGGAATTAAAGCCGTTCACCCACCGATCGGGTTCAGCTTCAAATGCTGGATTAAAATAATCGTCTTGGCGTCGATGATCCGACCGTCGTGGATGCCGGCCAGCGCCTCGTCGAGCGGCATTTCCAAAACCTCGATGTCTTCGCCTTCGTCATGCGCGCCGCCGCCGTCGGAAATGCGGTCGGCCGGCGAGTAGCGGGCGACGAAGAACCAGAGCCGCTCGGTCACGCTGCCGGGGCTCATATAGGGCGAAAACAGCCGCTGCACATCCTTCAGGCGGTAGCCGAGTTCCTCCTCGGCCTCCTTGCGGATGCAGGTTTCGGGATCGTCTTCGTCGAGCAGGCCGGCGCAGGCCTCGATCAGCGGCTCCTTGTGGCCGGTGACGTAGGCCGGGTAGCGGAACTGCCGCACCAGAAGCACCGTCGACCGCTCGGGATCGAAAGGCAGGATCACCGCACCGTCGCCGCGATCGTAGGTTTGGCGGGTATGCGTTTCCCATTTGCCGTCGCGCCGGCGATAGTCGAAGACGGTCTTTTTCAAAACCGCCCATTCGTCGGAAAGGACTTCCTCAGAGCGGATGCGAATGCGATCTTCCATGGTGGACTCCCTGCTGCCGCGGCAAGGCGTAGCCGCGAACGGCCGTCCGCGCAATCGGGCCACCAATTGGTCCAGAGACCGTTTCACCGTCTCGTGTCTGGCGCTGGCACAATCGGCTGCATAAATAGCGGCAACCCTTTCCGGAGTTTTTTTATGACCTCATCGCTTTTCCAGCCGATCACCCTCGACGGCCTCACCTTCCCCAACCGCATCGCGGTCGCGCCGATGTGCCAATATTCGGCCGAGGACGGCTCGGCCAGTGATTGGCACCTTTATCACTGGATGAACCTGGCGATGTCGGGTGCCGGCATGGTCACCGTCGAGATGACCGATGTCGAACGGCGCGGCCGCATCTCGCATGGCTGTCTCGGCCTCTATTCCGAGGACAATGAGGCGGCGGCGCGACGCACGCTGGATGCAGCCAAGCGCGTCGCCGCGCCGGGCACGAAATTCGGTACGCAGCTTGCCCATGCCGGACGCAAGGCCTCCAACCGGAAACCCTGGGAGGGCGGCGGCCCGCTGCACGCCGATCAGGACCCGTGGCCGATCGTATCTGCCTCGGCTATCGCCTACGACACCGGCTGGCAGGTGCCGCGGGCGCTGGAGGACGACGAGATCCTGCAAATCATCGAACGCTTCGCCGACGCGGCGCGGCGGGCCGAGCGCGCCGGCTTCGACTTCATCGAGCTGCATGCCGCGCATGGCTATCTGATCTTCCAGTTTCTGTCGCCGCTTTCCAACCGGCGCACCGACCGCTGGGGCGGCTCGCTGGAAAACCGCATGCGTTTCGCCGTCGAGATCGCCAAGGCGGTAAAGAAGGCGGTGCCCAGGCTGATGCTGGGCGCGCGTCTGTCGATCAAGGAATGGGTCGATGGCGGCTTCGACGTCGAGGATGCGATCGAAGTGGCAAAAGCGCTGAAGGAAGCCGGCGTCGCCTATCTCTGCTGCTCGAGTGGCGGCAATTCGCCGTTGCAGAAGCTGCCGACCGGCCCGGGCTACCAAGTGCATCTGGCCGAAGAGGTGCGCAAGGCCGTCGGCATCCCGACGCGGGCCGTCGGCCTGATCGACGATCCGAAACAGGCCGAGGCGATCGTCGCCGACGGCCGCGCCGACATGGTGGCGCTGGCGCGCGCCTTTCTTGCCGATCCGCGCTGGGGCTGGCGCGCCGCGGCCACCTTCGGCGAGAAAATCCACCCGGCGCCGCAGCTTGCCCGCTCGGTGACGACGATGCAGCACTGGATGAAGGCGGCGAACTGACGGCGGGTTCGTCTCGCTGGACGGGCCAGCACAGCTTCGCATTGATCCTCTGCCGGTATAGAGTCGCCGGGCCGCGGCTGGGCGCGGCGGGTTGGGGGAGCAGAGACATGTCGTTAAGGGGGATTTCCGTTGCGGCTGCCGCCGCGGTTGTGGCCGGGCTGTCGTTTGCCGCATCGACGCCGGCCGGGGCGCAATATTGCGAAGGTACGGTTCACGGTCTTTCCAGGCACTACAATCTGGCAACGGGAAGCGGCTTTCTCGCCGTTCGGGCCCGACCGAACTCGTCGTCACGCATGATCGGGCAATTGTTCAACGGCGACCAAACCGAGATCTTCGACCGCCGCGGAAACTGGTACCAGGTCGATTTCGGCGGCCGCACCGGCTGGGCGAATGCGCGCTGGCTGCGCAATGACTGCGGCTATTGAGCTATTTTCGCCTAAGCTAAAATAGCAGTTGCAACCAAATCGGCCGCTCCGCGTTGGCGGCGATGATGGACAGCAAGCCATTTGAAAAGCCGGTCGTGGTCGAACTCGGCCATGTCGGCAAATATCGTCATATCCGCAGCGCCCAGGAGGCGGCGGAGTGCCTGATGACGGTCTGGCCACTCAATCGCGGGCCCCGTCATCGTGATGCCCTCGACACTTGCCTAAAAGTGCTGGAAGGTTATCGTTCGACGGCGGATGCGCGCCGGGCACTGATCGAAGCCGCCAGGGAATCGGACGTGCTGGTCGCAGACGACAGGCTGCCAGACGACGACAGGCTGGCCGACGACAGGCTGCATTGAGGCAACGGGCTTTCAACCGGAGGGTTTCATGGCGAAACTGACCTACAAGATCGTCGAGCATGACGGAGGCTGGGCCTACAAGGTCGGCTCGACATTCTCCGAAACGTTCCCCACCCATCAGGATGCCTTGCGCGCCGCCGAGATCGCTTCGGCCGAACAGCAGGTCGCCGGCAACACCGACGGCATCCAGTATGAGGACGCCGACGGCAAATGGCACGACGAGCTCGCCGACGGCCGCGACCGGCCGCAGACCGAGGTTTCGGATTAGGGCGTGTCGATATCGCAGTGATGCCGGCGTGCTTTACAGGTCGGTTTGGTAGCGCTACCGTCTCACATCGCGCGTGACCGGGGAGGAGCCTGGGCGCCGTCGCGGGCCAGGCAGGAAAGCGGTTTCCTTCGAAGTCGTTGCAGGAATCAATCGGGAGGAGATCGATGGCGTCTGTCGCAATCGGCGATGTCTACAAATCATTTGGGACCGTCGAGGTCCTGCACGGGGTCAGTGTCGATATAAACGACGGCGAGTTCGTCACGCTGGTCGGTCCTTCGGGTTGCGGAAAGTCGACCCTTCTCAGAATGATCGCCGGCCTGGAAAAGATCTCGCGCGGCCAGATCGCGATCGGCAAACGTGTCGTCAACAACGTTGCGCCAAAGGAGCGCGACGTCGCCATGGTCTTCCAGAACTATGCGCTCTACCCGCATATGACGGTTGCCGAGAACATGGCGTTCTCGCTGATGCTCAAGGGCGTTCCCAAGACGGAGAGCGATGCCGGCGTGCGGCGTGCGGCCGAGATCCTCGGACTGGTGCCGCTGCTCGACCGTTATCCCCGCCAGCTTTCCGGCGGCCAGCGCCAACGCGTCGCCATGGGCCGGGCGATCGTGCGCGACCCGCAGGTTTTCCTGTTCGACGAGCCGCTGTCCAATCTCGATGCCAAGCTCCGGGTGCAGATGCGCGCCGAGATCAAGGAACTGCACCAGCGCCTGAAGACCACCACGGTTTACGTCACCCACGACCAGATCGAGGCGATGACCATGGCCGACAAGATCGTCGTCATGCATGACGGCATCGTCGAACAGATCGGGCCGCCACTCGAGCTCTATGACCGGCCGAACAACCTCTTTGTCGCCAGCTTCATCGGGTCGCCCGCCATGAACATGCTCAGGGGCGAGATCGTAAGCGACGGCTCGCCGTCGTTTCGCGGCGCCGGCGGGATTTCGGTCCCGTTGGCCTCAGCACTTTCCATCGGCAATGGTGAGCCGGTCGTGCTGGGGATACGGCCCGAGCATTTACGGCTGTCCGACCATCAGGGCATTCCGGTCACCGTCGCGGTGGTCGAGCCGACAGGGTCCGAAGTGCAGCTCATCGGCCGAACCGCCGGCGGCGAGGAGATCGTCGCCAATTTCCGGGAACGGCATTCCTTCACGCCGGGCGAAACCATCCGGCTTACGGCCGAGCCAGGCCTCATCCATCTCTTTCACGGCAAAACCGGACAGCGGTTCGAAACACCCATCGAGCAGTAGGACGGCAAGGACAATAAGCAGGAGGAAGCGAACATGAAATTCACCAGACGTGACGTGATCCGCACCACCGCCGGCGCGGCCGCGGGAGCCTTGGGAAGCCGGTTCATCGGCTCTCCCGCCTTTGCTCAGGAGGGGTTGAAATACAAGCCCGAGGACGGCGCCAAGCTCAGGCTGCTGCGCTGGTCGCCTTTCGTGCAGGGCGACGAGGATCAATGGCTGGCCAACACCAAGCGCTTCACCGAAGCGACCGGCGTCGAGGTCCGCGTCGACAAGGAAAGCTGGGAGGACATTCGCCCCAAGGCGGCGGTCGCCGCCAATGTCGGCTCCGGCCCGGACCTGATGTTCGTCTGGTTCGACGACCCGCACCAATATCCCGACAAGCTGCACGATGTGACGGAACTAGGCGAATATCTCGGCTCGAAATATGGCGGCTGGCACGATGGACCGCACCAATATGCGACACGGCAAGGCAAGTTCCTCGGCCTGCCGCTGGCGACCATCGGCAATGCCATCGTCTATCGCGAAAGCTGGGTGAAGGAAGCCGGCTTCTCAGAATTTCCAAAGGAC
Organism: Mesorhizobium sp. M1334; assembly: GCF_040317995.1. Classification (NCBI taxonomy): domain Bacteria; kingdom Pseudomonadati; phylum Pseudomonadota; class Alphaproteobacteria; order Hyphomicrobiales; family Phyllobacteriaceae; genus Mesorhizobium; species Mesorhizobium sp. M1334. Next base: position 86,422 of record NZ_JAMYLM010000005.1, read on the forward strand.
ACGGCAGGCCTGCTCGAGCTTTGCAAGGCATTGCAGGCGAAGGGGCACCCGGCCGGCTTCACGCACGGCCACGGCGTCGGCGACGGCAACAACTACGCCCACTGGCTGCTGTGGAGCCATGGCGGCCAGATGGTCGACGAGAACAGCAAGGTGACGATCAACAGCCCCGAGACGCTGAAGGCGATCGAATACGCGCAGCAACTCTACAAGACCTTCATTCCCGGCACTGAAAGCTGGCTCGACGTCAACAACAACCGCGCCTTCCTGGCCGGCGAATTGAGCGTCATCGCCAACGGCATTTCGGCCTACAACACCGCCAAGATCAACAAGGACAAGGATCCGAAGCTGGCTGAAATAGCCAAGGACATCCGCACCACCAACCTGCCGATCGGCCCGGTCGGGAAATCCGTCGAGCTGTTCCAGGTGACCACGGCCGTGATCTTCGACTACACGCCCTACCCCAACGCGGCCAAGGCCTACCTGCAGTTCATGTTCGAGGATCCGCAAATGTCGCAGTGGATCACGTCGTCGGCAGGGTATTGCTGCCAGACGCTCAAAGCCTTTGACAACAACCCGGTTTGGACGGCCGATCCGAACAATGCCGCTTACGCCAAGGCCTCGGCGACGCTGCGGCCCAACGGCTATGCCGGCCCGCTCGGTTATGCCTCGGCGGCGACCATGGCCGACTATGTGCTGGTCGACATGTTCGCCAAGGCGGTGACCGGCCAGGCGACGCCACAAGAGGCGATGGAAGAGGCCGAAAAGCGCGCCAACCGCTACTATCGCGTTTGAGCCGGCTCGGCCGGGCAGCCATGCTGCCCGGCTTCGAATCGCGCATGGCCGCCCGGCCGTTTACGAAACCTTAGAGGAGCCGACCCATGGCCGTGACCTCCGCCGCCGTTCAGCCGCGTCCCTCGATCTTGTCTCGCATCCTGGCGACCTTGGCCGATAGCCGAAACGCGCTTGGCTTCGGCTTCATGCTGCCGGCGGCGGCACTGCTGCTGGTCTTCCTGACCTATCCGCTCGGGCTCGGCGTCTGGCTCGGCTTCACCGATGCCCGCATCGGCCGCCCCGGCATCTTCATCGGCATCGAGAATTACGAATATCTGTGGGACGACGCCGTCTTCTGGCTCTCCGTTTTCAACACCTTGCTTTATACGATCAGCGCCTCGATCCTGAAGTTCGTGCTCGGCCTCTGGCTGGCGCTTATCCTCAACCAGAACCTGCCGTTCAAATCGTTCTTCCGCGCGATCGTCTTGCTCCCCTGGGTGGTGCCGACGGTGCTGTCGGCGATCGCCTTCTGGTGGATCTACGATTCGCAGTTCTCGATCCTGTCCTGGGCGCTTATGGAAATGGGCCTGATCGACCATCGCATCAATTTCCTCGGCGATCCCGAGAATGCGCGGGCTTCGGTCATCGCCGCCAATGTCTGGCGCGGCATTCCTTTCGTGGCGATCACGCTGCTTGCCGGCCTGCAGACGATTCCGCAGTCGCTCTACGAGGCCGCCACGCTCGACGGCGCGAGCCGCTGGCAATTGTTCCGCTATGTGACGCTGCCGCTGCTGACGCCGATCATCGCCATCACCATGACGTTTTCGGTGCTGTTCACATTCACCGACTTCCAGCTGATCTATGTGCTGACCCGCGGCGGGCCGGTGAATGCCACCCACCTGATGGCGACGCTGTCGTTCCAGCGCGGCATTTCCGGAGGCCAGCTTGGCGAAGGCGCCGCGATCGCAGTCGCCATGATCCCGTTCCTGCTGGCGGCGATCCTGTTCAGCTACTTTGGCCTGCAACGGCGCAAATGGCAGCAGGGCGGCGGAGATTGACATGACCGCGATCGAAACGAGCAAACGCCCGGAACTCGACGAAGGCGGCATGGGCTACCTGCAGAGCGTGCCGCGCCGCGTGGTGACGGTCTACCTGCCGTTGCTGATATTCGTCATCGTGCTGTTGTTTCCGTTCTACTGGATGACGATCACGGCGGTTAAGCCCAATCTCGAGATGACCGACTACGCCAATTTCAATCCGTTCTGGGTGGTGCATCCGACGCTCGAGCATATCCGCTACCTGCTCTTCGAGACATCCTATCCGGGCTGGCTGCTCAACACGATCATCATCTCGACCGCCGCCACGTTCCTGTCGCTGCTGGCTGCGGTGTTCGCTGCCTATGCGATCGAACGCTTGAGGTTCTCCGGGGCGCGGCAGGTCGGCCTCGCGGTGTTCCTGGCCTATCTCGTGCCGCCTTCGATCCTGTTCATTCCGCTGTCGGTGATGGTGTTCAACCTTGGGCTTTACGACACGCCCTTCGCTCTCATCCTCACCTATCCGACCTTCCTGATCCCGTTCTGCACATGGCTGTTGATGGGTTACTTCCGCTCGATCCCGTTCGAGCTGGAGGAATGCGCGCTGATCGACGGGGCGAGCCGCTGGCAGATCCTCACCAAGATCGTGCTGCCGCTGTCGGTGCCGGGCCTGATTTCCGCCGGCATCTTCGCATTCACGCTATCATGGAACGAGTTCATCTACGCCTTGACCTTCATCCAGTCGTCCGAAAACAAGACTGTGCCGGTCGGCGTGCTCACCGAGCTGGTGCGCTCGGACGTCTATGAATGGGGGGCGCTGATGGCGGGAGCGCTGATCGGTTCATTGCCGGTGGTGGTGCTCTATTCGTTCTTTGTCGAGCACTATGTTTCCTCGATGACCGGAGCCGTGAAGGAATAGCCGATATCCTGATTAGGTTCGGAGGTATTCCCGGCGGTCGGGATGCCCGGGGCGGCACCCTGCCTGCCGAGACCGCGTTCCGGGAGGGTGTCAGCCGCCGGTGTCGGACTTCGGCGCAAATGCGCGGTCGGCAATGCGTTCGATGAAAGCGACGACCCGTTCCGGCTCGACGAATTGCGGCATGTGGCCAAGCCCCTCGACAGGTTCGAAATCGAGCCCGCTGATCTTTTCCATCACCGGCCAGCCGTGGATATCGATGCCCAGCACGCGGTCGGAAGCACCGAACAGAATGCCGGCCGGCATGGTGATCTCACTATAGCGTTTCTCGATGCGGCCAAGGTCATGCTCGACGGCCACGACATCGGTCGATGTTGCGTAGAAATGGCTTGGCCTCAGCCCGCACCAGCCGCCGCCCTCGACCATATAGTCGGCCGGTGCCGTCTGTGGCGCGAAGATGAAGGCCAGCGTGCGTTCTGCATATTTGAGAGCCGCCGGGATCGCCATCGTATGAGCCATGATCCGGCGCCGCAGCGGCGAATTGATGTATAGCGGGCCGAACTTCTCGCGCGCGTCCGGCTCCAGATGGGTCAGCGGCGCCAGCAAGGCGATAGCGTCAGCGCGATGGCGCCACCCAGCGAATGACCGACGACCAGAGGCTTCTCCAGCCCAAGCGCCTCGATAAAGCGCCGCACGATCTCGGCCTGCTCGGGCAGCCGCCCGCTGGCGCCCCTGGCCCGCACCGAATAACCGGAACCCGGACGGTCGAGCGCAATCAGCCGATAGTTCGGGCCGAACCGTCCGAACAGCGTGTGGCCGAATTGATGAAGCTGCGCGCCGAGGCCGTGCAGGAAGACGATCGGCCGCCCCTCGCCCGTCTCGACATAATGAATGCGGTTGCCGTCGATCTCGATGAATTTCCCGCTGGCCGGCACCAGCCTTTCGGCTTTCGCCGCGATCCGCCGTGTCGCCAGCAGAGGATAGGCTGCCACGACGAGCGCCAGCAGAACCAGCGCGCCGGGCAGCCATAGAAGAATCGGTACCGGCATGTCTTGCTCAAGGCTCCAAACCCGCACGCAGCATCACCCGCCGAAGGGTCCACTGCAAGGGAGGTGGCACAGGTGGATCCGTCGTTGGCGGCATTGCCGCCGGCCGTCCGCCGCGCTATCTCAGGCGACCCGTTTGCCGGAGCCTGCCATGACCGAAATCGTCACCGCCGCCATGCTCGTCATCGGCGACGAGATTCTGTCCGGCCGCACCAAGGACAAGAACATCGGCCACCTCGCCGATATCATGACGGCGATCGGCATCGATCTGAAGGAAGTGCGCATCGTTGCGGACGAGGAAGACGAGATCGTTGCTGCGGTGAATGCGCTGCGCACCCGCTACACCTATGTCTTCACGACCGGCGGCATCGGCCCGACGCATGACGACATCACCGCCGATTCGGTTGCCAAGGCCTTTGGTGTGCCATGCGAATACGACGCCAGGGCCTACGCCCTGCTGGAGGCAAGCTATGCCGCCCGCGGCATCGAATACACCGAAGCGCGCAAGCGCATGGCGCGGATGCCGCGCGGGGCAGACCACATCGACAACCCAGTGTCGGTTGCGCCGGGCTTTCGCATCGGCAACGTCCATGTCATGGCCGGCGTGCCGGCGATTTTCCAGGCGATGCTCGACAATGTCGTGCCGACGTTGCGGGCCGGCACCAAAATGCTGTCGGCCACCGTGGAATGCCCGTTCGGCGAAGGCCTGATCGGCGGGCCGCTGGGCGACATCCAGAAGGCGCATCCGGAAACGATCATCGGCTCCTATCCGAAATATGGCGACGGCAAATTCTGGACGGAACTGGTGGTGCGCGCCCGCAGCCAGCAGGCGCTGGACTCCGCACGCGCCGATGTAGAGGCTATGGTGGCGGGTTTGATCAAGGCAAACAAGCCGGGCTGATCGGCGTGACGGAACCAAGCATCGCGCAGTGACGTTTGTCACGATGGGATCGCCGTAAGGAGTGAGGGACTGCCATGCGATTCAAGACCATCGTCGCCATACTACAGAACGAACAGGACGCCGAGCGCGTGCTCGACTGCGCGATCCCGCTGGCCAGCCGGTTCCAGAGCCATCTGATCGGCATTCATGCCGAGGCGCTGCCCGTGCCCTACACCTCGGCCACCGGCTTTCCGGACACCGAGTTCCTGCAGGTTTCGGCCGACATGAACCGGGAGCGCGCCGAGAAGTTGCAGGCCGCCTTTCACAATCGCGTCGAGAATTCCGGCCTGTCGTTCGAGTGGCGCAGCCTCGAGAGTTTTTCCGGCGACAGTGCGCTGACCGGCATCTCGACCGTTCGCACTGCGGACCTGATCATCGCCGCGCAGCGCGAATCGGGCAGCGACCCGAGCGCCGACGTCGACACGCTGGTCTACGATGCCGGCCGGCCGGTGCTGGTGGTGCCGCATTCGGGTCCGCTGGTGACCAGCTTCAAGCATGTGCTGCTCGCCTGGAACGGCAGCAAGGAAGCCGCGCGTGCGGCCTTCGATGCCCTGCCCTTCATCATCGAGGCTGAGAAGACGGACATCGTCGTCATCGACCCGCCGGATACGCTCGACGAGGCGCCGGAAACGGCCGGCGCAGAGATCGCCGCCTCGCTGTCCAGGCACGGCGCGACCGTCAGCGTCTCGGTGCTGAGGTCCGGCGGCGCCTCGGTCGATGACATCATCCAGACCAGGGTCGCCGAAACGGGTGCGGACCTGCTCGTGCTCGGCGCCTACAGCCATTCCTGGCTGCGCCAGCTGCTGTTCGGCGGGGTCACGCGGACGGTGCTGCGCACCGCACCGGTGGCGGCTTTCCTGTCGCGGTAGCTTCACAGGGATAGCTTTCCACTCCCCTTGCCAAGCCCAAGCCTTTCCAGTTAATTCCGCGCGCATTCCATAGTGTCTGCGCGCGATGCGCGCTTTGCGGAGTGCGCGAAGATGTCCCTGCCCGAAAAAGCCTTCCCGGTCTCCTGGGACCAGTTCCACCGCGATGCGCGCGCGCTCGCCTGGCGGCTTGCCGGCGCCAACAAGGGGCAATGGAAGGCGATCGTCTGCATCACGCGCGGCGGCCTGGTTCCGGCCGCCATTATTTCGCGCGAGCTTGGCATCCGCGTCATCGAGACGGTCTGCGTCGCGTCCTACCACGACTACACCAGCCAGGGGCAGCTGCAGGTGCTGAAGGAGATCACACCAGCGCTGCTCGCCGATGATGGGGCCGGCGTGCTGATCATCGACGACCTCACCGATACCGGCAAGACGGCGGGCATCGTGCGCGCGATGATGCCCAAGGCGCACTTCGCCACCGTCTACGCCAAGCCGAAAGGCAGGCCGATGGTCGACACTTTCGTTACCGAGGTCAGCCAGGACACCTGGATCTATTTCCCCTGGGACATGGGCTTCACCTACCAGAAGCCGATCGCCGACGACCACGCCGGCTGATTCGCGGCAACGCGGCTTGTTGCAACCAGCCCGCCCAAGGCATCATCCGCAGCCGAGAAATGCCGACTTGATGCTCGCGCGGCCGCCCCATTTGAGCGAGACCGGGCGCAAATCGGCAGAATCTCGCTGGTCCATGAAACATTTTTTACTTTTATTGCTTATAATTAGCCGTAAGATTCATGAGACGGCAAATGATTCTGGAAGCTGGGGCAAGCTTCTCCGATGTTGACGAGGCCAACGACGCACAACCATCTGGCCGAAAGGGTCCAGCGACTCTTCGGCGCGGTGCCGTCCCGCCTGCAGGTTGCGGCCTTGCCTTGGCGCGATAGCGGGGACGGCGTCGAAATCATGCTGATCACCAGCCGCGACACCGGCCGTTGGGTGCTTCCCAAGGGCTGGCCGGAAGCGAAGGAGCCGCTTTGCGAAGCGGCGGCGCGCGAAGCCGGCGAGGAGGCCGGGCTGCGCGGCACGATCTCGCATCACGAGGCCGGCCGCTATTTCTACGCCAAGGTGCTGGATTCCGGCGAGGAAGTGCCGTGCGAGGTTCTGGTGTTCCCGCTGCAGGTCGACAAGGTCGCCGACCGGTGGAAGGAAAAGCGGGCACGCACCCGTAAGTGGGTCAGCGCCGCCGAGGCTGTGGGCATGGTGCATGAACCGGACCTTCGCCAGATCATCGCCCATTTCTGCGCCGATCCACGCCGGTTCTCCTGAGCCCGAGCGGCGCATAGCCGCGGTCAGGTGCCGCGAACGCCATCGCCGAAGCACCTCCGCGCGGCGCCGAACCTTCCTCGCCGCGCTCCGCTTCTATCCCCGTTATCCACATATGTGACACACAAGATGTTGGGGTCATAAAAGCTACGCAAACGAATCCTTGACGGCGCAAAACGAGTCGCCTTTTATAGGCCATGCGCTCCTGTTGAGAGTGCGACCGGAAAAGTTTCGAGGCCGGTCTTTTTCCCGGAATATGTGCGTTTTGATCCGCATTCCCGCCTGTTTACGAGGCCGGCGGAGGCGTGGGATTTTGAAGCCTTGGGGGCGAAAGGGGAGGATTGTCGGACTTGAATAAATTGTCTGTTAATACTATATTTAGTGTTTGCAGGTAGGTTCGACGCTAGATAATGTGAATTTCCCTCGACCGAGGGCGTTACAAAAAGTTTTCAGTTTTGAGGGACCCACAGGGTCCGTGAGCATGTTGGACAGCGGCCTCGCAAGAGGTCCGACCGGCAGGGCGGCGGAGACTGTGACGATGAGAGCCGGCGGTTTCGAACGCCGGCAGACGGCGGGCATGCGCGTTTCGTCAAGAGGGCAGAAATCCTCTGGGAAAAGCGCTATATGTAGACAAAAGGGACCGGACCAATGCGCATCGAGCGTCGTTTCACCAAGCCAGGACAATCAGCTTACGCGGAGATCGAATTCCGCAAGGCGCTTTCCGAGATCAAGAATCCGGATGGGTCGGTGGTGTTCCGCTTGGACAACATCGACGTGCCGGCCCAGTTCTCCCAGGTTGCCGCCGATATCCTGGCGCAGAAATATTTCCGCAAGGCGGGCGTGCCCGCACGGCTGAAGAAGGTCGAGGAGAAGCAGGTCCCCTCCTTCCTGTGGCGTTCGGTCGCCGACGAGGCTGAACTGGCCAAGCTGCCGGAAGCCGAGCGCTATGGTTCCGAGACCGACGCCCGCCAGGTCTTCGACCGGCTTGCCGGCACCTGGACCTATTGGGGCTGGAAGGGCGGCTACTTCAAGTCGGAGGAAGACGCGCGCGCCTTCCGCGACGAGCTCGCCTATATGCTGGCCACCCAGCGCGTCGCGCCGAATTCGCCGCAATGGTTCAACACCGGCCTGCACTGGGCCTATGGCATCGACGGTCCGAGCCAGGGCCATTTCTATGTCGACCCGTTCACCGGCAAGCTGACCAAGTCGAAGTCTTCCTACGAGCATCCGCAGCCGCATGCCTGCTTCATTCAGGGCGTGCAGGACGATCTCGTCAACGAGGGCGGCATCATGGATTTGTGGGTGCGTGAGGCGCGCCTGTTCAAATATGGCTCCGGCACCGGCTCGAACTTCTCGTTCCTGCGCGGCGAAGGCGAAAAGCTGTCGGGCGGCGGCCGCTCGTCGGGGCTGATGAGCTTCCTCAAGATCGGCGACCGCGCGGCGGGCGCAATCAAATCGGGCGGCACGACGCGCCGCGCGGCGAAAATGGTCATCGTCGACGCCGACCATCCCGATATCGAGGAATTCATCGACTGGAAGGTCAACGAGGAGCAGAAGGTCGCCTCGCTGGTCACCGGCTCGAGGATCGTCAAGAAGCATCTCGAAGCGATCATGAAGGCCTGCATCAACTGCGAAGGCAATGGCGACGATTGCTTCGACCCGGCGGTCAACACCGCGCTGAAGCGCGAGATCAAGGCGGCCAAGAAGGACGCGGTGCCGGAGAACTACATCTACCGCGTCATCCAGTTCGCCAAGCAGGGCTACACCTCGATGTCGTTCAAGACCTACGACACCGACTGGGATTCGGACGCCTATCTCACCGTTTCCGGCCAGAACTCCAACAATTCGGTGTCGCTGAAGGACGATTTCCTGCGCGCCGTCGAGCAGGACGGCGACTGGCATCTCACCGCCCGCAAGGACGGCAAGGTGCTGAAGACGCTGAAGGCGCGCGATCTCTGGGAAAAGATCGGCTACGCCGCCTGGGCGTCGGCCGATCCGGGCCTGCATTTCAACACGACGATGAACGACTGGCACACCTGCGCCTCGGCCGGTGCGATCCGGGCGTCCAACCCGTGCTCGGAATACATGTTCCTCGACGACACTGCCTGCAATCTGGCGTCGATCAACCTACTGCCCTATCGCAACGCCGACGGCACCATCGACATCGCTGCCTACGAGCACACGGTGCGGCTGTGGACCATGGTGCTGGAAATCTCCGTCATGATGGCGCAGTTCCCGTCGAAGGAGATCGCCAAGCTTTCCTACGAGTACCGCACGCTCGGCCTCGGCTACGCCAACATCGGCGGCCTGCTGATGACCTCGGGCATTCCTTACGATTCCGACGAGGGCCGCGCCATTTGCGCCGCCCTCACCGCGATCATGACCGGCACCGCCTATGCCACTTCGGCTGAAATGGCCGCCGAGCTCGGCGCCTTCCCCGACTACGACCGCAATGCGCAGAACATGCTGCGTGTCATGCGCAATCACCGCCGCGCGGCCTACGGCGAAAGGGACGGCTACGAGAAGCTTGCCGTCAACCCGGTGCCGCTGGTCGCCTCGGATCTCAAGCAGCAGGAGCTTGCCGACCATGCCAAGGCCGCCTGGGACCGCGCCATCGAGCTTGGCGAGGAGCATGGCTACCGCAACGCGCAGGCAACGGTGATCGCACCGACCGGCACGATCGGCCTGGTGATGGATTGCGACACCACCGGTATCGAGCCCGACTTCGCGCTGGTGAAATTCAAGAAGCTGGCCGGCGGCGGCTATTTCAAGATCATCAACCGCGCCGTGCCCGAAGCGCTGCGCACCCTCGGCTATTCCGAGGCCCAGATCGCCGAGATCGAGGCCTATGCCGTCGGCCACGGCAATCTCAACCAGGCGCCGGGCATCAATCCCGGGTCGCTCAAGGCAAAAGGCTTTACCGACGAAAAGATCGCCGCACTCAATGCGGCATTGAAGTCGGCCTTCGACATCAAATTCGTCTTCAACCAATGGACGCTGGGCGCCGACTGGGTGAAGGAGACGTTCGGCTTCACCGACGAGCAGCTCAATGATTTCTCGTTCGAAATGCTGCCGGCGCTGGGTTTCTCGAAGAAGGACATCGAGGCCGCCAACATCCATGTCTGCGGAGCGATGACGCTGGAAGGCGCGCCGTTCCTGAAGGCCGAACACCTGCCTGTGTTCGACTGCGCCAGCCCGTGCGGCAAGATCGGCAAGCGTTCGCTGTCGATCAACAGCCACATCATGATGATGGCAGCGGCACAGCCCTTCATTTCCGGCGCCATTTCCAAGACCATCAACATGCCGAACGACGCGACGGTGGAAGACGCCAAGGGCGCCTACATGCTGTCGTGGAAGCTGGCGCTGAAGGCCAACGCGCTCTATCGCGACGGCTCGAAGCTGTCGCAGCCGCTCAACGCCTCGCTGCTCGCCGACGGCGAGGAGGACGAGGACGAAGCGGTCGAGCAGCTGATCGCGGCACCGGCCGCGCAGCGCGCCGTGCAGGTGACCGAGAAGATCGTCGAGCGCGTCGTCGAGCGTCTCTACCGCGACCGCGAGAAACTGCCGAACCGCCGCAAGGGCTATACCCAGAAGGCGGTCGTCGGCGGCCACAAGGTCTATCTCAGGACCGGCGAATTCGATGACGGCCGCCTCGGCGAGATCTTCATCGACATGCACAAGGAAGGTGCCGCCTTCCGGGCGATGATGAACAACTTCGCCATCGCGATCTCGCTCGGCCTGCAATATGGCGTGCCGCTCGAGGAATTCGTCGAAGCCTTCACCTTCACCAAATTCGAGCCGGCTGGCATGGTGCAGGGTAACGACGCCATCAAGAACGCCACGTCGATCCTTGACTATGTCTTCCGCGAACTCGCCGTCTCCTATCTCGGCCGCCACGACCTCGCCCATGTCGACCAGTCGGACTTCGACAAGACCGCACTCGGGCGCGGCATCAACGAAGGCAAGGCGACGCCCTTCTCCAAGGGGCTGACCCGCGGCGCCTCGCCGGTCAAGCTGGTGTCGGGCATGAGTGCCGAGCCCAAGGGCTTTGCTGGTTCGGGCTCCGGAACTCCGGCCCGTACCGCCCCGACCGCCTTCTCCGGCTCCAACGTGCTGACGCTGAAGCCGGCCAGTGACGAGGCCGTCGCCTACAAGCGCGACTACGAGGAGCGCGCCAGGGAACTGGTCGAGGACATCGTCTACGCGGAAGCCTCCGACCCAACGGAACTGTTCACCGACGAAGCCGCGAAGGAAGCAGCCGAGGCAAAAGCACTTGCCGCCAACCGGCGACAGCAATCATTGATGCAGGGCTACACCGGCAACGAATGCTCGGAATGCCATAATTTCACGATGGTGCGGAACGGGACTTGCGAGAAGTGTGATACTTGCGGGGCTACGAGCGGATGTAGCTGAGAAAATCTGCAGCGCTAAAACGTAACATGATCGGCCCGGTCGCAAGATCGGGCCGAAATGGCAAGAGGAACAAAAAGGGTACGACGCATAAGGATGTCTTTATGTGACATCCTCTGGAAACACCAAGGCCGACCCTCCCGGGTCGGCCTTGGATGCCGCGAATAAGCCGAAGCCAACGCGGGACAAAGAGACCTGACGACCTCTCCTGTAGCAAGGTTATCATATGGGGAGTCGGGACTTAGAGTCGAGGTAGCTAAGGCAACATGGGACATAGAAAATGCCTAAATTTGGAACCTCAGCTTATCTAAAATTGATCTCTCTCAATACGAAGCCTCAGCGCACGGAGTTGCGAAAAAGGCTCTCTCCGAGCGACGCTCCCTATGACTTTCATCGCTCACTACGCCTTCACTCTAGTCGATTGTTCGCGAAGGGCGAGAGCATAGAGAGCGTGCTCGAATCCGTAGGTCGCATAACAAAACTGCCAGAACGAACTTCCGTCCAGGCGGGCCTCGCAACCCTCTTGAATTGGCGTGCTTCTCATCCCGCAAAACTTTTTGAAGTTAAGAGCCACATTTACACTAGCCCAAACGACGTCTTCAAACTCAGCTTCACGGCGGATTTTGGGACAGTGATAGACGGTAAAAGATGTGCGGTTCACCTCTGGAATACAAAGAAGCCTCCTCTATCAACGAGATTGACGATTGGAGCCCTCTCTTTAATCAAGCAAAGCTATCCAGAGATAGATAATCTGGTCGTGCTGTCACTGCTCGACTCTCAGCTTTTCTGGTCAGTTGAGGATGCTCGATACGTGGCTATTGGACACAACCTCGCACTCCGGATCGAAGAAGTTATCCTGGGGGTGGAGGAAGAATTGCGGTCGCCCACAAAGGATCGGCGAACTCCGCCTGCTCCTCCACATCCGTTGGCGTGACTCGGATCGGGATGACTAGGGGGGCTGAGGATAGCTCTTTCGATAGCAATTAAAGCGTCGTCAGTAGCTCTATTGGCCACGCTTTTTTATTGGAAGAGGTTCGCCTCTTCAAAAGCTTTCTTAGCTAGATCTGGAAGTATATGAGGCTTCAACCGAACAAGTTCTCCAATTTTGTCTTCCTTTGAGGAATTCGGTAAAAGCTCCGAAACGTAAATTGCAGTAGCTATCCTCTCAAGTTCGGCAACGTTTTTAGGAGCCAAAATTTCGCATATCTTGGAAACAGAAGCCTCATACTGCGCAAAAATATTAGATGCCGTCCTGTCAAGAGCACGCCAAAGCGTTTCATTGACACTAAAGGAAGGCCCATACCCAGGGTTCACCTCCGTCACTAGCAGACCCCGGCTTCGCATATGAACAATACTCTTGCTCAGATCAAATGAGAAAGGGCCATGCTTATAAAGCACGAACTCACTTTCGAAGGGAACATGCTTCACTACTTTCGCTATAAAAATAGCTTTCTGTATATGCGTTTCACCTGTCCAGCTGTGGCGATCTCTCAGCGCCTTAACGACGCCACCAACAAGGACCATTTCCTTAGTAGTAGTCATTTCACGGCCCCAGTGAGAACGGCGTGGCGTTCTTGGGCAATCCAAGCACGGACGTCGCCAGCGATAGTTGGAGAAGCGTAAATTGAATCAACGGTCATAAGAGGAAAATTGGCGAGGATCGGAGACACAGACACGGAAGATTCTACGCGGCCATCAGGCATAAGCACCGGGAACAATGCCGGCGATGACCCCTGGATATAGAAATCCGTTTTGATATTAGCCTCCCCAAAATTCTTCGATAGTATCTTTCCAAGCTGATACGCAGGAGAATTTAGCGGCTTGTTGATATCAGGCTCTAAACTCCCACTTTCAATAGCGCTTTGAAGGATTTCCTGATCTGTCGGGTTGTAGCTGTAGACGGACCTAAAATGCCCTCGTCGAAGAATTGCCTGTGCTGAATCATGACCGGGAGCATCGAAATTTCCAAACGCCGCCCGAATCGATGACATCACCTCATTGTCTGTTTGAGAGAGGTGGAACGCAACGTCTTTACGATAGCCGTTCGCACCGTAGTGGCTTACCATGTAATCAATCAGATGAAGATCATATATCCGGCGAATCGGGTGAAAATATACCTGTTCATACATGAAATAGCGAGCTAAAAGAAGCGCCTCTGCCGAATGCAATCCATTGAACTCCACACCTAGCAATGGCTCTGTACTTCCGCCGTTTCCCATGGACTCTGGCAATATTCGGAGAGACGAGATAAGCTTGGCGTGGTCAAATTTGCCGTAATTAACTCCCGCATAGTATGAGTCCCGAAGAAGGTAATCCATCCTATCAACACCAAACGAATCTCCAGTTATTACTTCTGACAGAATCGATTCCCAGGTTGTAAAATTTTCATTTTTTAACTTCTTTTGCCCAACAGCGAGTTTTTGAACATCCCTCACATGAACCCGGTGACCCATATCCCATACGCCTGCCATAAGATCACTTGAGATGAGATCCAAAGTCAGGTTTTCGTGATCTTCGCCATGAGGCAAAAGCTTTTTCTCTGCAGCGTGAGAGAAGGGCAAGTGGCCGAGATCATGCGCCAACGCAGAAAGAGAGAGTACAGAACGCCAATAGGCAAGATTTTGTCGATCGGGTATTATGTGCTCAACGGTTGGATGTATATTTGCTGGATCAACAAGGACGTCAAAAACCTTTTGAGCCAAATGCATCACACCGATTGAATGGTCGAAGCGCTTGTGGGTAGCTCCTGGATATACGAATGAAGTAAGAGCAAGTTGGTGGATATGGCGCAGCCTCTGAAATGGGATCGAATCCACCAATGCACGCTGCTGTCGATCGAGCTCTATGAAGTTGTGTAACGGATCTCGAAACTCGTGTACTCGCTTTATAGGCATTATTTCCCTCCCGTCCTCCACCCTCTTAGGACAGGCTGATTACTTTATCAACTCGCTAGTATCGAACATCTCAGCTTCGTTGTATCGACCATTTGTCCTGGCTGGATAGCATAGCGATATCAAATGTTCATCGCGCCTAAGCGGAGGGCGAGGCGTAACCTTTTGCAGCGACAGGTAGATACGGCCGGTCTTAACCTAGGTGTGGTTGGCGCCATTGCACAAACATTTCGTGTTCGGACCGCCCGAGAATGGCGAAGGCTAACAGCTAACACCCGCGAAGCGCTACTCGGCCTCGGCCACCATCTGCCGTCCACCGACCCAGTCGCGCCATGCCCGCTCATCGCCATGGAACACGTTGAGGTCGATGCGGCCCCTCACCCCGTGCGACAGGCCGGAGCCGGAATATTGCCAGAACAGCCATTTGCGGCCGGGATAAACCTTTGACGGATGCGCGGCCACGGCGCGCAGCCAGAATGGATAATCGGGGAAGGCGCCGCGCAGATTGTCGCGGTAGAAGTCGGGCGCGGTGTAGATGATCGGCCGCTGGCCGTAGCGGCGCTCGAGCTTGTCCATGAACACCTGCATCTTTTCCAGCACCTTTTGCCGCGACGGGCGGCGCTTGCAGCTGGATTCGCCGTTCCACTCGACGTCGATCACCGGCGGCAGCGCGCCCTCGACCCTCGGCACGTTGCGGATGAACCAGTCGGCCTGCTCGCCGGCGGTGCGGCACCAGTAGAAGAAGTGATAGGCGCCGCGCTTCAGGCCGGCAGCGTCGGCATTGCGCCAGTTCCTGGTAAACATCGGGTCGAGATGATCGCCGCCGTCGGTCGCCTTGATGTAGGCGAAGTTGGCGCCCTGGGCGCGCAGCTTTTGCCAGTTCACATTGCCCTGCCAGCGTGAAACGTCGACGCCATGGACGGCAAGGCGCCTCGGCGACGAGGACTTACCGAAATTGATCGGCTTGGCGTCGCGAAAACCATAGCGCGTGACAGGCTCGGCAAGCATCGCCGGTGCTGCGCGTGTCAGCCGCTTCGGCGGCGACATCAGCGCGATGACCTCGGCCGGCGGTTCGACGTCCTGATCGGGTACGTCCATCGCGACCGGCTGTTCGTCCTGCTCCTGTTCGGCAAAAGCGGGCGCAGCATCAGTTTTCGCCACGGACGCCACCGGCGCGGGTGGCCGCACAACCGAGCTGGTGGTCTCGCTGGACGGCACTTGCAGCGCATCGACGCCGGAGGTCGACGTACAGCCGGCAAGGCACAGCGCTGCGATCGAAAAGATGACGACGCCGGATATACGCATCTGGACCTGTACGCAAAACACAACAGACCGAAGGCAGGACAACGCCGCCGGACAAACCAAGCTGGATTCCTAACAAGAAACTACCAACAAAGTTTGAATCGAATTGTTAGGGGTTTGCATCGGCACGTTCGCCCGGACGGGGTGCGCTTTCCCCCAACGTTCGGCCACATGGCTGCCTCGCAATCCCGCTTGACAACTCACGACATGAGATTAGTCTCCACTAATCTTACGGTGTAAGGCCATACTTGGGAGGAAGTCATGCAGCCCGCCGCCCTGTCAGAATTTCAGCCCGTAGCCCCACCCGAGCCACGCTCGCCCGCCATCGGGATCGACGAGATATCTGGCGATCTCAGCCGCGTTATCGAACGCGCCGAGGTCAATGCCTGGCTCGATCTCTATCGCGCCGCCCCGGCAGACTTTGCCGCAAGGCAAGGCCTTGCCATCGCCGAAGATGGCGATCTCGTCTGGACCACCTGCACGACGATCCCGTTCATCCATTTCAACTGCGTCAAGAATCTCGGTGTCGATAGCGCTGCCACCGAGAGCCGGCTCGACGCGCTTCTGGCGCATTATCGCGAGGCCGGTATTCTGCGGCCCTGGTTCTACACCAATCCGCATACCGAGCCCGCGACGCTCAGCTGCTGGCTCGAGGCACGCGGCCTGCAGCGTCAGGGCGGCTGGGAACGCATCTTTCGCGATGCCACGCCATTGCCAACGGAGCCGCTTTTCCCGTCGAAGGGTGTCTCGGTCGAGCGGGTAACGTTGGCAACGGCAAGGGAATGGGCTGGGTTCATCGACAGCCAATATCGGTTGCCGACCTCACCGTGGTTGCGGGCGCTGGCCGGCCGACGCGGCTGGCATCATTACATGCTGCGGCGGGACGGCGCGGTGGCGGCGGTGCGCTCGATGTTCATCGGTGCCGACGGCATGGCCTGGAGCGGCATCGACGCGCCGGTGCCCGGCATCATGGCGCCGAGCTTCGACCTCGATGCAATGCTCGGCGAAGCGATGGTGCGCGACGGACTTGCGGCCGGTGCAAAACTGTTCGTGTCCGACATCGAGGCGCCGCACGCCGAACGCGACGGGCCGGCGTATCGCAACTATGCGCGGCTCGGCTTCAGGCTCGCTTATTTCCGCAGTCATTACAGCTATTTGCCGGCAAATTCCGGCTGACCGCTTCAAGACCCTAGCCGCACAGCCACAGCTTGTGGCAGGTGGTGGCCATAAGGTGGGCCGGCGGTACAAAACGATCGTTGACCGCCACATCATCGTCCGCCCGGCGGACCTTTTCCTCGAGCAGCGTGCGAAGTTCTGCCGGCTGCACGCGGTCGCGCTCCATCACCAGCTTGATCATCGGATCACTCAAGAGCTCGTCCAGGGTGTTGATGCTGTCGTTCATTCCGTCGCCTCCTCGACTGCCGCCCGCACGCAATAGATAGGCAGCAATGATGGCCCGCCAATGACGCTTTGCCGGCTATCTCGTGTCGCTTTGGATTAAATTTTATCCCGACTTCACCTCAAGCCGGAGGTGGCGCGCCTTCATATTGCGGCAGGCCGTCGTCGATCTGGACCCAGGGCTGCTTCGAGGCGGTCCAGATGTGCATCTCAGGCCTGAACACCGAAGGATCATCGAGCGAGCCGGTCGTGATGCCGATGATGCCGGCGGAATCGCGCCGGGAAAACATCGTCGTGCCGCAACGCGGGCAAAAGCCACGCTTGAGATCGGGCGAGGAATTCACCGTCGCCACCGGTCCGTCGACCGTCACATCGTCGATGCGGAACAGCACGCGCGCGTTGAAGGCGGCACCCAGTGCCTTCTGGCAGAGCCGGCAATGGCAGACGCGCTCATTGATCGGTGTCGCCTCGGCATGGTAGCGCACCGCACCGCACAAACACCCGCCCTGATATCTTGCCATCGCCCATGTCCCTTCCTGCGAGGATAGGCGATACCTATCGATAGGCGTGGCACCGTCAATTGAAAAGCTTTGATGGCGTTATCTAAAGCTGTGATCCGGCCGATGGGCGATCGGCTGGATGCGCCGAGCCAAGGCCTCATCAACGAAATGCCGGCCATCTCGCGGGAGACGGCCGGCAGACAATTGACTGAGCGTCAGTTCGTTTCGTTGACGACCTCATCCCAAGTCTTGACCTTGGTCTCGCCATTGAGGAACGGCAGCGTGGCAGCTGTCAGTTCCGGCGCGAAGAACACGTCATAGTGCGTGCGGTTCGGCAGGATCGCCAGGCGGTTTTGCGACAGGTTCTCGCGCATCCAGCCGGCGTCCTTCAACCCGCCGCCAAGCATCTGGTAGAACTTGATCTCGTGCTCGGGCCGGTACATGTCACTGTCGCCGAACACCAGCATGACCGGCATTTTCAGCTTCGGCACGTCGGCAGAATAATCGTAGTCCTTGCGCATATAGGCGCCGAGTTGGTCGAGCAGTTTCGGAAAATCCTCCGGATGCGGCGCGACCGCGACGTAGGATTTGTACATCGGCGTGTCCTTCATCATGTCGGCCATCGCCGCGCCGACTTGTGCCTGCTGGCCACGCATCTCGGCATAGAAGCCGTCCGCGGCGTAGCCGGTCGAGACCAGGACGAGCCGGCGCACCACGTCGGGATGCTGCACGGCCATGCGGAAGGCGACGCCCCCACCCAGCGAATATCCCATGACGTCGACCTTGTCGTAGCCGAGCGCCTTGACGATCGCCGCCATGTCGTCGCCCATCGCCTCCAAGCTGAGCGGCCGGTCGCCGAGCGCGGTGCGGCCATGGCCCTGCAGGTCGACCCCGATGACGGTGCGGTTTTCGGTAAGCTTCGGCAGGATCGGCGCGAACATGTCGGTTGTGCCGAGACCGCCATGCAGCAGAAGCAACGGCTCGCCCTTGCCATAGACGGCGTAATAATAGTTCAGGCCGTTGATCGGCAGCAGGCCGGACTTTTGCGGCTTCGGCAGTGTTGCGGTTGCGGTCGTCATGGCGGGCTTGGCCTCCTCTGCGTTGATGGTGCCCGGCGCGGCAAAGAGCGCGGCGGCCGAGGCGAAAATGGCAAAAAATATCGATCTGGACATATCAGTCTCCCTCTCTCGTTTGCATCAAAGTCGCTTGTGCATCAAAGTAGCTTGGCGACCTCCTCGAGCTGTTCGGCGCACTGGCCCCAGCCGTCGTGAAAACCCATTTTCTCGTGCTGTTCGCGGTCGGCGACCGACCAATGCGCAACCCGGGCGATGTAGCGGGTCTTGCCCTCGCCCTCGTCGTCGAAGGTCAGCACGACCGTCATGAACGGCTTTTCGGACGGCTCCCACGCCTTGGTATAGGCATCGGTGAAGACGAGCTTTTTGCCTGGTACGACTTCGAGGAAGATGCCTGGATTCGGGAACTCCTTGCCGTCGGGATCGGCCATGACGACAAGGGTGGAGCCACCGGTCCGCACATCCATTTCGGCGCGCGGCGTCGTCCACGGCTTCGGCGAGAACCATTGCGTCAACAGGTTCGGCTCGGTCCAGCAGCGATAGACGTTCTCGCGCGGCGCATCGATGATGCGGGCGAGAACCAGCTCGCGGTCGGAGTTGGGGGCGATGTCCAGCTTGGTGGTCATGGTGTTCCCTCACATGTCGGTTTTGGCTTTCGTGTCTAGGACGAACCAACAAGACGCAAGCCGACACGGTCCGCGAGAAAAAATCCGCGGGACCGGAGATTCGAACGAAGGAACTGAGTGGCTTCAGTGGCGCTTGGCTTGCACCAGATAGGCGTCGATCTCGGTCTCGCCGAGCCACTTGGCCGCTTCCAGCCGATGCAACCCTTCGACCAGGATATGGCGCTTGCCGTCATGGCGCACCTGGATCGGCATCTTCATGCCGTTTTCCAGAATGTCCTCGGCCAGATGGCGGACGGTCTCGGGATGCAGCGTCTTCTTGCGCGCGGTCGGCACGTAGATATCGTTGACCCTGACCTTTTGCACTCTCAGCATATCGACTCCCGTGGCGGACAACGCCGCCCTTTGTGAGATAGTCTGTTTGTCAGGCAAGGCCAAGTGAGCAGCCCGGCAATGGCTGGTCCGATCGTTTCCAATTGACGCTTGGCCGGCGGATGGCCGAAATGGCGGCCTTCGACCTTAGCGGTGTCCATGAACCATCTGCCGACCGAGTTTCCCGATTTCGGACTGACGCCGGAGCAGCGACGCCAGGCGGTGCGCAGCCATTACTGGGAATGGCCCGGTATGGATGGCGGGCGTGGCGAAATCTGGTGCTACAGCGACCGTTTTTCCTATCGCCCCGGCGAGATGGTGGCGCTGCATGTCAGTTCGACGGCCACCAGTTTCGGCATCGCGATCATCCGCGACGGCGGCGCGGAAACGACAATGTTCGAAAGGACCGGAATCGCGGCGCGCTGGCAAGATACGCCGGATCAATGTTCGGTCGAAGGCTGCGGCTGGCAGGCGTCGTTCGAGTTTCGCATCGGCGACGACTGGCCATCCGGCGCCTATCGCGTCACGCTTGAAGCGGACGGTCGCGACGGCAAGCCGATCCGCTGTCATCACCTTTTCATCGTCTCGCCGCAGCCCGGCAAGAAACCCGGCCGCGTGCTGCAGGTCGCGGCCACCGGCACCTGGCTCGCCTACAACACATGGGGCGGTTCCAACCATTACGAAGGCATCACCGGGCCGGCCCGCGACCAGTATGCACGAATGGTGTCGACGCAGCGGCCTTGGTGCCGCGGCTTCGTCGTGCTGCCCAAGGATGCGCCGCGCGTGCCGCTCGAAGTTGCGGTGCCGCCGAAAACCGTGCCGCGCTATCCGCACATGGAATGGGCCTTTGCCACCGGCCATTCGAAGAAATACGCCTCAGCCGGCTGGGCAAGCTACGACAGCCATTTCTTCCGCTTCGCTGAGCGTTCCGGCTACGCCGTCGATCTCGCCAGCCAGCACGATCTGCATTTTTCGCCCGACATTCTCGACGGCTATGACTGCGTCGTCTTCGTCGGCCACGACGAATATTGGACCTGGGAAATGCGTGATGCGGTCGACAGCTATGTCGAGCGCGGCGGTCATGCGGCGCGCTTTGCCGGCAACTTCATGTGGCAGACCAGGCTGGAGGACGAAGGCCGCCGGCAGGTCTGCTACAAATACCGCGCCCGCGCCGAGGACCCGGCCTATCGCGGCGGCGATATAAGGCGCGCCACCAATTCCTGGGAAGCGCCGGAAATCGGCCGGCCGGGTGCGGCGACCTTCGGCCTCAACGCGACAAGAGGCGTCTATGCCGGCTGGGGCGGCTGTGCGCCGCGCGGTGTGCGCGGCTTTCCGGTCTACCGGCCGGAGCATTGGGCCTTTGCCGGTACCGGCATCTACTATGGCGACCTGCTCGGCGCCGACAGCCATGTCTATGGCTATGAGGTCGATGGGCTCGATTTCGAGATCCGCGGCGGCCTGCCCTACCCCACGCCCGACAGCGGCGCACCGGACGGCCTGCAGGTGCTCGCGGTCGGCATGGCTGCCCAGGTCGAGGAAAGCGCCGACATTCCGTTCGAGGACCAGTTCCTCGGCGACGAGGACGGTCGCTTCACCGCCGAAACGCTGTTCGGCGAGGCAAGCGATGCCAATCTCGACAAGGTCAAACGCGGCAACGGCATGATCGTCAATTTCCGGCGCGGCAAAGGCGAGGTGTTTCACGCCGGAAGCTGCGAATGGGTTGCCGGCCTGCTAGGGCAGGATGCGATGGTCGAGCGTGTTACCAGAAATGTCCTCGTTATCTCGGAAAGTCATGACATGCTGAAGTCCCCTGCCCCGGAAGCCCGCGAAGCCTCGCATCTGTTCTATCTGTCCAGCCTGCGCCGGCCGCTGATCGACCGCGCCGAAGGCATCTACATGTGGACGCAGGATGGCCGCCGCTTCATCGACGGATCGAGCGGCCCGATGGTCGCCAATATCGGCCACTCCAATCGCAACGTGCTCGACGCGATGAAACGGCAGATGGACCGCGCCACCTTCGCCTACCGCCTGCATTTCGAGAACGAACCGGCAGAGGAGCTCGCGCGGCAACTGGCGGCCAAACTCCCCGAGGGCCTGGACCGCATCTTTTTCGTCTCCGGCGGCTCTGAAGCGACGGAATCCTGCGTCAAGCTGGCGCGGCAATGGGCGGTCGCCACCGGCCAGCCCAGCCGCTGGAAGGTGATCACGCGCTTTCCGTCCTATCATGGCGGCACGCTTGGCGCGCTCGCCGTCACCGGCGACGATGCGCTGGCCGAAACTTTTGCGCCGATGATGCAGCTCATGCCGACGGTGCCGGCGCCTGCCGCCTGGCGCGACCGCGACAATCTTTCGATGGAACAGCGCGGCACCCGCTACGCCGACATGCTGGAGGAAAAGATCCTCGCCGAGGGACCGCAGAGCGTGCTCGCCTTCATTATGGAGCCGGTCGGCGGCGCTGCCACGGCTGCATTGGTGGCGCCCGACAGCTATTATCCGCGCATCCGCGAGATCTGCAATCGCTACGGCATCCTGCTCATTCATGACGAAGTGATGAGTGGTGCCGGCCGCACCGGAAAATTCCTTGGCGGCGACCACTGGAACTGCAAGCCAGACATCGTCGCGCTGTCGAAGGGGCTGGGCTCGGGCTATGCCCCGCTCGGTGCGCTGGCGGCACCGATGCGGCTGGTGCAGCCATTGCTCGCGTCGGGCGGCTTCCAGCACGGCCATACCTATGCCGGCAATCCGCTCGCCTGCGTCGCCGGGCTCGCCGTGCTCGGCGAGATGGACCGTCTCGGCCTGATCGCCAACGCGGCTGTCATGGGCGAGCTATTGATGGCCGAGCTGAAGGGATTGGCGAAGCGGTTTCCGTTCATCGCCGACGTCCGCGGCAAGGGCCTGCTCACCGGTGCCGAAATGGTCGCCGATCCGGACACGCTGAGGCCGATCGAGCCGGCGAAAAAGGCCACTCAGCGCCTGCTCGACCTCGCCTATGAGCGCGGCCTGATCATCTACGGACGCAAGGTCAAGGGCGGTGTCGACGGCGACAATTTCATGGTCGCGCCGCCGATGATCGTCACCGCCGCGCAGATCGGCGAGATCATATCCATCATCGGTGACGCGCTCGAGGTGCTGGCCGGCGAGCTCGACCTGCCGGTCGAAGGCTGAGGAACGAACCATGGCACCGCGCAAAGTCATCATCACCTGCGCCGTCACCGGGTCGGTGCACACCCCGTCGATGTCGCCGCATCTGCCAGTGACGCCGGACCAGATCGCCGCAGACGCAATCGCCGCCGCCGAGGCGGGCGCTTCGATCCTGCATCTTCATGCCCGCGACCCTAAGGATGGGCGGCCGACCGCCGACCCCGAGGTGTTCATGCAGTTCCTGCCGCGCATCAAGCAGGCGACCGATGCGGTGATCAACATCACCACCGGCGGATCGTCGCTGATGACGCTCGACCAGCGGCTGGCCGCGCCGCTCAGGGCCGAGCCGGAAATGTGTTCGCTCAATATGGGTTCGATGAACTTTGCGCTGTTCCCGATGCTCGAGCGGCCGCGGGAATGGCAGCACGAATGGGAGCCGAAACTGCTTGAGGCCACCCGCGACACGATCTTCAAAAACACCTTTGCCGACATGGAGACGGTGCTCGAGAACCTCGGGCGCGGTTGCGGCACGCGCTTCGAATTCGAGTGCTACGATGTCGGCCATCTCTATTCGCTGGCGCATTTTCGCGATCGTCGGCTGGTGTCTGGACCTTTGTTCATCCAGTTTGTTTTGGGCATCCTTGGCGGCATCGGCGCCGATCCAGAAAACCTGATCCACATGAAGCGCATCGCCGACAAACTGTTCGGCGATAGCTACCAATTTTCGGTGCTGGCCGCCGGACGCCACCAGATGCCGATGGTCTCGATTGCGGCGGCGATGGGCGGCAATGTCCGCGTCGGGCTGGAGGACAGCCTCTACGACGGGCGCCAACTCGCCAAGTCCAATGCCGACCAGGTGCGCCGCATCCGCAGCGTGCTCGACGGATTGTCGCTGGACGTCGCGACGCCGGCCGAGGCGCGGCAGATGCTGGCGCTCAAGGGCGGCGACCGCGTGGCGTTCTGAGATGCGGCCGTGACCAACCCACCGTCAAGAGACATTGTCATCCGGCCCGGCCGGGTGGAGGACGTCGAAACCATCCACGCCGCGCTCCTACGGCTCGGCGCGCATGTCGGCGCACATCAGGAGATCACCTCGACAGCTCGGGATCTCCGCACCTATGGCTTTGGCGAGAAGCCTGCCTTCTCGACCCTGATCGCCGAGGTCGGCGGCGAGTTTGCCGGGCTTTGCCTGCATTTTCCAATCTTCTCGACATGGATGGGCCGGCCCGGCGTCTATGTGCAGGACCTCTATGTCGAGGACCGTTTTCGCGGCCGCAGGATCGGCGAGCGCCTGCTGCGCCAGGTCGCGGCGCAATGCCGGAAGGACGGCGGCGTCTATCTCAAGCTGTCCGTCGATACCGACAACGAGACCGCCAAGGCTTTTTACGAACGGTTGGGCATTGCCTGGTCCAGCTACGAGCAGGTGCAGAAGATCGTCGGCGACGCCTTTTTTGCTTTCGCCGATGCACCGGAGGAGCCAACATGAAAGCCTTCTATGCCGAAGAACAGAAGCGCCACGACCCGAAGGCGTTCCTCTCCAGCGGCACGCCGCAGCCCAATCCGGAAAAGCCGGAACGGGTCGAGCGATTGTTGGCCGGCGCAAAGGCTGCCGGCTGCACGATCGAACGGCCGCGGGATCACGGACTCGGCCCTATTGCCGCGGTACATACGCCGGAATATCTCGATTTCCTTCACCATATCTTCGCGCGCTGGCAGCGCATCGAGGGCGCCTCGGCCGAGGTCATCCCCAACATCCACCCGATCGCGCGGAACGGCTCCTATCCGGCCTCGGCGGTCGGCCAAGCCGGCTACCACATGGCCGACACAGCCTGCCCGATCTCCGGCGAGACGTGGCAGAGCGCGCTTTGGAGCGCCTGGAGCGCGGTTGAAACCGCCGAGGCGGTGATGTTGGGAGCGCCGGCCGCCTACGCGCTATGCCGGCCGCCCGGCCATCACGCCTTTGCCGACGTCGCCGGCGGCTTCTGCTTCATCAACAATTCGGCGGTCGCCGCACAGGCTCTACGCAAGCAGGCAGCGCGGGTGGCGATCCTCGATGTCGACCTGCATCACGGCAACGGGACGCAAGGCATCTTCTATGCCCGGCCGGACGTGCTCACCGTGTCGCTGCATGCCGACCCGGTGCGGTTCTATCCGTTTTTCTGGGGCTATGCGGACGAGCGCGGCGAAGGCGCCGGCCTCGGCTACAATCTCAACCTGCCGCTGCCGCGCAAATCCGGCGATGCGGCTTTCCTCGAAGCACTGGCGGCAGCGTTCCAGCGCATCAACGCCTTCTCGCCCGATGCGCTTGTGGTCGCGCTGGGGCTGGACGCCTTCGAAGGTGATCCGTTCGGCGGGCTGTCGGTGAGCACGCCTGGTTTTTCGCGCATCGGCGAGGCGATCGCCGGGCTCGGGCTGCCGACGGTCATCGTCCAGGAAGGCGGCTATCTCTGCGACGAGCTCGGCGACAATCTCACCGCCTTCCTCACCGGTTTTGGCGGGGCCCACAAGCGATGATCCGTCGGCGTGGCCCGCTCAGGATCGCTCGTGCCTCAGCATGGCGACAACGCGGTGCACGCTCTCCAGCGTCTCGTCGATCTCGGCTGCAGTGTTGTAATGGGCGATGCCGATGCGCACCACGCCCTGCTCGGCCGGGATGCCGAGCTGGTGGACGATCTCCCAGGCGTAGTTGTGGCCGGACCACAGGAAGATGTTTTCCGCATTCATCTGCCGCACGATCGTCTCCGGCGCTATGCCTTCGACAGTGAACGACACCGTCGGCACACGCTCATTGATCCGCTTCGGATCGGTGATGCCGTGGATGGTCAGGCCGGCAATATCCGACAGACCGTCGATCAACTGTTGCGTTAGCGGGTTCTCGTAAGCGATTGAGACTTCGAAGGCCTTGGCGATTTTCCGCCGACGCGACCCTTGCGCACCAGCTGCCGCTCCCAACTCGGCAAAATAATCGACAGCCGCCGACAGGCCGGCCATCAATTCAATTTGCGGCGTGCCGAGCTCGAAGCGCTCCGGCAAGGCATTGGACGAGCAACGGCATTTATACGGCTTAAGCGCATCGATAACGTCCAGCCTGCCCCACAAAATTCCCATATGCGGGCCGAAGAACTTGTACGCCGAGCAGATCAGGAAATCGCAGCCGAGGTTTTGGACGTCGATGAGACCATGCGGCGCGAACTGGACGGCATCGACGTAGACCAACGCACCAGCCCGCCTGGCGATGCCGGTCAACGCCTTCACCCGGTTGATCGACCCGGTGAGATTGCTGGCGTAGTTGAGCGCGACGAGCCGCGTCCTCTCGGAAAGCAACGCGGCGAGCGCCGCCTCCTCGATCTGCCAGCTCTGCTGGTCGAAAGGCAGCCAGCGCACGACAAGGCCAAGGTCTTCAGCCAGCTGCAGCCAGGGTGAGACGTTGCCCTCATGGTCCATGCGGGTGAGGATGATCTCGTCCCCGGGCTTCATCGTGCGGCCGAGCGTTCGCGACATGTGGTAGGTCAATGTCGTCATGTTGGCACCGATGATAATTTCCTGCGGGCTCGCAGCGCCGAGGAAATCCGCCATCGCCAGATGGGCCTCGTCGACAATGTCCTGTGCCGCAATACTGGTCTCGAAGAAGCCGCCGAGATTGGCATTGGTGGTCAGCAGACAGCGTGACACCGCGTCCGCCACCGCCTGCGGCACCTGCGTGCCGGCAGGATTGTCGAGATAAATGCGCCGGCGGCCCTTATCGGTCAACGACAAGGCCGGAAATTTCGCGCGCACCGCATCGATCCGGAAGCCCATGGCTGTCCCCCTCTCCTTATGACGATCGGACAACCACGTCCCGACGCATCAAGGGCACGGATTGCCGACGCGCTGATGGATCGCATCAACGGCCTTCTGCATCTCCTCGGTCCAGACCACGTCGGCGGAAGAGAGCGCCATTTCGAGTTGCGAAATGGTGGTGGTGCCGATGATGTTCGAGGTGACCAAGGGCCGGTTCGAGACATAGGCATTGGCAAACAGCGCCGGCTCCATGCCGAAGGTGCGCGCCAACCGGTTGTATTCGAGCTGCACCTCGGCAGCATTCGGCGTCTCGTAGCGCTGGCCGCGGTTGAACAACTGCGAGCGCGAGCCCTGCGGCCGCGCGCCATGATCGTATTTGCCGGTCAAATAGCCTTGCGCCAGCGGTGAATAGGCAAGCAGCGACACCTGCTCGCGCTCGCAGACTTCGGCAAGGTTCACTTCGAAGGTGCGATTGACGAAATTATAGGCGTTCTGCAGCGAGGCGACGCGCGGGCCGAGGCCCTTGTCGGCTTCGGCAATGAAACGCATGACGCCCCAGGAATTCTCGTTCGACAGGCCGAAATGGCGGATCTTGCCGGCCTTCACCAGTTCATCGAATACGGCAAGCGTCTCGGCGATCGGCGTCTCGCCTTCCGGCACGCCGGTGGCATCGGAGCGTCGCGGCAAGGTGCCGATGCGGTTCGGATTGGCACCCCACGGCACGTCGCGTTCCGGCCAATGGATCTGATATAGGTCGATGTAATCGGTGTTGAGCCTAGCGAGTGACTTATCAATAGCGTCGAAGATATCGGCGCGCACCAGTTTAGACGGGCGGTCGCCGCGAAACCAAGTGTTGGCGGTGCGACCAACTACCTTCGAGGCGATGATCACTTGGTCCCGATTGCGCTTCTCCTTCATCCAATTGCCGATGATTGTCTCGGTACGGCCTTGTGTCTCCGCCTTGGGCGGGATCGGATAGAGTTCGGCGGTGTCGATGAAATTGACGCCGCGAGCAAACGCCAGATCCATCTGGGCGTGACCGTCCGCCTCGGTGTTCTGCTGGCCCCAAGTCATCGATCCGAGGCAGATTTGCGACACGAAAAGCTCGGTCTGGCCGAGACGGCGTTTGTGCATGGAGTTTCTCCGGCGGGAATTTTGCGCGGCTGCGCGAGGAGGAAGCAATAGCATACAGGAAAGCGCCGCCCGCTTCCAAGCCCACCGACGGCAGGCCAGGCGACTTTCCCAGGATGCCGGCGAACGGAGTTTTTCGCCGCAGCTAACAAAAAAGACCGGACTGCATGTGAATGCAGTCCGGAAGTTCGCCAGGAATGGCGAGGAAAAACCGGCCAAGTGCCGGCACTGAGGCCTACGGTCGAAGCACCGCAGAAGTTTCGCCGGAACAGCCGAATTATGTCAAAAAAGATCAGGGCAGCATGGCTGCCATGCGAATGCTGCACTGCACAATTGTCATGATCTGCCTATATTGACGGCCGTGGAGGTTCCATAAGGGGCTTGAATCGTGGGATTCTTCACTGAAATGTTCGCCCGTCCGCGTCCGCGGGAACAGCTGCGTTATCGTGCGGCACTGGCGCTGCTCCATTCGATGAGCAATGCCGATCGCGCCGATATCGGCGTCAAGCCGGCCGATTTCCCGCGCATCGCCCGGGAAATGTCCCTGCGCTAAACAGCGCGCCGTGAGATATCCCGCCGCAGCAGGATATCTCACAAGCTGATCTCAACGCAATCCGAGGAAGATCGACTTGCCCAATGGCACGCCGTTGTGGCGCAGGATGTCGTAGGCGGTGGTCAGGTGGAAGTAGAAATTGGGCATGGCGGCATGCAGCAGATACTGCATTCCCGGCATCGAAACCTCGCGCCCCGCAAGCCGCAGTTCGACCATCCTGTCATCTGAACCATCGAATTCGGCCGCCGAAAATGTCGCGAGATAGTCGAGCGTCTTGGTAAGGCGGGCCTGCAGATCAACGAAGCTCGTCTCATTATCCTCGTATTTTGGCACCTCACGCCCGGCAAGCCGCGATGGCGCGCCCTTGGCGTGATCGGTGGCAATCTGTACCTGCCTGGTCAGCCCAAACATGTCCGGCGCCAGCCTCGCCGTCAGATACACCTGCGGATCGATCTTGCGATCAGCCGCATTTTGCTCGGCAATGTTCAGCACATTGGCCAGTGACTTCAGCCTCGCCGAAAATACCGGCACGGATGCTTCATACATTGATATGGTCACAAGAAATCTCCACGCAGCCCTACTGCCTATGGCGAGAGGTAGCGCTTTCGCAGGCGATTGTTCAAGCGTCACCACGTCGCCGCAATCGATATGATAGGATTTTTTATCGAGTGGAGGTTCCCCATGAGACGCGCCCTTTTTGCAGCGACCGCCTTTATCTCTCTTGCCGTTGCCGGCCAATCGGCGCTCGCCGCAGACGCGCCTTATATCGACGACAGGTCGAATGCCGAAGCGGTGATCCGGTCGCTTTATAGTGCCATCAGCCGGCACGAATTCGCGCGCGCCTGGGACTATTTCGGCGACACCAAGCCGGCCAAGGATTTCAATTCCTTCGTCAAAGGCTATGACGGCACGGACACGGTCGAAGTCAAAACCGGTGGCGTATCCGAAGACGGGGCTGCCGGCAGCATCTACTACAGCGTTCCGGTCGCCATCCGGGCGACGGCCAAGGACGGCAGCGAGAATGTCTTTGCCGGCTGCTATACGCTGCGCCAGATCAACGCCTCGATCCAGGAACCGCCATTTCGCTCGATCTTCATCGACAAGGGTGCGCTGAAACCCTCAAAGGCCGATTTCGAGGATGCCGTGCCGGCAAGCTGCGGCGAAGGACCGCCGCCGCCGAAGAAGGACGCAGCGCTTGAGCAGGCCAACAAGGCGTTTGCCGCGACCTATGGCGACCAGTGCGACAAGGATCTTTTGGCGCAGAAGCCGGATATTTTCTCGATCCACTATAAGGACAAGGATGCGGCTACCAGCGATCCCGAAAGCGAAACGCGGCTTTTCCATTTCGCCTGCTCGGCCGCAGCCTACAACGAAAACTCGATCTATTACATGAGCGACGACGTGCTTGGCGTAAGACAATTGCAGTTCGCCGAACCTGAAATGGACATCCGCTACGAGAACAATGACAGCGACGGCAAATTGCTGGGCATGACCATAGTTGGCTTCCAGACCTCCGGCTGGGCAACCAATTCCGATTACGACGAAGAGACCAAGACGATCACCACCTTCAACAAATGGCGCGGCATCGGCGATGCCTCTTCGTCGGGGACCTATCTGTTTCGCAACGGCGATTTTTCCCTGGTCCAGTACGACGTCGACGCGTCTTATGACGGCGAGGAAAATCCGCAGACGGTCGTCGACTACAATACCGCGCCTTAAGGGGCCTCCGACAACATCCAGTTGAGCGTGCCGCGCCAGTCGGTCATGCGGATGGGCGTGCCGTGCGTGCCGGTCTCGAAGCGGACGAAGCGTGTGGGATAGCTCTTCGATTTGGCCAGGATGGAGCGGAAGAAGGCTTCCTGTTTCTCGATTGGAAACACCGGGTCCTTGCTGCCTTGGCCGAAGAAGACCGGCACACGACGCTTGAAGGCGGGGCTTGAGAAGAAACTCTCGTCCCATAGCGAGCCGAGCAGCAGCAGCCCGTCGATGCGCCGGCCGGTATCATTGCGGGCGGCCAGCTTCCAGCATAATGAGCCGCCCATCGAGCCGCAGGCGACGAAGATTTTTGCGCTCGGCGATTGTTCGGCATAGTGGTCGATCAGCGCGGCGATCTGGGCGGCACCTGTGTCGCCGAAATCGGAAAAGTCCGGCGATAGATAGAGACCGCCATTGCCCGCCATCAGGTTCTTGATGCGGTTGAAATTACCGCCGAAGGTGAAGTCGTCGGTGCCCTGCTTACGGCTGCCGCCCTGCCCGTGCAGATAAAGCACGATGATGCTGGCGCCCCCGGTCTTGCCGACGGCAATGTGGCGGACATCGCCGGCGTCGGTCTTCAGCAAGAGATCCTGCTGCACCTTGCGCACGCCGGTTTCGGTGTATTGCGCGTGCACACGACGCTCAGGCACTTCGTCACGAGCGTTGATGTCGCGCAGCTCACGATAATCGACCACCGTATAGGCGCCGTTGCTCTCGGACGAGAGGGTGACCGGATAGGCGAACAGATCGTCCTTGAAGGGTTTGAGTTCGAGAGCGTTGGCATAGGCGACACAAAAGAGCTGCAAAAGAATCGCCATCAGCAGGGCCGGGAGGCCCGAGGGGGGCAAGCGGAACCGGAAGCAGGAACGAAAGGCCATCCCTCAGCCATGCGTTTTTCGGCTTCGGTTTGTCAATCCTGCAGCACGCCGCCGGCGCCTTCCAGCGCCTCGCGCGTGTCGACATCGATCGCTGCCCCTTCGCCGATCTCGACATCGATGACGTCGAGCCCTTCGGCCTCGACCAGATGGCGGGCGCCGGTATCGCCTTGGAGGTGAGCGATCGCGGCAAACAGCGGACGCGGCAGCAGCACCGGATTGCCGCGCCGCCCAGCGTGCGAGGCCCGCACCACCGATCGGCCTTCTGACCTGCGGAACGCCTCGATCAGCCTGTCGAGGTCGGCCGAGGCGACGCCGGGCATATCGCCGAGGACAATCATGGCGCCGGCGGCGTCGCCGGAAATCTTGGCGATGCCGGCCTTTAGCGACGAAGACAGACCCTCGGCGAAATCCGGATTGTCGGCGAAGGTCACATCGAGGCCAGACAGTGCACTGCGCACGCGCTCGCTCTGGTGGCCGGTGACTACGATGGTGGCCGCGGCTTTCGAACCGACCGCGCGTTCGGCGGTGCGGCGGACCAGAGGCTTGCCATCGAACAGTGCCAAGAGCTTGTTCGGCCCGCCCATGCGGCTGGAGCGGCCGGCGGCCAGAAGCACAATCTCGACCTTTGGTTCGGCTTTGGCCGGCAACGGCTCGCGCGGTTGCGGCCGCGTCGGAATTTCCATCAACAGACCGCCGACACCCATGCCGGCAATATCCCTGGCGGTCACGTCGAGACCGGCGATCAGCCGGTCGAGCACCCAGTCGAAGCCGTTCTCCTTGGGACTGCGGGCGCAGCCCGGCGCACCGATGATGCGCTTGCCGCCGAGTGTGCCGAGCACCAGCAGATTGCCGGGATCGACCGGCATACCGGCGCGGACGACAGTGCCGCCCGCCCTTTCGATCGCAGCAGGAACGACGTCGCCGAAATCGGCCATCGCCGAAGCGCCGAAGATCACCACCATATCGTTGTCGCGGATCAGCGAGGCCGCAGCCTCGGCGACGGGGATAATTTCATGCGGCGTTCGACGCTCCGCCGTCAGCCTGCCGCCCGAACGCGCCAGGCGTGCTTCGGTGACGCGCAGCGTCTTGTCGAGCACGCTGGGTTTGATGCCGGGCAGCACCGTCTGGATGACGCCGACGCGCACCGGCTGATAGGCGTTGACCGCAAAGATCTCGCCGCCCGCGCAGATCCTTGCCACCGCATCGACCAAAGCGGAGGCGGCCGCAAACGGAATGATCTTCACCGTTGCTACCATCTGACCTTTTTCGACCGGCGCATGCTGCGCGAGCGTGGCGATGGTGATCGTCGGATCGACGGCGTTGATGGCGTCGATCATCGCCGCGTCGACGGTGAACATGCCGGCAGCCTGCGCGTGGAGGTTGACCCTACCTGTCGCGGCAGGCTTCGCCTCGATGTTGCGATGGATCATACATGCGGCGATCTTTTCAGCGGCGACGTCCTCGCTGAGATCATCGGGCGCCAGCACCGCCGCGACGACCTCGGAAATGCCAGCGGCCTTCAACAGGGACACATCTCCGGCGCTTAACCGGTGCGCCTTGCGGAAGCGGCGCTCTCCGGCTGTAGTGGCGTGCGCAAGCACTGCCCCTTCGGCCGCATCGATCGCAACGGGACCAAATTTCACGCGACTGCGCCTTTGGATTCGAGGCCGCGGGAGCGAAAGGCGTGGATCGCTTGCGCCAACACCGCGACGGCTATCTCGGCCGGGCTGGCAGCTCCAATGTCGAGGCCGATCGGCGCATGAATGCGGGCGATCTGGTCGGCTGTCGCCCCCGAAGCCAGCAGGCGTTCCACACGTTTGGCGTGGGTCTTGCGGCTGCCGAGCGCGCCGACATAAAAGCAGCCGGCGTCGAGCGCCGCCTTCAACGCGAAATCGTCGATCTTCGGATCGTGGGTGAGAGCAGCCAGCGCCGTATAGTTATCGAGCGGCTGACGCGTCAGCACATCCTCTGGCCATTCGGCATGCAGCGCGATATCGGGAAAACGATTGGGCGTGGCAAAGGCCGTGCGCGGATCGATGATCTCGACAGGATAGCCGGCGATCCTAGCCATCGGTGCCAGCGCCTGGCTGATGTGGACGGCGCCGATCACCACCAGGCGCGGCTGCGGCAGATGTGCGTTGAGGAAGAACGTGCGCCCCTCAGCTTCGACCGAACCGGAATTGCCCGTGCGAAATGCCTTGGCGACGGCCGCCCCGAGTTCACCGGCTACCCGGTCTCCCTCGCGCACGACACGGTCGCGGCCGTCGCCGAGATCGGTGACCAGGATTGCCGCGCGGCGGGCGCGGCGTTCGGCGTTGAGTGTCTTCAGCGCATAGGGATCCATTCGAGATCAACCCAATCTTTCTACATAGACCTTGATGCGGCCGCCGCATGACAGGCCGACTTGCCAGGCGGTCTCGTCTGCGACGCCGAATTCGAGCATTTTGGCCTTGCCGCTGTCGATAACCTCGACCGCCTCGGTGACTACGGCGCCTTCGACGCAGCCGCCAGAGACGGAGCCGTGGAAATTGCCTTGGGCGTCGATGACCAGGTGGCTGCCGACCGGGCGCGGCGCGGAGCCCCAGGTCTCGACCACGGTGGCAATGGCGACATCCTTGCCGTCCTTCATCCAGCCCTCCGCGATGATTAGCGGGTCGCGAGCCTCATCGAGATAGATACTGCGTTCCATGATTCCTCCTTGGGAGACATGTGGTTACGCGACGCGCTTCACGCCAGCCTCGATCCATCGGCGCGGGTCGACCGAACCCATAAAAACAGCACGGTTGCCAGCGACCGGTCCGCCACATAATCCGCACGGGTCAACAGATCGAGCGTCTCGTCGATCATCCGCGGCGCCGGACGCGGTTTTCCACTCGGTCATTCTGTCTCCGCGGGCGCGGCCACCTGAAAGCCTCTACAAAGCGTGGTAGCCGCGGTTGTGATAGATCAGCGGCCGCAAGTTATCGCCCATACGCAAACCTGTAACCTTGCCAAAAAGCACACGGTGGGTGGCCAGATCCTTGGAGTCGATCAGTTCGCAGTCGAAGACGGCGAGCGCGCCCTTCAGCGTCGGCGCACCAGTCGAGATCACATCCCATTCGGCCAACGCGAAACGCTCCTCGACCGGCAGGCCGGTCATGCCGGAAAAGCCGATCGACAGCGGCTCCTGATCCGAAGCCAGCGTGTTCAGGGCAAATTTGCCGTTTTCCACGAACGGCTCATTCTTGGGATTTTCGCGATTGAGGCAGACCAGGATGGTTGGCGGCGTGTCCGACACCGAGCAGGCCGCGATCACCGTCGCGCCGCGCCTGCCGGCGGGGCCATCGGTGGTGACTACATGCACATGACCGGCAAAATGGGCCATCGCGTCGCGGTAGGCCTGCGGCCCGATGTCATTCTTCTTCAGCACCGATGATTTTCCACTAGTCAGAACCAACCGTTATATATGGGGGGATATTGCAGCCCACAAGCGAAGTGCTTGACGTATATCCTGGATTCCCGTGTTGCGCCAAAGCTGGCCAGCCTTTAGGTCTTGACGGCATTGGCGCCGGCAGAACACGCGACCGGCGCGGAGGAATTCTTCGCTCGCATGCGACCTTGGACAACCACAATAGCGGTGCTGGCCTGGCTCTCGGTCGCCGGGGGTGCGAGCGCCGAGAGGCTGCTGGTCGGCGTCGCGGCACCGCTGTCGGGGCCGTCGGCGATCCTCGGCAAACAGATCGAGGCAGGCGCGACAATGGCGGCTGAAGCGAACGACGCCGAAATCACGACGATCGATGACGCCTGCACGGCCGATGGTGGCGCCGCCGCCGCGCGGGAGTTCGCCGCGGCCAAGGTCAACGTCGTCATCGGGTTTTTGTGCACCGACGCAATCGAGGCGGCTCTGCCGATCCTCAAGGATGCCGGCATACCGGTGATCACAGTCGGCGTTCGCACGGAAAGCCTGACCGACCGGCGCGCCAAGACGGGATGGCCGATCTATCGTCTCGGGCCGCGCGGCGACGACGAGCGCAATGCCGTCGCTGCCATCCTCACCCGCCTATGGCAGACCGAGCTGTTCGCCATCGTCGACGACGGCACGATCTATGGCCGCGAAATGGCCGAGACGTTTCGGGCAGCCGCCGAGCAAGCGGCCCTGAAGCCGGTGTTCGTCGACACGTTCCGGCCGCAGCTCGACAACCAGATCGGCCTGATCGGCCGACTTAAGAAAGCCGGCGCAACGCATGTCTTTGCCGGCGGCGACGGCGATGATGTCGCCATTATGGGCCGGGATGCTGGCCAGCTAAATACCGGCATGGTGTTTGCGGGCGGCGAAGCGTTGCGCGCGCCGCTCGGCGATGTGCCTTATGCCATCGGCACGCTGATGATCGCGCCGCCCGAATGGGCCGATGTCGCCGACCCCAAGGTGCTGCAGAGCTTTGCCGGGCAAAACATCGTGCCGGAAGGTTACACCCTGCCCGCCTATGCCGCGGTCGAGATCGCCAAGTCGGCTTCGGCATTGACGCAAAGCTCCGGCGAGAGACTGGCCAACGTGCTGACCGCGCATGACTTCGCCACGGCGATCGGACCGATCCGCTTTGACGAAAAAGGTGACCTGACGCAAAATCCTTATCGAGCCTACCGTTTCGACGGCGGCCGTTTCGTGCCGGCGGAGAGCCAATGATGTCCAGCACGGGGATGTTCCGTACGGGTCCGCGCAATCTCATCACCGACGTCGCCGGCCTGCGTGTCGGCAATGCGGCGAATGCGAAGCTGAAATCCGGTGTGACCACCGTCATCTGCGACGAACCGGCCGTGGCCGGCGTGCAAATCCTGGGCGGTGCGCCAGGCACCCGCGAAACCGACCTGCTCGAGCCGCACAATTCGATTCACGCCATCCATGCCGTGGTGCTTTCGGGCGGCTCGGCTTTTGGCCTTGACGCCGCGTCGGGGGTGCAGGCGGCCTTGCGCGAAAGAGGCATCGGCGTCGAGGTCGGCGGCTTTCGGGTGCCGATCGTGCCGGCGGCGATCCTGTTCGACCTGCGCAATGGCGGTGACAAGGATTGGGGCCGGTATCCGCCTTACCGCGACCTTGGCTACGAAGCCGCGCAAGCCGCCGCGATCGACTTTGCGCTCGGCACTGCCGGCGCTGGTAGTGGGGCTTTGAGCTCCGGCCTGAAGGGCGGGCTCGGCTCGGCCTCGACAGTGCTGGACAGCGGCGTCACCATCGGCGCGCTCGCCGCCGTCAACCCGACGGGCTCGGTGACGGTCGCCGGGACCCGCCATTTCTGGGCGGCGCCGTTCGAGATCGGCGACGAGTTCGGCGGCTTAGGCTTTCCCCACCCAATGCCTGACGATGCCAGAAAGATCCTGCTGAAGTTCCGTGACAAGCATGCCGCAGAGCAGGCGGAAACCGGCGCCAATACGACCATCGCCGTGATCGCCACCGACGCGGTACTCACGAAGGCCGCCGCCAAACGCCTGGCGATATCAGCGCATGACGGCTTTGTCCGTGCCATTTGGCCGACGCACACGCCCGCAGACGGCGATCTGGTCTTCGCGCTGGCAACGGGCAAGAGTGGCATCGAGCTCAGGCCCAACGATGCGATCGATCTCTACGCCGCCGCCGGCGCCACGATGGCGCGCGCCATCAGCCGCGGCGTCTTTGCCGCGACGCCGGCCGAGAGCGATCTGTTCCCGGTCTGGTCGTCGCGCTGACCGCGCAGGGCTCATTCGGATTTGCCGTAACCGGACTGGACTTATGATCAAGTGGGGTCGGATTTTTCTTCCTCGAACGTGACCGCAACGTCCGAGTTTGCCGACAGCCGCACCTTCTGGCCCTCGACCTCGGCGACAAGGCTGAGAGGAATGAAGTGGTGATGACCCCTGTGAGCGCCCTCACCGCTGTCGCGCTTGGTCAGCTTGATGCGATCTCCGTCAACCTTGTCGACGGTACCGACATGGACCCCGTCGGCGCCGATCACTTCCATACGTTCGCGAATCTTGGCTGCATCTGTCATGGGGGTCTCCCTTATAGCGCCGCGCGCTTTTGGACGCGCAAAGGACGCTCTAAAACATTTTGAATCAATGCGCCGTACCTTCCGAAATCGATCCTGATTTTCGGAAGGCACGATGCGGTGAAGCTGCCGACAATAACAAACGACAGCCGGATTGGATGCATCGACTTTGTGTTTCAGTCAGCACGATCTTTTGACGGCATCGTGATAGGAATTTAACGGCGTCCACCGCCTGAATGGAATTCCCCATGCGAAATCTTGCTCTGTTTGCCGTCTGCCTGCTTGCCCAGCTTGCAACTTTGGCCGCCGCCCACGCAGGCGATGTCGCCGAGCTTGAGATCCTCGGCTTCAGCCGCGATGGCGGGGTCTTTGCCTTCGAGGAATACGGCGTCCAGGACGGATCGGGATTTCCCTATGCAAACCGCTATTATATCGACACGGCCGACGACAGTTTCCTGAAGGGCTCGCCGATCCGTGTCCGGCTCGACGACGAGAATGCCCCGGTGGACGCGGCGCGGCTGCAGGCCCGGCAAAAGGGCGAAGCGATCGTCAGTCAAGCGGAACTGAAGGCAAATCGCGGCATCACCGCCGGCTTCAACCCGGTGACCGAGCTTTCCGCCGATCCCTTCCGCATGGTGGTCAATCCGCGCCCGATCTTTTCGCCGATCGACGAGCCGCTCGAGTTCCGGCTCGACCAGATCGGCATGAATGACACCGAGCGCTGCCAGAGCCAGGGCGAGATCAATGGCTTTCGCCTGCTGCGCATCGATGCGAAGGACGGCGGTCAGACGAGCATTATTCACGAGGACAAATCGATCCCGCAAAGCAGAGGCTGTCCGAATGGCTACCAGATCGGCGCGGTTCAGACATTTTCACTGGATAGCCTCAGCGCCTATGCCGTGCTGATCGCAGTGCGCCAATACGGGTTCGAGGGGCCGGACTATCGCTGGATCGCGGTAACCGGTCGCCTGTGACGTTCCCCGCCATGCGCTATCGCGCCCTGTATCGTCTCCGCCGCGCTCTGCCGTCGCTGCGCACGGCATTTGCCGGTGCCTTGCTGTGGGCCATGGCGATGGGCGCCAGCGCGCTGCTCAATTTGCTGCAGTACAATTGGGAGACCCCGGCAAAGATCCGCTTCGTCTCGCTGCTTTATGCAGCCGGCGGTGCGCTCGCTTTCCCGATTGGGCTGTTCCTGGCGCGGCTCGTCTCGCTCGGACGCCACTGGGAGATCGCCCTCGCCGCCGCCTTCGTCTGCCTTCTCGCAGCGACGATTGTCTTCACCGGCGGCCTCTTTGGGCTGCAATACCGCTCCTACTATGTCCAATGGCATGCGCCCGCGTTCACCATCACCTGGGTTTTCCAGTTCGTGTTCACGATGTTGACGGCACTCTACCAGTTCGTCGTCCTTGGCATCCGGCTGTATTTTCCGCTCGGTTTCATTGCGCTCGCTGTCGCCAGTGTCTGGTTTGCGCGCCAGCAACGTTGAGCATTTTGCCTGCCTCTGTTAGGACGCGGGCAAATGCTCTCGCAAGTCAGGACCGACTGATGATCCCTCGCTACTCCCGGCCGGAAATGGTGGCCATCTGGTCGCCCGAAACCCGGTTCCGCATCTGGTTCGAGATCGAGGCCTACGCCTGCGACGCATTGGCCGAGCTCGGCGTCATCCCGAAGGAGGCCGCTAAGACCATCTGGGAGAAAGGCGGGGCGGCGAAATTCGATGTCGAAGCCATCGACGAGATCGAGCGCGTCACCAAGCATGACGTCATCGCCTTCCTCACCCATCTTGCCGAATTCGTCGGCCCGGATGCCCGCTTCATCCACCAGGGCATGACATCCTCCGACGTTCTCGACACCTGTTTTGCCGTGCAACTCACCAGGGCCAGCGATATCCTCCTGGCCGATATTGACGGGCTGCTTGCGGCGCTCAAGCGCCGCGCCTTCGAGCACAAGGATACGATTACCATCGGCCGCAGCCACGGCATCCATGCCGAGCCGACCACCTTCGGCGTCAAGCTGGCGCAGGCCTATGCCGAATTCTCGCGTTGCCGCGAGAGGCTGGTGCACGCGCGCGAGGACATCGCCACCTGCGCCATATCCGGTGCGGTCGGCACCTTTGCCAATATCGACCCATATGTCGAAGAATACGTGGCCAAGAAACTCGGACTGAAGCCGGAGCCGGTGTCGACGCAGGTGATCCCGCGCGACCGCCACGCGATGTTCTTCGCCACGCTCGGCGTGATCGCCTCGTCGATCGAGCGGCTGGCGATCGAGGTGCGCCATCTGCAGCGCACGGAGGTACTCGAAGCAGAAGAGTACTTTTCACCCGGCCAGAAGGGTTCGTCGGCGATGCCGCACAAGCGCAACCCGGTGCTGACCGAGAATCTAACCGGCCTTGCCCGCATGGTGCGCTCGTTCGCATTGCCGGCAATGGAGAATGTGGCGCTGTGGCACGAGCGCGACATCTCGCATTCCTCGGTCGAGCGCATGATCGGGCCCGACGCGACGGTGACGCTCGATTTCGCGCTCTCACGGCTGACCAGCGTTGTCGACAAACTGCTCGTCTACCCCGACAACATGCTGAAGAACATGAACAAATTCCGTGGCCTTGTGCATTCGCAGCGCGTGCTGCTGGCGCTGACGCAAGCTGGCGTTTCGCGCGAGGACGCCTACCGGCTGGTGCAGCGCAACGCGATGAAGGTGTGGGAGCAAGGCGCTGATTTTCTTGAGGAACTTTTGGCCGACAAGGACGTTGTCGCTGCCCTGCCCGAGGCCGAGATCCGCGAGAAATTCGACTTGGGCTATCATACCAAGCACGTCGATACGATCTTCAGCCGAGTGTTCGGAGAGGCCTGATGATTTCGTCGGCCGGAGATTTCGATTTCCTTGCCCTGCCCGGGCGCGGCAACTCCGGGCCGGATCATTGGATGTCGCATTGGTGCCGGGTGTTCCCCAATTCGAGCCGCGTGCTGCAGGCCGAGTGGGACCGGCCTAAGCCCGGGGACTGGATCGGCCAGGTGGATGCGGCGGTGGCCGCCGCACCGCGCCGCGTCGTGCTACTTGCGCATTCGCTGGCGGTGGCGACGGCGGTGAAGTGGGCTGCTAGTGCCAGTCAAAGCCAACTCGACAAGGTCGCGGCGGCATTCCTGGTTGCCGCGACCAATGTCGAGGATACCGATCCCTCATTCGACGCGGTGCGCCCGTTCGCGCCGATGCCGCTGAAGCGCCTGCCCTTCCCGGCATTGGTGGTGGCGAGTCGCAGCGACCCGCGCGTCACTTTCGACAAGGCGACCGCTTTTGCCGCAGCCTGGGGCGCGGATATCGCCGATGCCGGCGATCTCGGCCACATGGGAAACGAGGCCGGCCTCGGCCTATGGCCGGCGGGCCTGCTGATGCTTGGCCGCTTGCTTGAAAAGGCCAAGCTCTAACCGAACTACGCCTTGCCGGGAACGGTCCTGATCACCGTGCCCCACGGATCCTCGCGGGTCGTTGCATCAGCCACATTGTCCGAACGCATCTCGACCCAGGCCAAGCCGGAGCGGGCGGGATCGCGGCGACCGGCGCTCGCGCTCTGCCACGCATTTGCGCCAATGTGGTGATGATAGCCGCCGGACGACAGGAACACCGCCGCGCCACCGTATTTTGCCACGGTGTCGAAACCGAACTCCTGATGCCACCATGCTTCGGCTTCTTCCGGCCGGCCGACCCGCAGATGGACGTGGCCGATAATGCTGTTTTCCGGCGCGCCCTGCCAGCCGACGTCACCGGCCGGCACTTCGGCAATGACCGACGGAATGTTCAGCCGCTCCGTCGCCATCGCGATCTTGTCGCCATTCCATTTCCAATCCTGGGGGCGGCGGTCGGCATAGATCTCGATGCCGTTGCCTTCCGGGTCGGTAAGATAAAGCGCCTCGCTGACCAGATGATCGGACGCGCCCTTGATGCCAATCTTGCCGGCGATGGCGTGGTTGATCCAGCGGCCGAGATCGACCCGGCTAGGGAGCAGGAAGGCGGTGTGGAAAAGACCGGCGCTGCGCGGGTCATCGGGTTTCGCAGCCGGATCCGCTTCGATGTCGAGCAAAGGGCGATTGACTGCGCCGAGCGTAATCGTGCCGCCGGCGCGGCTCAGTTCCTGCAAACCGACGACTTTGCGATAGTAGGCAGCGAGATTTTCTGCATCGCGCGCCCGCAGGCCGACGCGGGCAACGCTGACCGGGGTCGTTGCGGCATAAGGCAGTTCGCTCATCAAAGTGCTCCGTTCAGCCGGCGCTCGACAAGCTTCCAACGGAGGAACCCGGCGCCATCAATCATTCTACGCCGTGTCCGTGCCAAAATCTCGGAACAGCCATTCTTTCCTGGCGACAGATCGTCGATCGCTATCGTTCACACAAGAGCGCAAGAAGCGAACAAGGTGTTCACAATAGCGAGCAGACCGGGCTCATGAGAGGTGCGTTTGCATGTCGCTGTTGAGTTTATACCCGGTTGCACCCGACAGCGCCTCTCGCTACATGCGCGCCATGAAAGTCAGGGAAGCAGATATTCTCATCGTGCCGGGCTACACCAATTCCGGCCCCGATCATTGGCAGAGCCGCTGGCAGGCGAAACTATCGACAGCGCGCCGCGTCGAACAGACGGAATGGTCGAAGCCGGTGCGCGAGGATTGGACGGCCGGTGTCGCCAAGGCGGTTAACGAGGCCGAGCGGCCGGTCGTCATTGTCGCTCACTCGCTTGGCGTCGCCGCGGTCATTCAGGCATTGTCTCGGTTCGAGCGACCGGTCGCCGGCGCTTTCTTCGTGGCGCCGCCCGATGTCGCCAATCCAAAGATAAAGCCGAGGCACCTGATGACCTTCGGTCCCTATCCGCGCGATCCTCTGCCATTTCCGTCGGTGGTGATCGCCAGCCGCAACGACCCGTTCTGCGCCTTTGGCGTCGCCGAGGACATTGCCGCGGCCTGGGGCTCGCTGTTCATCGACGCCGGCGATGCCGGTCATCTCAACGCGGATTCCGGCTTCGGCCCCTGGCCCGAAGGTTCGATGACCTTCGCGAAATTCCTGACGGATCTCTAGGAAGCGATCGAATCCCTGACGCTGCTCAGCAGGGTCTTTGCCCCAAGCGAAATCAGCGAATGCTCCGAACCCATCGCCAGCAGCCGGTAACCCATCGACACCACACGACCGGCAATGGCCGGTTCCATCACATAGATCGCCGCATGCTTGCCGGCCTTGCGGGTGCGCTCGGCGATCGAGGCGACGGTCTCCATCATGCTCTCCAGCGTCGAACTGACGGTGGTCCCCTTCGACCAGGCGATCGAGAAATCCGACGGGCCGAGGAAGATGCCGTCGATACCCGGCGTGTCGAGAATGCCGTCGAGTGCAGCAAGCGCGGCGCGCGTTTCGACCATGGCGAACGCCATGGTGCGCTGGTTGCTGTCGCGCAGCCAGTCGGCATGATCGCCCTTGCCATGGCGCGGAAAGGCATAGGTGGGGCCCCAGGAGCGCTCGCCGAGCGGCGGGTATTTCATGGCGGCGGCAAACAGCCTTGCGTCCGCCACTGAATTCACCATCGGCGCAATCACAGCCTCGGCGCCGAAGTCGAGCGCGCGGCTGGCCATGTCGAAGCGGCCGACCGGGATGCGCACCAAAGCCGGCTTGTTGGCGGCCAGCACCGGCACAAGCCCGCGCAGCACGCTGTCCTCGTGATGGCCACCATGCTGCATGTCGAGCGTAACCGCGTCGAATCCTTGTCTGGCCAGTATCTCGACCGTCAAAGCATCCGGCACGCCTGACCATGCGGTGAACAGTGTCTCGTCGGCCGCAAGGCGTGACTTCAGGGACATTGGCGATTTCCTCTTTGGTTGCAACAATTCAGCCGGAAATGACCGCAAAGGCAAAGAAAAACCGCCCGGTTGGGCCGGGCGGTCGATTGGTCCAGCATTCGATCGGTATCGAAAAGGATCAGGTGTTCTTGATCTGCTCGATCGCCTGCGCCATCAATTCATCCATGGTGCGGCGGATCTGATGGTCCGACTGCTCAATGCCGGCCGCATCGAAATCCTTGCGTATCTTGCGGAAAACGTCGTGATCGCCGGCTTCCTCAATGTCGCTGACGACCACTTCCCTGGCATAAGCGTCGGCATCGGTGCCTGACTTGCCGAGCTTTTCGGCAGCCCACAGGCCGAGCGCTCTGTTGCGGCGTGCCGCTGCCTTGAACCGAAGTTCCTCGTCGAATGCGAATTTGCGCTCAAAGCCCTCTTCGCGGTCTTTCATGCTGCTCATGGCATCCCTCCGTGAAATCCGATTCGTCGTGCCAATATGTGTTGCCGGAGCACAAACCAAAAGGGCGCCGGCCGGTCAATATGCTACATTGCTTGCTGCGCTGCGGCATTTCGGTCCCCGAAAGCGGTTGATTGAAAGGATTTGCCGATTGAGCAAACAGTGCGATTGGGATAGACACCGGCATTGAACCCCACCGTCGCCATCTTATTTTAGGCAGACGGACAGGAACTGGTCGCTTGCCGCCTGCCCGCAAATCCAGAGAAAAATCAGATGAAAAATCGCCGCCGCATTTATGAAGGCAAGGCCAAGATCCTTTATGAGGGACCGGAGCCTGGCACGCTGATCCAGTTCTTCAAGGACGACGCTACCGCTTTCAACAAGAAGAAGCATGAAATCGTCGATGGCAAAGGCGTGCTCAACAACCGCATTTCCGAGCACATCTTCAATCATCTCAACCGGATGGGCATTCCGACCCACTTCATCCGCCGGCTCAACATGCGCGAGCAGCTGATCAAGGAAGTCGAGATCATCCCACTCGAAGTGGTGGTGCGCAACGTCGCCGCCGGCTCGCTGGCCAAGCGTCTCGGCATCGAGGAAGGCACCGTGCTGCCGCGCTCGATCATCGAATTCTATTACAAGGCCGATGCGCTCGACGATCCGATGGTCTCGGAAGAGCACATCACCGCCTTCGGCTGGGCGAGCCCGCAGGAGATCGACGATGTCATGGCGCTGGCCATTCGCGTCAACGACTTCCTTTCCGGACTGTTCATGGGCGTCGGCATTCAGCTCGTCGATTTCAAAATCGAATGCGGCCGCCTGTTCGAAGGCGATATGATGCGCATCGTCGTCGCCGACGAGATCTCGCCGGATTCCTGCCGGCTGTGGGACGTGGCGACCCAGGACAAGCTCGACAAGGACCGCTTCCGCCGCGACATGGGCGGGCTGGTCGAAGCCTATCAGGAAGTTGCCCGCCGCCTCGGCATCATGAACGAGAACGAACCGCCGCGTCCGGCCGGGCCGGTGCTGGTCGCATCGACCGACGGTGTCAAAGGCAAGCCGCACTGACAGCTTGCCAGCTCAACAGATGAACAGGAGCATGTCCAGCGTGATCAAGGCCCGCATTACCGTAACTCTCAAGAACGGCGTGCTAGACCCACAAGGCAAGGCAATCGAGCATGCGCTGTCCGCAATGGGTTTCGGCGGCATCGGCCAGGTGCGGCAAGGCAAGGTTTTCGATGTCGAGCTTGCCGAGGGCGACAGGGCCAAGGCTGAGGCCGATCTGAAAGCCATGTGCGACAAGCTTCTGGCGAATACGGTGATCGAGAATTACGCGGTGGAGATCGCCTGAGGTGAAATCAGCCGTCGTCCTGCTCCCCGGCCTCAATCGCGACCGCGACATGATCGCGGCGCTGACCAAGATTTCCGGCACGCCGCCGGTCACCGTCTGGCAGACGGACACCGAAATTCCCGATGTCGACCTGATCGCCATTCCCGGCGGCTTTTCCTTTGGCGATTATCTGCGCTGCGGCGCCATTGCCGCGCGCATGCCGGTAATGCGGGCTGTCGCCGAAAAGGCGGCCAAGGGCGTCACGGTCATCGGCGTCTGCAATGGCTTCCAGATCCTGGTCGAGGCCGGCCTGCTGCCGGGCGCATTGATGCGCAACACCTCGCTGAAATTCGTCTGCCGCCAGGTGAAGCTGCAGATCGCCAATGCCAACACGATGTTCACCCGCCGCTACCAGCCGGGCCAGATCATCCGTGCGCCGGTGGCGCACCATGACGGCAATTATTTTGCCGACGCCGAAACTTTGGCCCGCCTCGAAGGCGAA
The DNA here is from genome assembly GCF_040317995.1 of Mesorhizobium sp. M1334. Classification (NCBI taxonomy): domain Bacteria; kingdom Pseudomonadati; phylum Pseudomonadota; class Alphaproteobacteria; order Hyphomicrobiales; family Phyllobacteriaceae; genus Mesorhizobium; species Mesorhizobium sp. M1334. Next base: position 131,222 of record NZ_JAMYLM010000005.1, read on the forward strand.
GGCCAGGTGGTGTTCCGCTATGCCGAAGGCACCAATCCCAACGGCTCGATCAACGACATTGCCGGCATCGTCAACGGGCGGGGCAACGTGCTCGGCCTGATGCCGCATCCCGAGAACCTGATCGAAGCGGCGCATGGCGGCAGCGACGGCCGGGCGCTGTTCGAAAGCGCCTTGGGCATCGCCGCTTGAAGCCTTCAATTTTCCTCCTGGAGCGACGGTCATGAAACTGTATTCGCGGCCGTTGTCGCCCTATTCGTCGATCGTGCGGGCGCTGGCCTACATCAAGAACGTGCCGCTCAAGGTCATTGCACCGCCGCCTGGGTTTCCCATCCCCGAGGCATTTCGTGCCATCTCGCCGCTGAACCGGATTCCGGTGCTGATCACCGGCTCGGGCGAAACGATCGTCGAATCGGTGGTGATTGCCGAATATCTGGAGGAGCGCTTTCCCGAGCCAGCGCTGCTGCCCAAGGATTCGAAGGACCGGGCACTGGTGCGCATGTTCGCTCGCATCACCGACCTTGACGTGCTCGCCCCCACCATGAAGCTGTTTGAGCTCTATTTCGTGCCGCAGCGCAACGAGGCCGAGATCAAGGCACAGTTCGCCCGATTGCATCACGGGCTTGCAGCAATCGAGGCCCGCATGGCGCATGGCCCGTTCGCGCTCGGCGACGACATCTCCTTCGCCGATGCGTGGCTGACGCCGACCCGCTTCGTCTTCAACAATTTTAGGGCGACGATCGGCCGCCCCGACCTGCTTGATGCCTATCCGAAATTCGATGCCTATGAGCAAATCGCCTTGCAGCATCCGGCGCTGTCGCGCGTCTGGGGTGAGATGACGGACGGTCTGAAGATCTTTCTGTCCGAACTCGAGATGGGCGCCGCTTGACCATGCGATCGACACTAGCCCGCCTCGCCCTCGCCGCTTCCGCCGGTCTTGTACTCGCCTCCTGCCAGTCAGGCCCGAAGAGCACGCCAGCGCCGGCGGGCAAGAGCGCGTCACTGCTTGCCATGGAGCAGGTGGCAATAGCTGCCCACAAATGCTGGATCGCCAGCAAGGACCCTGCGTTCAAATCCTATCAGATGGCCAACGAACTGAATTCGTTCAGCGGCACACCGCGCTTCCTGCTGGTGCCGGCCAAACACTATGGCGGAAAGCCGTTGCTGGTCGTGCAGGCGCAAGGCAATTCGAGCCGCGTCGACGTATTCGGCCCATTGATGGCGGAACCGCTCGGCGCCCGCATCGGCTCGGACATTGCCCGCTGGCAGACGGGCAATCCGGCCTGTGGCGCTGCTGCCTAGCCCAATGGGTCGCTTGCTGCAGATCACCGGTCTGGTCGTCGGCCTGGCCGGGCTCGTCCTGCAGCTCTGCATCACCGTCCCGGCATCAATGGAAGCCGGCCGCGGCTTTGTCGGCTCGCTGGTCTTCTATTTCAGCTTCTTCACCATCCTGACCAATATCGGCGCGGTGCTCGTCCATGCCTCGTTGCTGTCGTCAACGGGTTATGCCTGGTTTCCGGCTTTTGCCGCCCCACGGATGCGGGCGGGCGTAGCCGTCGCCATAACGCTGGTTCTCATCGTTTATGCAACGGTCTTGGCGCAGCTTTGGCAGCCGCGAGGGCTGTTCCTGCTCTGCGATGTGCTCTTGCACTATGTGACGCCGGTGTTGTTCGTGCTGTGGTGGCTTGTGGCGGGCGCCGACGGCTCGACGCGGTGGCGTGACATCTCCTGGTGGATGATCTATCCGATCGCGTATCTGGCCTATGTACTGGCGCGGGCGCCAATATCGGGCGAAGTGCCCTACCCGTTCCTCAACGTCGCCAAGAACGGCGCGACCAGCGTCGCCGTCTCGGCCGTGGCCATCACGGGGCTTTTTCTCGTGCTATGTATTGTGGCGGTGCTTGTGGACCGCGGCGTCGCGCGGCTCAGGACGGCGAGCGTCCGCTGAAGCGCTCGAACGCATCAGTCCCAGAACGGCCTTAGACCTTCACGATGGGCATCGCAGCGCGAGATACCGATGTCCTTGAGCTGATCGTCGGTCATCTCGAGCAGGACCAGCCGACTGCGCCGGCGCTCCAGCAGACCATCGATCCATCGGACGAATGACGTGACCACTTGCACGATCCGGCGAACATAGGATCTCCGGCCCGACGAGCGGCTTCCGGTCAATTCAACTGCCGCGTAGCGGATTGTCTCTATTGTACCCATTGTCTTTCTGCCAAGATTGCAATTGTGCCTTTCGTGCGGCCCGCTTCATATGTATTGACTCCCATTTCGGTGCAATGTAAAAAATTGTCACCATGACAACTTGGCTTCCGGACCTGACCGCCCGCACCGGCCCGCTCTATCAGCGGCTTGCCGATTCCATCGAGACGGACATCGACCGCGGCCTGATCGGTGCAGGGGCAAAGCTGCCGCCGCAGCGCGATCTGGCATACGACATCGGCACGACCGTCGGCACGGTCGGCAGGGCCTATCAATTGCTGCGCGAGCGGGGACTGGTCAGCGGCGAGGTCGGCCGCGGAACCTATGTTATCGCTCAACAGTCGGAGAGCGCAAAGCCGGATTTCCTGGGGCCGGTCGAACAAGGCACACGCTATATGGATGCGCCCGGCGACAAGCTGCGCTTCGATAGCACGGCCGCACCGGATGTCGGCCAGGGTGCCATCGTCGCCGACGTGTTGACACGCACGGCGCAAGACCATCCGCATGAGATTTCAAGCTATACTCGTGATTTCCCGGACCGCTGGTTGGAAGCGGGGAGGCGCTGGTTGTCGCGCAATTCCTATCGCCCGGCGGCGGATGCAATCGTTCCCACGCTCGGCACCCACGCCGCGGTAATGGCAACCATTGCGGGACTCACCGCCCCCGGCGACTATGTCGTCTTCGAGCACCTCACCTATTCGCAGATCTCCCGCAGTGCCGGCCTGATCGGTCGCCGGACCGCGCTGGTGGCGGCTGACGACGAGGGCATAGATCCCCAGGATTTCGAGCGCGTCTGCGCACAAAAGCATCCGAAGATGATTTTTTTGATGCCGACGGCGAAGAACCCGACGCTGACAACGCTGTCGGCATCGCGCCGCGAGGCAATCGCGCATGTCGCCCGTCAATATAACGTCGTCCTGATCGAGGACGATCTCTATGGTGGACTGACCGATGACCCAACGCCTTTAATGGCCGAATATGCTCCCGAACGGACCATCGTTGCCGGCGGCCTGTCGAAATCGGTCGCGGCGGGTGTTCGCGGCGGTTGGCTCGCTTGCCCGCCGGCCTACCGTCACCGCATCCGGGTCGCCCATAAGATGATGACGGGCGGCCTGCCCTTTCTGCTGGCGGAGGTGGGCAGCCGGCTGGTGCTGTCCGGTCAGGCCGCCGAGATGCGCAAGCGCAGCATTGCCGAGATCGGTGCGCGCATCGCGATCGTGCGCGAGACACTCGACGGCTTCGACTTCAAGGCGCTGGACAATGTGCCGTTCGTCTGGCTCACTTTGCCCGACCCGTGGCTGTCCGGCACCTTCAAACAGGCTTGCCTCGAACATGGCGTGCTCATCGACGACGAGGATGAGTTCAAGGCAGGGCGTTCCGAACAGGCCTTTCATGGCGTGCGGTTTGGCATCTCGCAGCCGCGACAGCGGGACGATATCGCGCACGGCGTCGCGGTGATCCGGCGGCTTCTGGACGAGGGCCGCGCCGGCTACGACAGCTTTTCCTGAACCGGCTTGAAACCGGCGGGTCGAGTGGCGATCTTTCGCTACTTGCCGTCAGCTGTTGCTTTCCATCGTTTTAGTCATCCGACGGGGTGTATCGGCTGCAAAGCTTGCGATAAGACGGGACTCGATCTCAAGGACACAATTGCCGATCATGACCATTTCCAATTCCGTGCCGATTACTCCTGAACTCATTGCCGCGCACGGGCTGAAGCCCGACGAGTACCAGCGCATCCTCGACCTGGTCGGGCGCGAACCGAGCTTTACCGAACTTGGTATTTTTTCGGCGATGTGGAACGAGCATTGTTCCTACAAATCCTCGAAGAAGTGGCTGCGCACGCTGCCGACCACCGGGCCGCAAGTCATCCAGGGCCCGGGTGAGAATGCCGGTGTGGTCGACATCGGCGACGGCGCCTGCGTCGTCTTCAAGATGGAGAGCCATAACCACCCCTCCTATATCGAGCCTTATCAGGGCGCTGCGACCGGCGTCGGCGGCATCCTGCGCGATGTCTTCACCATGGGCGCGCGACCGATCGCGGCGATGAACGCGCTGCGCTTCGGCGCGCCGGATCATCCCAAGACAAGGCACCTCGTTGCCGGCGTCGTTTCCGGCGTCGGCGGCTATGGCAATTCCTTCGGCGTGCCGACGGTCGGCGGCGAGGTCAATTTCGACGCCCGCTACAATGGCAATATCCTGGTCAATGCGTTTGCCGCGGGCCTCGCGAAGACAGACGCAATCTTTCTGTCCGAGGCCAAGGGCGTCGGCCTACCGGTGGTCTATCTCGGCGCCAAGACCGGCCGCGACGGCGTCGGCGGCGCCACAATGGCCTCGGCTGAGTTCGACGACAAGATCGACGAGAAGCGCCCCACCGTGCAGGTTGGCGATCCGTTCACCGAAAAATGCCTGCTCGAAGCCTGCCTCGAACTAATGGCGTCCGGCGCCGTTATCGCCATCCAGGATATGGGTGCGGCCGGCCTCACCTGCTCGGCGGTCGAGATGGGCGCCAAGGGCGACCTCGGCATCGAGCTCGATCTCGACAAGGTGCCGGTGCGTGAAGAGCGCATGAGCGCCTATGAGATGATGCTTTCGGAGAGCCAGGAGCGCATGCTGATGGTGCTGCGCCCCGAAAAGGAAAAACAGGCCGAGGCGATCTTCCACAAATGGGGCCTAGACTTTGCCATCGTCGGCAAGACCACCGACGATCTGCGCTTCCGCGTGCTGCACCAGGGCGACGAGGTTGCCAACCTGCCGATCAAGGATCTCGGCGACCAGGCGCCGGAATATGACCGTCCCTGGGTCGAACCGAAGAAGCCGGCGCCGCTGGCCGGCGATGCACCTCAAGCCGATGTGGCCGACGCACTGCTCAAGCTGCTGGGGGGACCGGACCTTTCCTCGCGCCGCTGGGTGTGGGAGCAGTACGACACGCTGATCCAGGGCAATTCCCTGCAGCTTCCCGGCGGCGACGCCGGTGTGGTGCGCGTCGATGGCCACCCGACCAAAGCGCTCGCCTTCTCCTCCGACGTGACGCCGCGCTATTGCGAGGCGGACCCTTACGAGGGCGGCAAACAGGCCGTTGCCGAATGCTGGCGCAATCTTACCGCCACCGGCGCTCTGCCGCTCGCGGCCACCGACAACCTCAATTTCGGCAATCCGGAGCGGCCGGAGATCATGGGCCAGCTGGTTGGTGCCGTGAAAGGCATCGGCGATGCCTGCCGGGCGCTTGGCTTTCCGATCGTCTCCGGCAACGTCTCTCTCTACAATGAGACCAACGGCCAAGGCATCCTGCCGACACCAACCATCGGCGGCGTCGGGCTGATTGCCGACTGGTCGAAAATGGTGCGGATCGGCTTTGCCGCCGAAGGCCAGATGATCGTGCTGGTCGGCGCGCCGACCATGTGGGGCACGCATCTTGGCCAGTCCGCCTATATGCGCGACATCCATGGCCGCGCCGACGGCCCGCCGCCGCCGGTCGATCTCGATCACGAGAAGCGGGTCGGCGACCATGTGCGGGCGCTGATCGGCTCCGGTGTCGTTACCGCGGCGCATGACGTTTCCGACGGCGGCATCGCGGTGGCGCTGGCCGAGATGGCGATGGCCTCCAGCATCGGCGCGACCATTCCCGGCCTGATCGGTACGGATCCGATCCCCGTCTGGTTCGGCGAGGATCAGGGCCGCTACCTGCTGACGCTGTCGATCGATCCGCAGAGCGAGGAATGGGACGCCATTCGCGAACAACAAAGCAAACTCGGCATTTTTGCACCGTGGATCGGCTCGACCGGCGGCAGCGAATTGAAGCTGGGCGAGGCGCGTGCGATACCGGTCAGCGAATTGACCGCCGCCCACGAATCCTGGTTCCCTCGCTTCATGGCAAATGAGGTCGTGGACCCGTGATGTGATCAAGCGGGGCCGTTTCGGTGTGGTTCATCCGCCTTTTCGACCATATCTATGAGATCACGACCTGAACAAGGAATCCTCATATGGCAATGGACGCCCACGACATCGAACGGCTGATCAAGGAAGGCATTCCGGACGCCAAGGTGACCATTCGCGACCTGGCCGGCGACGGCGACCATTATGCGGCTGAGGTTGTGGCCGAAAGCTTTCGCGGGAAAAGCCGCGTCCAGCAGCACCAGATGGTCTATGACGCGCTGAAGGGCAACATGGGCGGCGTGCTGCACGCGCTTGCCCTGCAGACCAGCGTGCCGGACTGAGCTCTCTTGCAGTTACCGGCTCGCAAGCTTCTTACCGGTCACGGCGATGATCGGCCCGGCTGGATAGTTTCCACCCACAATCATCCGCTCGCCGTTCGACAGCGCCGAAACGGCCCCGTCGAAGAAAAGCGCGCTGGGACAATCGAGCGCGTCTCGAAACAGTCGGGCGAAGCTGCCGAGGCTGACCTCAGAGCGCGAGATCGCCAGCACGACAGTGTTTTCGTCACGCACGCCGACGCCATTGCGGATATAGCGCGATGTGCCGTTTTGCTCGAAGCGGGGATGAAGCCGGCCGTCGATCACCAGCATCGGGCCGGATTGCGTGGCAAACATCACGTCCAGTCTGGTCGCAACATAGGCGCTTGTCTCGATGACCGCCGCCTTGCCATCCTTCCGGACCAGGAAGACGCCGTTCGGTTTCAGGAAGAAATTGCCTTCGCTGTCGGCGAGGTTGATCGGCGCCTTCTCCCGGCCGTCCTCGACGAGAAGGCCGACCGGAGTCAGGTCTTGGTGATACATGCCGGCGTTCATGGCGAGCAGCACCGGCCGGCCCTGATCCGCCATCGCCTTGTCGAATTTGTCCAGTGAACCGAAAGCCTTGCCGTCAATGCCTGCGTGGAACACACCGATGTCATAGCGGCGCAGATCGATTTCGCAGACGACATAGGCGACCGCCTCGAAGCTCGCGTCGCGGCACGGCGCCGGTAATCCACCGCCGACGACGAGAGGTGGCTGCCTCGGCGACTTGGCCCACCAGATCAAGGACAGTGCGGCGAACAGAACGGCGAGGACGACCCCGGCGAGATACCGTCTTTTCATCACGCCTCGGGACAAATGGTGGCCAACGGCTTGGCCCAAGATCAGACCTTCCTTTGCGCCATTTGCATGGCAAGGCGGCAAACATCTTGTTTCGCGCAACCCATGGGTTTATTTGAAGGGTAATGTTCGAGCCTGACTCCCACAGGCATGAAAGGGTATTCCATGAGCGGCATCAACGATTACATTGACAATGAGGTGAAGGGCAACGACGTCGTTCTCTTCATGAAGGGCACCCCCGGCTTTCCGCAATGCGGATTTTCCGGCCAGGTCGTGCAGATCCTCGACTATATCGGCGCCGACTATAAGGGCGTCGACGTGCTGACGTCGGCCGAACTGCGGCAAGGCATCAAGGACTACTCCAACTGGCCAACCATCCCGCAGCTCTACGTCAAGGGCGAGTTCGTCGGCGGCTGCGACATCATCCGCGAGATGTTCCAGGCGGGCGAATTGCAGACCTTCCTCGTCGAAAAAGGCGTCAGCGTCAAAGGCGCCGCCTGACTTCTGTTTCTGCGTATGACCTTCCGACTGCGATTTTCGGGGGTCAAGCGATAAGCGCCGGGGCAGCCCCCACCTTGGCAAAAAGTTCTGCCCGACATCGGGGCAATCAACGAATGGATGCGTCGGCCAGCCGGCGCATTTTCGTTGAGGATCGGACTGGCCGTGGATCAGCAAGCACAAGCGCAGCAAAAGGCAAGCACCTTGCCCATTCCGCGCTGGGAATTCATTGCGCTGTGCGCGGCGCTGATGGCGCTCAATTCGCTGGCCATCGACATTATTTTGCCGGCGCTGCAGCAGATCGGCGCTTCGCTTGGCGTCGAAAATGAAAACCACCGGCAATATGTGGTCACCGCCTATATCCTTGGCTTTGGGGGCGGACAGCTGTTCTTCGGGCCGATCTCGGACCGTTTCGGGCGCCGCGCGCCTCTTGTCGCAGGGCTGGTGATCTACGTCGTCGCGGCCGGCGCTGCGGCAATCGCCCCGTCATTCGCCACGCTTCTGCTATGCCGGGCCGTGCAAGGCATCGGCGCGGCGGCGACGCGCGTCATTGCCGTCTCGATCGTGCGCGATACGTTCGACGGAAGGCGCATGGCCGAAGTCATGTCCTTGATCTTCATGGTGTTCATGGCCATTCCGGTGGTCGCGCCCGGTATCGGCCAGTTCATCATGCTGTTTGCGACCTGGCATGTGATCTTCGTCACCATGGCAGCCGGCGCGCTGATCGTGTCCGCCTGGTCGCTGCTGCGCCTGCCCGAGACATTACATCCCGAATATCGCCGGCCGCTGACGCTGTCCTCCATCATCGGCGGCTTCCGCATCGTTCTCACCAACCGCATCGCGCTCTGCTACGCCTTCGCCAGCACCTTCATCTTCGGCGCCATGTTCGGCTTCATCGCCTCGGCCCAGCAGATCTATGTCAGCGTGTTCAATGTCGGTGAGATGTTCCCGGTCATCTTCGCGGGGGTTGCCGGCGTGCTTGCGTTTTCGAACTACCTCAATTCGCGCCTCGTCGGCCGTATCGGCATGCGCCGCCTGTCGCAAAGCGCGCTGCTGCTGTTTCTGGCAATCAGCCTTGCCTGGCTGGTCGTTTCCATCGAAATGAAGATGCCGCTATGGCTCTTCATTGCCTTCTTTGCCTGCGCCATGGTCCCGTTCGGCGCGCTCGGCGCGAACTTCAACGCGCTCGCTATGGAGCCGCTGGGGCACCTGGCCGGCACTGCGTCGTCGATCCTTGGGTTCATGCAGACATTTCTTGGCGGCATTCTCGGCACGCTGATCGGCCAAGCCTTCAACGGCACGGTGACGCCGCTGGCCGCCGGGTTCTGCAGCGTGTCGGTGGCGGCGCTGCTGATGATCCTGCTGGCCGAGCGCGGCAGACTATTCCAGCCGCATAACCCGCCGGTTTAATGCACATTGCGCGTGCGCCTAGGATGCACCCTCATTGACCGCGGTGAAGCGAGGGAACAGCGTACGTCCTGCGATTGCTCCACCCATGCTGTCGGAAACGGGCAGTGGAAGAGCCTTGTCGAGCGCCTCGAGGACGGAAGCCACGAAGGCCCGGTTGAGCGGACCATCGTCCCCTAGATGGGAGAAAGTGGCGCGCGGCTTGCCAATAAGCGTGCCGTTTCGGCGAATTGAGAACTGCAGCGTCAGGGTCATGCCCGCGGTTCCGGGCGGCGGCTTCCAACAGGCGAAGATCGCGGAGAACATCTCGTCTATGGTGTCGACGGAGTCGGGACTGCGACATGCGCGTTCCCCAGCTCTTGCTTCATTGACACCGGCAACCAAGGCAAGGGCAAAGGCCGTTGCAACAATTGCGGACCGAGGTTTCATTCGAGATCTCCGGTTTCGCACAAGATTGGACACCTTTGGCAGCGAAGAGCTATTCCGCCCAGAGCTCGCGGCGCAGCTCCCGCCAGCTCTCACGGTCCGGCGCGACCAGCAGGCCACCCCCGACATGCGACGGCAGATAGGCGCTGCCGTCGAAGCGCGCGGCATGGCCGCCGGCCTCCGCATGGATCAGCACGCCGGCCAAGTGGTCCCAAGGCATCAGCTTGTTGTAGACGACGAAATGGCCGTGGCCGCTGGCCAGCAGGCGGTATTCGTGGGCGGCGCAGCGATAATTGAACTGCGATAGCGACTTGGTCTGGTTGCGCGCCAAACGTGAGCGGTCCGGCTCCGGCACATAGTGCCATGAGACCGCACCGGTCATTTCCGACATCGGCGCCGGTTTGGCGACATGGACCTTTTCCAGATTGCCATGGGCATGGCGGATATGGCTGCCGGCGCCACTAACGCCGATCAGCCAATCCTTGCCGACGGGGTCGTGAATGATGCCGGCGACCGTCTCGCCCTTGACCACGACGCCAAGCATGACGCCGAACAGCGGCACGCCGGAGGCGAAGTTGAAAGTGCCGTCGACCGGGTCGATGACGAAGGCGAGTTCGGCATCGCCGAGACCGTCGAGCAGCGTCGGGTCGTCGGAGCAGGCCTCCTCGCCGACGATCATTGCGTGGGGATAACGCTGGCGCAGCATGGTGGTGATGAGCCGTTCGGCATTGACGTCGGCCTCGGTGACGAGATCGGCGGCCGAGGTCTTGTGACGGACGTCGCCCTCGCTCAACCGGCGAAAGCGCGGCATGATCTCGGCGACGGCGGCTTCCGACAGAAGGGCGGCAAGCCAGTCGATCGCGCTATCTTCAAATGTCATCGGGACGCCTAGTGGTGAGGGTTTCGTTGAGGGCGGCGAAATCGAACAGTTTCCTGTCGAGCAGATGCGAACGCCGCACATTGGTCATGGCGCGGATCATCGTGTCCTTGCGGCCGGGCATGCGCTTCTCGATGTCGTCGAGCATCGCCTTCATGGCGTTGCGCTGCAGACCTTCCTGGCTACCGCACAGATCGCACGGAATGATCGGGAATTTCATGGCGCCGGCGAATTTCTCGAGATCGGCTTCCGCACAATAGGCGAGCGGCCGCAGCACCATGACATCGCCTTCGTCATTGAGCAGCTTCGGCGGCATGGCGGCCAGGCGCCCGCCATGGAACAGGTTCATGAAGAAGGTTTCCAGTATGTCCTCGCGGTGATGGCCGAGCACCAGCGCCGAGCAGCCCTCCTCGCGGGCAATGCGATAGAGATGGCCGCGCCGCAGCCGCGAGCACAGCGAGCAATAAGTGCTGCCCTCGGCCAGCTTGTCGGTGACCACCGAATAGGTGTCCTGATATTCGATGCGATGCGGAATGGCATAGCTGTCGAGATAATCGGGCAATATGTGCTTGGGAAAGTTCGGCTGGCCCTGGTCGAGATTGCAGGCCAACAGCTCGACCGGCAGCAGCCCGCGCCATTTGAGATCAAGCAGCACGGCAAGCAAGCCGTAGGAATCCTTGCCGCCCGACAGAGCGATCAGCCAACGGTCGCCGGGTCTCACCATGGCGAAATCGTCGATCGCCTGGCGGGCAAGCCGCAACAGCCGCTTGCGCAGCTTGTTGAACTCGACGGAGGACGGCACATCGGCAAACAGCGGATGAAAGCCGCCTTCGGCGTCGGCGATCGGGTCAAGCGTTTTGGCGTCTGGCTGCATGTTCACGGCGCGTCGGCCCTAAAGTCCTGTTGCCGCCCGCAGTAGCGCATCGGATCGAAAATCGAAATCGATTTCCGACTCACGTCCCTGAAAAGGACGAAGAAAGAAAAGGCCGCCTGGAGGGGCGGCCTTCGGTTTTGTCGTGACGAACGCGCCGATCAGCGCGAATAGAATTCGACGACCAGATTCGGTTCCATCTGCACGGCAAACGGAACGTCCGCCAAGCCGGGGATGCGCGTGAAAGTCGCGGTCATCTTGTTGTGGTCGGCCTCGATGTAATCGGGCACGTCGCGCTCGGCCAGGCCCACCGATTCCAGCACGATGACCAGCTGCTTCGACTTCTCGCGCACTTCGATGACATCGCCCGGCTTGCAACGGTACGAGCCGATGTTGACGCGCTTGCCATTGACGTTGACGTGGCCGTGATTGACGAACTGGCGCGCCGCAAAGATGGTCGGCACGAATTTGGAGCGGTAGACGACGGCGTCGAGGCGCGATTCGAGCAGGCCGATCAGGTTCTCCGAGGTGTCGCCCTTGCGGCGGTCCGCCTCTTCATAGACCTTGCGGAACTGCTTCTCCGAAACATCGCCATAGTGGCCCTTCAGCTTCTGCTTGGCGCGCAGCTGCAGGCCGAAATCGGAAAGCTTGCCCTTGCGGCGCTGGCCATGCTGGCCGGGGCCGTATTCACGCTTGTTGACCGGGGACTTCGGGCGGCCCCAGATGTTTTCGCCAAGACGGCGGTCGATCTTGTACTTCGCGGATTCGCGCTTGCTCATCGCATTCCCTTTCAAAACAACACACCCGGAACCTTATGGTCCGTGTGAAGGAAACGCGCCCTCCTCTGGCCTCCGTTTTCGAGACCTGACAGGGTTTTCCACGCAACGCGACGGAAAACCCACGGGACACGTCATTTCAGACAAGACACAAGGAAAGTAAAACCGGCTTCCCAACGTCTTGCACACATAAAGAAAACCACCGGACATTGCGGCCCGGTGTTGGTGGGCTGGTTAAACGGAGATTTAACCGCTGTCAAGCTTCTGGCTGGCGCGACTCGCCGAACCGGATAGTGTTACGGTTGTAGAACGTGCCGGATGTGGCGGGAGGTTGCGCCAGCGGCATCAGGAAGGGACTGAAGTCAGAGGAGCAGGAATTCGCATGAAAAAGTTCTTCCTTACGTTGGTAGGAGCCGCGGTGATGGCCGGCACGATGGCGGTCGCGCCCGAGCCGGCGCAGGCCCGGCATTGGCATGGGCACAGGCATCACCAGGTCTGCCGCATCGTGGTCAAGAAAAAGGTGGTGTGGCGCCACGGTCATCGCAAGGTTATCCGCTACAAAGTGCGGCGCTGCGGTTGGGGCTGGAACTGGTAATTTTCGCCCTCGCCCGTTGAGACTTCATGGCCCGCGGCTCAGCCGCGGGCCTTTTATTGACCGGCATCCGCCGCCAGAATGGTCAGTCGATCAGTGTTTCGACTTCTTTTCCGGCAGGCCTTTGCGCTTGGTCTCGGCGAATTCCTCGAGCTGTTTTTCGCTCATGGATTTATACATTCCCTTCGACGCACCTTTGAGCGCGCCCTTCTTGGTCTCGCCGCGCTTGGCTGACAATGCCGCGCCGGCCGCTTTCTGCTGGGCTTTTGAGGTGGCTGGCATGATGGTTTCTCCCGTTTCCGATGAGAGGAAAACGCATTGTCTGGTGTGATGTTCCCAAAGCGAAAATTGCTTGCGGTCAGGATATCGCCAGGCCAAATCCCTGCATCAGCCGGCGCGTCGGAAAATCGGCGCTGTTCGAGGTGAAGAACGCAAGGTCGGCGCCTTCCGGCAGTGCCTCTCTGCGATAAGCGGCCTCGGTATCGGCAAGCAGCGACAGCGCGCGGCGTGCGATCGCCTCGGCCGGGTCGAGCCAGTCGACCGGCCAAGGTGCTGTCTTGCGCATGCGGTTGGCCAAAAAAGGATAATGGGTGCAGGCAAGCACGACGATGTCGGTGCGCAGCCCGTCATGCTCAACGAAGCACGGCGCGATCTCGGCGCGCACGGCGTCCTCGTCGACAAAACCATCGCGCATATAGGCTTCGGCCAATCCAGCCAGCCTGTCGCTGCCGACCAGGCGGACGTGGCATTTCTGCGCCCACTTGCTGATCAGGTCGCGCGTGTACTGGCGCTTGACGGTGCCGGGCGTCGCCAGCACCGAAACCAGGCCTGAGCGCGTGCGTTCCGCCGCCGGCTTGATGGCCGGCACGGTGCCGACGAAAGGGTGGCCGGGAAACCGCTCGCGCAACGCATCGATGACCAGTGTCGAGGCGGTGTTGCAGGCGATGACCGAAATGGCCGGCGAAAACCGTTCGAGCAGCCTGGCGAACAACTCCAGAATATGTGTTCTCAGCGCCGTTTCCTCCCAGGCGCCGAAGGGGAACGCCGCGTCGTCGGCGACATAGATGAAGCGGCGGTCAGGCATCAGGACGCGCGCCTCACGCAGCACGGTGAGGCCGCCAATGCCGGAATCGAACATCAGGATCGGACGGGCGCTCGACGGATCGGTCATGGTCATTGAGTCACTAAGGGCTGGGAATCACTAAGGGCTGGGGAATTACAAAACGAGATCACGAGAGAAGGCCGGCCTATGCATTTTGCTTCGGCCAATGATGCTTTGTCCCGGCCGCTTCTATGTGGAACCATCATGGCCTTGATGCGGCGAGACGGGTCACACAAGGCCCCGCTTGCCGAAGCCGCCGGCCCGCGGCCGGCCGGTTGCCGGAGATGCAGGTTGAGATGCAGCATGGTTCGACGGCACCGGCGCGGCGCGCATGGCGTAGGCTGGAGCCAGGGCCGTCACGCCCGCGGCTGACGCTGAACGGGGCGCCGCGGTGCGGCGCAGCGGCCCGGGCGGGTCGAAATCGTCGAAACTCAGGGATGATGCCATATCCGAAGAGCCACCGCCCGCCGGCTTGGCCGCCAAGATAACGGCCCACAGCCCGACAAGAGCTAATCCCAGCAGGTTAAGGCCGGAATGCGAATCTTCGCCGTCGAATTTTACGACAAGAACAGTGCCGGCCTGCAGAATCGCAAACAGGGTCGAGAACACGATATACGACCAAAGGATCCAACCCGACCCTTGCGCGTCGCGGCTTCGACGCCAGGCGAAATTCGCGCGGAACAGAACGATCACCAGCGAAGCGACGAGAACGGCCGCGGCCAGACCTTCCCTGGAAGGACCTGGTTTCGAATTGGCCAAGCCCTCGATGCCGATGGTCAGCACGACACACAGCACAAAGGTCCCGATTTCCGCAACCAGCAGAGCCACGGAATAGAAGAAAAAGCGAAGACGACCGATATTTGAGCTAAACATCCGAGATCCATCGTTTTGAAAACCATGGATCAAACCAAATAAAATTCGGTTACTGGTAAGACAGCTGCATTTGCGCGCCTAGTCTTTGTCTTTCGCCCTCGCAGCGCGTGCCGCGGCCGCCGGGAGCCGCCTTGGATCGTCGCCGGGCGATCCGTCGCCGCGCGGCATGGCCGGCGAGAACCTGTCCAGCGATGATATTATACCGCGCAGCACCTTGAGCTCCGGCTCGGCAAAGCCGGGGCGGGTCAGCACCGCGCGCAAATTGTCGACCATCTTCGGCTTCTTCGCTGCCGGGCGGAAATAGCCGCGCGCCTCCAGTGCACCTTCCAGATACGCAAACAGGCCGTGCAATTCTTCCTTGGCAGCCGGCGGCATTTCAGGGCCGGAAAAGTTGGTCATGGTCTCGTGTTCCAGGCCGGACTTCATCCATTCATAGGACATCAGCAGGGCCGCCTGGGCGATGTTGAGCGAGGAGAAGGCTGGATCGACGGGGAAGGTGACGATCTCGTCGGCAAGGCCGACCTCGTCATTATAGAGGCCGAAGCGCTCGCGGCCGAACAGGATACCGGTGCGCTGGCCGGCCCGCTGCCGCGCCCGCAGCGCCCTGCCCGCCTCGACCGGACCGCGCACCGGCTTGAAATTGTCGCGCGCGCGCGCCGTGGTGGCGAAGACGAAGTTCAAATCGCCGACCGCCGAGGCCAGGTCGTCGAACACCGTGACGGCATCGATGACGTGGTCGGCGCGGCTTGCGGCGGCACGCGCCTTGTCGCTCGGCCAGCCGTCGCGCGGATTGACGAGCCGCAGCTCGGCAAGCCCGAAATTGGCCATGGCGCGCGCAACCATGCCGATATTCTCGCCGAGCTGCGGCTCGACCAGGATGATCGCCGGTCCGGACGCAGGCGTTCCGGAGGCAAGAGGGGTGTCGGGATCCTGGGTAGCGGCCATGGTTGTCAGTGAACTGCTGTTTGCGGCATTTCGCAGTCCCCTGCCACATTTGGCGGCGAAAATGAAGCTTTGGCAAGGAATGCCGACACTACGGCGCGGTTCGCCGTTTGCGCGGCCAAAAAGCCTTTGATATACGGGCCGCATCCCAGGGCCGGCAGCCGTGCGGGCAAGGCCGTTCCGTTCCCCAAAAGCGAGGCATTCTTTCATGGCGAAGATCAAGGTGGCGAACCCGGTCGTCGAACTCGACGGCGACGAGATGACCCGCATCATCTGGCAGTTCATCAAGGACAAGCTGATCCACCCTTATCTCGACCTCAAGCTCGAATATTACGACCTCGGTATCGAGCACCGCGACGCCACCAACGACCAGGTGACCATCGATTCGGCCAACGCCATCAAGAAATACGGCGTCGGCGTGAAATGCGCGACGATCACGCCAGACGAGCAGCGCGTCGAGGAATTCAAGCTGAAGAAGATGTGGAAGTCGCCGAACGGCACCATCCGCAACATCCTCGGCGGCACTATCTTCCGCGAGCCGATCATCATGAAGAACGTGCCGCGGCTGGTGCCCGGCTGGACCAAGCCGATCATCGTCGGCCGCCACGCCTTCGGCGACCAGTACCGCGCCACCGACTTCCGCTTTCCCGGCAAGGGCAAGCTGACGATCAAATTCGTCGGCGAGGACGGCCAGGTGATCGAGCACGATGTGTTCGACGCACCCAGCGCCGGCGTCGCCATGGCCATGTACAATCTCGACGAATCTATCCGCGAATTCGCCCGCGCCTCGCTGAACTATGGCCTGCTGCGTAATTACCCCGTCTACCTCTCGACCAAGAACACAATCCTTAAGGCCTATGACGGCCGCTTCAAGGACATCTTCCAGGAGGTCTACGAGGCGGAGTTCGAAGCAGAATTCAAAGCGAAGAAGCTCTGGTACGAGCACCGGCTGATCGACGACATGGTGGCCTCCAGCCTGAAATGGTCCGGCGGCTATGTCTGGGCCTGCAAGAACTATGACGGCGACGTTCAGTCCGACACGGTGGCGCAAGGCTTCGGCTCGCTCGGCCTGATGACCTCGGTGCTGATGACGCCGGACGGCAAGACCGTCGAGGCGGAAGCCGCGCACGGCACCGTTACCCGCCACTATCGCCAGCACCAGAAGGGCGAGGAGACCTCGACCAATTCGATCGCCTCGATCTTCGCCTGGACGCGCGGCCTCGCGCATCGCGCCAAGCTCGACGACAATGCCGAACTGAAGCGCTTTGCCGAGACCCTGGAAAAGGTCTGCATCCAGACGGTCGAGTCCGGCTTCATGACAAAGGATCTGTCGCTGCTGATCGGCCCCGACCAGCCATGGCTTTCGACCACCGGCTTCCTCGACAAGATCGACGAGAATTTGCAGAAGGCGATGGCCTGAGCCCGCGACATGGGCAAGCCCGTCGTCTACGGCGCGGACTACAGCGTCTATGTGCGCATCGTGCGGCTGGTGCTCGAGGAAAAGGGCGTCGGCTACGAGCTGGTGCCCGTCGACGTCTTTGCCGCGGACGGCATTCCCGGCTGGTACTTCGAGCACCAGCCGTTCGGCCGCATCCCGGCCTTCGAACATGACGGCTTTCGCCTCTACGAGACCGGCGCGATTGCCCGTTATGTCGACGAAGCCTTTGACGGCCCGGCGCTGCAGCCGGTCGAAGCCCGGCCTCGAGCACGCATGAACCAGATCACCGGCATGCTCGACGCCTACGCCTACAGGGCCATGGTCTGGGATGTCGCGGTCGAGCGGCTGGAGAAAACGCCACCCGACGAAGCCGTGATCGCCAACGGGTTGCGGCAGGCGAGAACGGCATTGCAGGCGCTGTCGTCGCTGAAAGCCGAAGGGCCTTGGCTGTTGGGGACGGACCTGACGCTGGCCGATCTGCACGCTGCGCCAATCATCAGCTATTTCGTCAAGGTCGCCGAGGGGCGAAAACTGCTGGCGGAGTTTGCCGATATCCAGGATTGGTATGTGCGCATCGCGGCGCGTGCGGGTTTTGCGAAGACCGAAAAGGCAGAGTGAGGAGACAAGCATTCGGCAATAGGCCTTCTGGTGATTAGCGAAAGCCGAAGTGACATCCAATCTCCCCCCTTGCGGGGGAGATGTCCGGCAGGACAGAGGGGGTGTGAAGGATCTCTAACCTTCGACTGATCCTTTCCAATTGGGAACGGCCTGAGAACGTGGCTCCGATTGGGCTGGCAGTCGGAGGGACAGCACCCCCTCTGCCCTGCCGGGCATCTCCCCCGCAAGGGGGGAGATCGGCAGCTTCGCCGAAGGCGACCCACTGCGAAATACCGCTCAATCGGGAAGGTAAATCTCCGCCTTCATGAAGGTCTTCGCACGGCCTGTGATCAGCACGCGATCTCCGGCCAGTTCGCATAGCAAATGCCCGCCGCGCTGCGAGCATTGGAATGCCGACACATGCGTCTTGCCGAGCTTTTCAGCCCAGTACGGCACCAATGTCGCATGAATGGAGCCAGTCACCGGGTCCTCGGGAATGCCAGCTCCGGGTACGAAATAACGCGAGACGAAATCATGGGCTTGCCCAGGCGCGGTAATGACCAGGCCGAGAGGATGAAAACGTCCGATCCTGAGCAGATCGGGAACGAAAGATCGCACGGTTGTCTCGTCGGCAAGCTCGACAAACAGGTTCTCGAAATTGCGGAAGCTCGCAGCCGGCCGCTGAGGCAATATCGCTTGCAGCGCCGAGTTCAGCTCGTCCTCGACGGGCTGCGGCGGAAAACACGGCAGATCGAGCTGATAGGCGCCTTCCCGCCGGGAAACCCGCAGCGCGCCCACCCAGGTGGCGAAGGCCATTTCGCCCTGACCATTGTATTCCGTAGTCAGCACATGGGCGGCCGCAAGTGTAGCATGGCCACAGAAGTCGACTTCATGAATCGGCGTGAACCAGCGCAAATCCCAACCCTCGCCACTCGGCCGCGCAAACGCGGTTTCAGCAAGATTGTTCTCGTTTGCGATGGCCTGCATCACGTCGTCCGATAGCCAGTCCTCCAAAATGAGAACGGCAGCAGGGTTGCCCTGGAAAGCCCGTTCGGCAAAAGCGTCGACTTGATACATAGTCAACGTTGCCACATCATCCCCGCTGCCACTTCGGCCTGTCCTTACTGGTGCAGATTCACGCAGCTTCCAGCGCCGCCTTCACCGCAGCGATCGCGTCTTCGGCCTTCGACGCGTCCGGGCCGCCGGCCTGGGCCATATCGGGTCGCCCCCCGCCGCCCTGCCCGCCCAATGCCGCGGACGCGACGCGCACCAGATCGATGGCGCTGAAGCGGCCGGTCAAATCATCGGTGACGGCGACGACGACGCTCGCCTTGTTGTCCTCGCCGGCGCCGACAAAGACGACCACGCCGGAGCCGAGGGACTTCTTGCCGGCATCGGCCAGTGGTTTCAGATCCTTTGGCGAGACGCCCGATACCGCCTTGCCGAGAAAACCGACACCGGCAATGGTTTCGTTTTCCGCAGGCACACCAGCTGGCGAGCGATCGCCCAGCGCCAGCTTCTTGCGCGTCTCTGTCAGCTCCTTTTCGAGCTTCTTGCGCTCGTCGAGCAGCGCCTCGACGCGGGCCGGCACATCGGCCGCCGAAATCCTCAGCGCGGCGGCGGCCGCCTTCAACCGCTTGTCCTGTTCGTCGAGATGCTTTCTGGCGGCCTCGCCGGTCAACGCCTCGATGCGGCGCACGCCGGCAGCGACCGCGCTGTCGGACACGATGCGCACCAGGCCGATATCGCCGGTCGCCCTGACATGCGTGCCGCCGCATAGCTCGACCGAATAAGGCCGGTTGGCCTTGGCGCCATGCAAGCCCGTGCCCATCGAAACGACGCGCACTTCATCGCCATACTTCTCGCCAAACAGCGCCATGGCGCCCTCGGCGATGGCGTCGTCGACAGACATCAGTCGCGTGATCACCGGGCCGTTCTGAACGACGATCTCGTTTGCCATGCGCTCGACCTCTTCGAGCTCGTCCGGCGAGATCGGCTTGTTGTGCGAAATGTCGAAGCGCAGACGCTCGGGCGCGACCAGCGAGCCCTTCTGCGCCACATGGGTACCCAGCACCTCGCGCAGCGCCTCATGGATCAGATGTGTGGCGGAATGGTTCGCGCGCAGCCTGGAGCGCCGCGCGTGGTCCACCTTCAGCTCGACGGTCGCGCCCGTCTTGACAGTGCCATTGGCCACCTTGCCGAGATGGACGAAAAGCCCATCGGCCTTCTTCTGGGTATCGGATATCTCGATCGAGAACCCGTCGCCCGAAATGACGCCGGTATCGCCCATCTGGCCACCGGACTCGCCATAGAACGGCGTCTGGTTGACAACCACGGCAACGGCGTCGCCTTTGCCGGCACTGTCGACGGTCTTGCCGTCCTTGACCAGCGCCTGGATAAGGCCTTCGGCCTGCTCGGTCTCATAACCCAGGAATTCGGTGGCGCCGGTCTCCTCACGCACCGCGAACCATACCGTCTCGGTTGCGGCCTCACCGGAACCAGCCCAGCTTTTGCGTGCCTCCGCCTTCTGCCGCTCCATTGCCTCGGTGAAGCCGGCAAGGTTGACCGAGATGTTGCGCCGGCGCAGCGCGTCCTGCGTCAGATCGAGCGGAAAGCCATAGGTGTCGTAGAGCTTGAACGCTGTCTCGCCATCCAGCATGTCGCCGGAGGCCAGCTTCTCCGTCGCCTCCGAAAGCAAGCCCAAGCCGCGCACCAGCGTCTTGCGGAAACGAGTTTCCTCAAGCTTCAGCGTCTCGGTGATCATCTGTTCGCCGCGCACCAGTTCCGGGTAGGCTTGGCCCATCTCGCGGACCAGCGCCGGCACCAGGCGCCACATCAGCGGATCGCGGGCGCCGAGCAACTGCGCGTGGCGCATGGCGCGGCGCATGATGCGACGAAGCACGTAGCCGCGTCCTTCGTTGGACGGCAGCACGCCGTCGGCGACCAGGAAGCAGGACGAACGCAAATGGTCGGCGATGACCCGGAACGATGCGACGGTGTCCGCATCCGGACCTTTGCCGAGCGCCGACGATGCAGCGTCGATCAGGTGGCGGAACAGGTCGGTTTCGAAGACGCTTTCAACCCCTTGCAGGATGGAGGCCATGCGCTCGAGGCCCATGCCCGTGTCGATCGACGGACGCGGCAGGTCGACGCGCTGTTCCTTCGTCACCTGTTCATACTGCATGAACACCAGGTTCCAGAATTCGAGGAACCGGTCGCCATCCTCCTCGGGGCTGCCGGGGGGGCCGCCCCAGATATGCTCGCCACGGTCGATGAATATCTCCGAACACGGCCCGCAAGGCCCGGTGTCACCCATTGCCCAGAAGTTGTCCGAAGTCGCGATGCGGATGATGCGATCGTCCGAAAGGCCGGCGATCTTCTTCCAGTACGAGGCCGCCTCGTCGTCGGTGTGGTAGACGGTGACCAGCAGCTTCTCCTTCTTCAGCCCGAACTCCCTGGTGATCAGGTTCCAGGCAAGCTCTATGGCGCGCTCCTTGAAATAGTCGCCGAAGGAGAAATTGCCGAGCATCTCGAAGAAGGTCAGGTGGCGCGCAGTGTAGCCGACATTGTCGAGGTCGTTGTGCTTGCCGCCGGCGCGAACACTCTTCTGGGCAGTCGTGGCGCGCGAATAGGGCCGCTTCTCCAGACCGGTGAAAACGTTCTTGAACTGCACCATGCCGGCATTGGTGAACATCAGCGTCGGGTCGTTGCGCGGCACCAGCGGGCTTGACGCGACGACCTCGTGACCTTCCTTGCGAAAATAGTCGAGAAATGCCGACCGGATCTCGTTGACGCCACTCATGAATACTGCCTTTTCGAGAGAACCGCCGGCTGCCGGCGGAAAATAGACATGGCCTTTTAGCGGTCGCACCGCAGCCTGTCCAGAAACACCAAACGGGCTCAAATTCCTGCTTTACCAGCGCTTTGAAATGGCTTCTGCCCCGCCGTCAAACGCAAACCGCCGGCACGGGGCCGGCGGTTCGAAACGCATCGATTACGCAAACTCAAAATCAAAACATCAAATCGAAACCCGGCTGAGGCTCCGCGAGGCGTCGCCTGCCCTACATCACCCCAGCGTCGTCCTCGAAACCGTCGTCGCTGCTTTCGGAGCCGCCGTTTTCAAGGAATTTCTCGGCGATCAGCCCGGCATTCTGTCGCAGCGCCAGCTCGATCTCGCGCGCCGTGTCGGGATTATCGCGCAGGAACAGTTTTGCGTTTTCGCGGCCCTGGCCAAGACGCTGCGAATTGTAGGAGAACCAGGCGCCCGACTTTTCGACCACGCCGGCCTTGACGCCGAGATCGACCAGCTCGCCGGTCTTGGAGACGCCCTCGCCATACATGATGTCGAACTCGACCACCTTGAAGGGCGGCGCCAGCTTGTTCTTGACCACCTTGACGCGGGTCTGGTTGCCGACAACCTCGTCGCGATCCTTGACCGAGCCGATGCGGCGGATGTCGAGGCGGACCGAAGCATAGAATTTCAGCGCATTGCCGCCGGTCGTCGTCTCGGGCGACCCGAACATGACGCCGATCTTCATGCGGATCTGGTTGATGAAGATGACCATGGTATTGGAGCGCGAGATCGAGGCGGTGAGCTTGCGCAGTGCCTGGCTCATCAGGCGCGCCTGCAGGCCGGGCAGCGAATCGCCCATCTCGCCTTCGATTTCCGCCCGCGGCGTCAGCGCCGCCACCGAATCGACCACCAGCACGTCGATGGCGCCGGAGCGCACCAGCGTGTCGCAGATCTCCAGCGCCTGCTCGCCGGTATCGGGCTGCGAGATCAATAGGTTTTCGAGATCGACGCCGAGCTTGCGGGCATAGACCGGGTCGAGCGCGTGCTCGGCATCCACGAAGGCGCAGATGCCGCCCTTCTTCTGGGCTTCGGCCACCGTGTGCAGCGCCAGCGTCGTCTTGCCCGAGCTTTCCGGCCCGTAAATCTCGACGATGCGGCCGCGCGGCAGGCCACCGACGCCAAGCGCGATGTCCAACCCAAGCGAGCCGGTCGGCACCGTTTCGATCTCGACGACCTGCTCGTTTGCGCCGAGCCGCATGATCGAGCCCTTGCCGAAGGCACGCTCGATTTGCGACAGCGCCGCATCCAGAGCCTTTGATTTGTCCACCGCTTTGTCCTCTACAAGCCGCAAAGAATTCTGAGCCATGATACATCACCCCGTGGTCGTCAATGGAGGCCGGACAATCCCGCAATCCTTAAAAGAATGTACCTTGTTTGTTCTCATTTGTCAATGAGCGGCAAGGATTTGAAAAATAACGGATATCCATATTTGTTCTATTTTTGTTTCGTAATTTTGCTTCCGGATGTATCCCGCCTCGCAAAGCGGCGCCGCTGCCGTCACCAACCGAATCGCACCCGCGATTGCAGGGTTCCGCCCAGCGACCTAGTCTCCTCCCGGGCAACAGCAAAGGGCATTTTGCCGGCATGATGAACTCCCCGACGATCCTGGCCGTGGGCGGCGCCTATATCGAGCGGCGCGGCCGGGTTGCCGGCGCCTTCGTGCCAGCCGCCTTGAACCCCGGCACGATGCGCGAGCATGTTGGCGGCGCCGTCTTCAACGCCTTGCGCTTTGCGGTGCGACGCGGCGCCTCGGCCTCGCTGCTTTCGGTGCGCGGCGGCGATGCCCTTGGCGACACGGTTTTACGCGCCCTCACCGAGGCCGGCATTGCCGACCTGTCGGCGGTGTTCCTCGACCGGGCAACGCCAAGCCAAACGATGCTGATCGATAGCGATGGCGGGCTGATCGCCGGCCTTGCCGACATGGTGCTCTACGAGCTGGCGCTTCCCAAGCAAATCCGCCGCGCCAAGGTGCGCGAAGCTATCGGTTCGGCCGATGCGATCCTGTGCGACGCCAACCTGCCGTCGACCGCGCTGGAGCGGCTGGCGGCACTCGCCGCCGGCAAGGCGGTGTTTGCGCTTGCCGTCTCGCCCAACAGAGCGGCGCGGCTGGCGCCGGTGCTCGGACTTCTAGCGTTGGCCTTCATGAACCGGCACGAGGCCGGCGTGATCGCCGGCATTGACATCGATGCTGACGATCAAGGCGTCGTCGACGGGCTGAGGCGCGCCGGCCTGAAAGGTGGCGTGATCACCGCCGGCGACGGTCCGGTACTCGGTTTCGACCAAACCGGCGCATTTTCGATCCTGCCGCCGCCGCTGCAAAAGCTGACCGATGCCACAGGCGCGGGCGACGCATTGGCCGGCGCCACGATCGCTGCCCTGCTGCGTGGCCTGAAGCTGCGCGAAGCGTTGCGTGAAGGCGTCGCCGCCGCGGCGCTCGCCATCGAGAGCGCCGCCTTCACCAGTGCCAGCTTTGTCGAGGCGCTGGCGCTCGTGCCCGAGGCGCGGGACCTGGCATGAAGTGCGGCGCGGAATTGCCGAAGCATAACGCAGCCTATTTTCCGGCGCGCCGTCCTGCCTCGTAGGCGCGGCGTGCCCAGATCGCCATCTCATCCGGATCATCGAAGGCACTGTCGGGAACGCTCCAATACGGCATAGACACCAGCTTGCCGTGCCGTGAGCCGGTATAGGTCCATTGCCGGCAGCCGGCCGCTTCGAATTCAGGCGCGCTTTCCGCGTCGGCCTTCAGCATCAATTCGTCACGGATGACGACGGCGACGATCACGCCGTCGAAATAGATGCCCTTGCCGCCGAACATCTTGCGGATGCTAACCGGGCCAAGGCCTTCGAAAAGCTCTTCGATGCGCTCATTGTCCATGCGGCGATCATGTCATCCGGATTTCCCCTTGTCATCGCCGCAACCGGCACCATCCTGACAAGTTCGGAACCAGTTTCGTCGGAGTTTCTCATGCCGCTTCTGCTCAAAGGGTCCTGCCGGTGCAATGCCGTGCGTTTCGAGGTGGAAAGCCACACGCCGGTGCCGTTCATGCTGTGCTACTGCTCGATCTGCCGCAAGCAGCAGGGCGGTGGCGGTTTCGCCATCAATCTCGGCGCCGATTACAAGACGTTGAAAATCCGGGGCAAGCGCCATCTCGGCGTCTACCGCGCCGAGATCGAGGACGACGAGCACCCGCACCGCGAAACCTCGACGGGCGAGCGGAACTTCTGCACGAAATGCGGGACGGCGCTCTGGCTCTACGACCCGACCTGGCCGGAGCTGGTGCACCCCTTCGCCTCGGCGATCGACACAGACCTGCCAAAGCCGCCGGAGAAGGTGCATCTCATGCTGAAATACAAGGCGAACTGGGTCGAGCCGGAGATCGGCAAAGGGGACAAGGTCTTCGACGTCTACCCGGAAGAATCGATTGCCGACTGGCACAAACGAACAGGAATGTGGGTGGATTAGGTCCTTTCTCCCCGTGAACGGGGGAGAAGGAAAAATCAGGCCGAAGCGCGCGCTTCAGCCAAGGCCTTCAAATCGGCCGGCTTCAGTTCGACCGATTCGCCGCAGCCACAGGCCGAACTCTGGTTTGGGTTGCGGAAGGTGAAGCCGGTGCGCAGCGTCGTCTGCTCGAAATCCATCTCGGTGCCGAAAAGGAAAAGTGCTGCTTCGGGCGCGACATAGACATGGGCGCCGTCGCGCTCGATGTGATCGTCCTTGGTGTTGGGTTCGGTCACCAGGTCGACCGTATATTCCATGCCGGCACAGCCGCCCTTCTTGATGCCAAGGCGAATGCCATGCGCGTTTTCACGCGTGGCGACGATCTCGCGCACCCGGTCGGCGGCCTTTTCGGTCATCGTGATGACGGCAAAGCGTCCCATGTTTTCCTTCTCCATTCTTGCAGGTTCAAGGCCTGCCGAATGATTCCTCACCTAAAATGGTGAAGTTTTGTACCCGGCGCAAGTGCGCCAGTCTCTGTCTGGTCGGATGCTAGTACCAGCCAACCGCCACCTGTGCCTCTTCCGACATGCGGTCAGGCGACCAGGGCGGGTCGAAGGTCATGTTGACCTCGACACCGGAAACGCCTTCGACGGCGCCGACGGCATTTTCCACCCAACCCGGCATTTCGCCGGCCACCGGGCAGCCGGGTGCAGTCAACGTCATGTCGATCTTGACCGAGCGGTCGTCCTCGATGTCGATCTTGTAGACGAGGCCGAGCTCATAGATGTCGGCCGGGATTTCCGGGTCGTAGACCGTCTTCAGCGCCGAGACGATATCGTCGGTCAGCCGCGCCAGTTCGTCGGCAGGAATCGTTGACCCGGAAACCGCCGCGTTGGTGGTGGAATCCGGAACTGTGCTCTCGGCGGTGTGGCTGGCATCATCCATAATCGTCACCCGAAGAACTTTCGCGCCTTCTCCAGCGCATCGGCCAAAGCGTCGACTTCGGCCCTGGTATTATACATGCCGAACGATGCCCTGCATGTGGATGTTACGCCGAAGCGTTTCAACAGCGGCTGGGCGCAATGCGTGCCGGCGCGGACCGCCACGCCCTGCCGATCGATAACCATCGACACGTCATGAGCGTGGATGCCCTGCAGCTCGAACGAGATGATGGCGCCCTTGCCAGGCGCATCGCCGAAGATGCGCAGCGAGTTGATGGCGCGCAGTCGCTGATGCGCATAGTCCTTCAAATCGGCCTCGTGCGCTGCGATGCGCTCACGGCCGATCTTTTCCATGTACTCCAGCGCAGCACCAAGCCCGATCGCCTGCACGATCGGCGGCGTACCGGCCTCGAAACGGTGCGGCGGGTCGTTGTAGGTGACGATGTCTTGCGTCACCTCCTCGATCATCTCGCCGCCGCCCATGAACGGGCGCATGCGCTCCAGAATATCCTTCTTGCCGTAGAGCACGCCGATGCCCGACGGGCCATAAAGCTTGTGGCCGGTGAGGACGAAGAAATCACAGTCGAGGTCCTGCACGTCGATCGGCATGTGCACGGCGCTCTGGCTGCCGTCGACCAGCACCGGAATGCCGCGGGCATGGGCAATGCGCACGATCTCCTTGATCGGCGTCACCGTGCCCAGCGCGTTCGACATATGGGTGATGGCAACCAGTTTTGTGCGGTCGGTCAGCCGCTTCTCGAATTCCTCGATGTGGAAGACACCGAGATCGTCGACCGGCACCCAGACCAGTTTCGCGCCCTGCCGTTCGCGGATGAAATGCCACGGCACGATGTTGGAATGGTGCTCCATGATCGAGAGCACGATCTCGTCGCCTTCGCCGATATTGGGCATGCCGAAACCGTAGGCGACCGTGTTGATCGCCGCCGTGGTGTTCGAGGTGAAGACGATGTTGTCGGTGCTCGGTGCGTTGAGGAAACGGCGCACCGTCTCGCGCGCCTTCTCATAGGCGTCGGTCGCGGCATTGGACAGGAAATGCAGGCCGCGGTGGACGTTGGCATATTCCTGGGAATAGGCGTGCTGGATAGCGTCGAGCACGGCCTGCGGCTTCTGCGCCGAGGCGCCATTGTCGAGATAGACCAGCGGTTTGCCGTAGACTTGCCGCGACAGGATCGGGAAGTCGCGGCGGATCGCCTCGACGTCGTAAGGAATGTTTTCGACTTTCTGGTCCATCGTCTCGACCGTCATCCTTGGGCTTGTTCCGAGGATCTACTAGCCCTCGGATTTTGCCAGTTCCTGGTCCCACGCGGCAGATCCTCGGGACAAGCCCGAGGATGACGCCGGAATCTTAAGCCACTCACCCGTGCGCCACGAACCAGTTGTCGAGCCGTGCTTCCAGCGCCTCGACGATGGCCTCGTCGTCCAGTTCCTCGATCACTTCGGCGACGAAGGCTTTGACCAGCAGGCCGCGCGCGGTCTTCTCGTCGATGCCGCGCGCCATCAGATAGAACAGATGGCCGTGGTCGATCTCGGTGACGGTCGCGCCATGGCCGCAGACGACGTCGTCGGCGAAGATTTCAAGCTCCGGCTTGGTCGAGAACTCGCCGTCATCCGACAGAAGCAGCGTGTTGCAGGCCATCTTGGCGTTGGTCTTCTGCGCATATTGGTGGACATTGATGCGGCCCTGGAAAACGCCGCGCGCTCTGCCGGTCACCACGTTGCGGATGACTTCGGTCGAGGCGGTGTGCGGCACGGCATGGTCGAGCACCATGGTGACGTCGGTATGGGTGTCGCCGGCCAAAAGGTTGATGCCGCGCAGCGTGAATTCGGCGCCCTCGCCGGTCGTCTTCACAACGACCTCCTGGCGGACAAGCTTACCGCCGGCATTCATGACGAACAGCGTCAGTTTCGCGTTCTTGCCGAGATGCGCCTTGAACTGGGCGAGATGCGTCGCCGTATCCGGCTGCTCCTGCACGACCAGCCATGTCACTTCGGCGCCCTCGCCAACCACAAGCTGGCTGACCGAGCTGACCAGTGCCGCCCCCTCGCCCGTCTGGCGCTCGACGACGACAGCCTTGGCGCCGGTGCCGACGCGGACGGTCAGCCGCACATGCGACTGTCCGCCGGCCTGCAAATTCTGCAATTCGACCGGCTTATCCAGTTGAGCACCGTCGGCGATGTCGACGAAATAGCCGTCGGCGACAAAGGCGGTGTTGAGCGCGCCGATGGCGTCGTCGCTGCCATAAGACTCAAGCCCCGATGCTGCGCTGCCGTCGGTCAGCTTCTCCGACAGGCGCTGCACGGCAACGCCTTCGATATCGGGCAGTTTCATACTCGAAACGCCGTTCAGCACCGGCAAAACGCTGGAGCCCTCGACGATCGGCGCAATGGCTTTCGCGACCGCTGCCGGCTCGAAGTCCGGCACCGAAATCAGCAGCCGGCGCAGGTCCGTATAGTGCCAGGATTCGACCCGGCGCGTCGGCAGGCCGCTCTTGATCGCCTCGATGGCGTCGTCGCGCTTCAGCATCACCGCGCCGTCGCCGGGCAGCAGCGACAGCCGCTCGCCAAAGGCGTCGATCAGCGCCGTTTCGGCCGGTGTCCGCTGGGGTGTCGTGTGCATATTCATCAGTATCGCCTTGTTTGGCTTGCCTTCCGGGCCTGCTGGCATCTCACGCGGCTTGCCCGATCACGCCGGCATAGCCATTGGCCTCGAGATCGAGCGCCAGCGACTTGTCGCCCGACTTGATCACCTGTCCCCTGTAGAGCACGTGCACCGTATCGGGCACGATGTATTGGAGCAGGCGCTGGTAGTGGGTGATGACGACGATCGCGCGGTCCGGCGAGCGCAGCGTGTTGACGCCGTCCGCGACGATCTTCAGCGCGTCGATATCGAGGCCGGAATCGGTCTCGTCGAGGACGCAAAGCTTCGGCTCGAGCAGCTTCATCTGCAAGATCTCGGCGCGCTTCTTTTCGCCTCCGGAAAAGCCGACATTGAGCGGCCGCTTCAGCATAGCCATGTCCATGTTGAGCGAGGCGGCAGCTTCCTTTACGCGCTTCAGAAATTCCGGGATTTTCAGCGGTTCCTCGCCGCGCCCCTTGCGCTGCTCGTTCATCGCAGCTTTCAGGAATTCCATCGTCGCCACGCCCGGTATCTCCATCGGGTACTGGAAGGCGAGAAAGATGCCGGCGGTAGCGCGCTCGGCCGGATCCATGTCGAGGATCGACTGGCCGTTGTAGAGGATGTCGCCCTCGGTGACCTCATAATCCTCGCGCCCGGCAAGGATATAGGACAGCGTCGATTTTCCCGAGCCGTTCGGCCCCATGATGGCAGCGACCTCACCGGCCTTCACCGAAAGATTCAGGCCGCGGATGATCTCGGTGCCGTCATCGACGATACGGGCATGGAGGTTTCTGATTTCAAGCATTCCATTCGTCCTATCCGTAGCCGTCTGCCCGGCTAAACTCGATTTAACAACTGCCCCAAGGCTTCGGCGCCCGGCCGCAGTACTCAAACATCCACCGGTCTTTTAATTGTAGTTACTCCACATCATCGTGCTCGGATGAGGCTGATAGACATTCTCAATCTCATCAATGCTCTCATACAAATCCAGCCAAGTCGGGTTTAGACCTTCAATCAGATTCGTCTTCCATTCGCGGAGATAGCGCTTCAAAGACTTTTCGCGCTGAATCGCGAGAACGATGTTCGGGTGCCGCTCAAACCAAACCAGATTCTTTGCCTTGTATTTCGAGGTAAAACCCCGGTGCACATCATTACGGTGTTCCCACACTCGCGCATGCAAATCACTGGTTACGCCAGTGTAGATAACTCCACGCGGCTTATCGGACATCATGTAAACAAAGCCGGTCATTTTCCTGCTGACGACCTACGCAAGGCACCGCCATCCTTAAAATTTGTGCGGTCATCTTTGAACTTCGCGCCGACGTTACTGAGTTTCGCTCCGTCATCCTCGGGCTTGTCCCGAGGATCCGCTGTCCAACAGAGGTGTGGCGCGATCCGTATTGAGAGGCCGGTAGATCCTCGGGACAAGCCCGAGGATGACGGAGCGAAACTCAGTAACGTCGGCGCAAAGCCCGAGGATGACGGCGCCAAATCCGGAGATGATGGTGCCAAGCTCACAGATGACCACGCAAAGCCAGAGTTCATCACCCAACGCTCCCCTCGAGGCTGATGCCGATCAGTTTCTGCGCCTCGACGGCGAATTCCATCGGCAGCTGCTGGATGACGTCCTTGACGAAACCGTTGACGATCAGCGCGATCGCCTCTTCTTCCGGAATGCCACGCTGCATGACGTAGAATTTCTGATCCTCGGAAATCTTCGACGTCGTCGCCTCATGCTCGAACTGTGCGGTCGAATTCTTGGCTTCCATGTAGGGCACGGTGTGCGCGCCGCACTGGTCGCCGATCAAGAGCGAGTCACAGTTGGTGAAGTTGCGGGCGTTGGTCGCCTTGCGGTGCGCCGAGACCTGGCCGCGATAGGTATTCTGCGAGAAGCCGGCGGCAATGCCCTTGGAGATGATGCGGCTCGACGTGTTCTTGCCGAGATGGATCATCTTGGTGCCGCTGTCGACCTGCTGGTAGCCGTTGGAGACGGCGATCGAATAGAACTCGCCGCTGGAATCGTCGCCGCGCAGGATGCAGCTCGGATATTTCCAGGTGATGGCCGAACCGGTCTCGACCTGCGTCCACGAAATCTTCGACCGATGGCCGCGGCAGTCGCCGCGCTTGGTGACGAAATTATAGATGCCGCCCTTGCCCTCGGCGTCGCCGGGATACCAGTTCTGCACCGTCGAATATTTGATCTCGGCATCGTCGAGCGCGATCAGTTCGACCACCGCGGCGTGAAGCTGGTTCTCGTCGCGCTGCGGCGCCGTGCAGCCTTCGAGATAGGAGACGTAAGCCCCCTCCTCGGCGATGATCAGCGTGCGCTCGAACTGGCCTGTGTTCTTCTCGTTCATGCGGAAATAGGTCGACAATTCCATCGGGCAACGCACGCCCTTGGGCACGAAGACGAACGAACCGTCGGTGAACACGGCCGAATTCAGGGTGGCGTAAAAATTGTCGGTGGTCGGCACCACCGAGCCGAGATATTTCTTCACCAGCTCCGGATGCTCGCGGATCGCTTCCGAGATCGAGCAGAAGATGACGCCGGCCTGCGCCAGTTCCTTCTTGAAAGTGGTCACGACCGAGACGGAATCGAACACCGCATCGACGGCGACGCGGCCGGACTTGTAGACGTTGTCGCTGGCTTCCTCGAGTTCCGAGGCATCGGTCTTCTGCACGCCGGCGAGAATTTCCTGTTCCCTGAGCGGAATGCCGAGCTTCTCGTAGACCTTCAGCAGTTCGGGATCGACCTCGCTGAGCGAAGTCGGGCCGGGCGTGCTCTTGGGCGCCGCGTAATAATAAATGTCCTGGAAATCGATTTTGGGATAGTGGACGCGCGCCCATTTCGGCTCGTCCAGCGTCAGCCAGCGGCGATAGGCTTCCAGGCGCCATTCCAGCATCCAGGACGGCTCGTCCTTCTTGGCCGAAATGAAGCGGATAATGTCTTCACTCAGGCCCTTGGGGGCCTTGTCCATCGCGATTTCGGTCTGGAATCCGTATTTATACTGGTCGACATCGATCTTTCGAACTCGATCGATCGTCTCCTGCACAGCAGGCATCAGCGTTCTCCATCCACGCCGGGGTCAAGGCCCGGCAGTTTTCAAACTATGGCACCGCGAACGAGCACCCTTGGGCACCCGCGGCGGCGTAAGTTTCATATAGTGCGTTCATGCCGGAAATTCACCCGGCCAAATTCGAACGCACGGCTCTACCAGGCCACAAGGCCCAAATATTCCTTCGCCGCGCTCAGGCGGCCTTTTCCCTGTTCGCCTTTTCCCTACCGGCTTGCCGTGCAACGATCGTCGCCAGCGCCGCGCGAAACAGCTCGATATCCTCGGCGCTGGTCGCGTGGCCGATGGACACGCGCAACGCGCCAACGCTATCGCCGTAACCCATGGCTTTCAGCACGTGACTCGGCCCGACTTTGCCCGACGAACAGGCCGATCCGGCCGACAGCGCCACACCGGCAAGGTCGAAGGCGATCTGCGCCGTCTCGGCCTTGATGCCGGGAATAGCGAAGAATGTGGTATTGGCAAGCCTTGCAGCGCCGGTCCCGAAGATTTCGGCGTCCGGAACAAGCGTTTTAACGATCGCCTCGATTTCGTCGCGACGCTGCCGCACCGCTTCGATCGTTTGCAAGCCGGCAGACGCTTCGCTAGCGGCCGCACCAAACCCGGCAATCGCCGCCAGGTTTTCGGTGCCGCCGCGATGGCCTTTTTCCTGGCCACCGCCGCTGACCAGCGGCTTCGGCATCATCAGATCCGACGCCGCGACCATTGCGCCGACGCCCTTGGGGCCGCCGATCTTGTGCGAGGAAAGAATCAGATAATCACCGTAACCCGCCGAGATATCGAGCGGAATGCGGCCGGCTGCCTGCACGGCATCGACAACCAGGATGCCACCCGCCGCCTTGACGATTTCGGCGATGCGGCCGACCGGCTGGATCACGCCGGTTTCATTGTTGGCAGCGTGGATGGCCACCAGCGGCAAGCCTTCGGCCTTGTCATGCTGGGCGAGAGCCTCGGCCAAAACGTCGAGCCTGACGACGCCGTCGGCGTCCACGCCGATCCGTGTCACCTGTGCCGCTGGGAAACGCCCGCCGTTCAGCAGGCAAGGATGATCGGCCTCGGACACATAGAGCCGGCTCATACGGACAGCACCGCGCCCCATCTGCCAGTCCGGCGCCAGCAGCGTCGAGGCCGCTTCCGTCGCGCCGGAGGTGAATACGATATGCGCGGCCCTGGCGTTGACCAGTCGCGCCACTTTGCGCCTGGCATCCTCGATCAGCCGCCGCGCAGCGCGGCCCTCGGCATGCACGGAGGACGGGTTGGCGGCGACGTCGAGCGCAGCGACCACCGCCGCGCGCGCGGCGGCAAGCAGCGGCGCGCTGGCATTGTAGTCGAGATAGGCGCGTGCTCCGGCCATTTCCGTCCAACTGGTCCCTTCAAAAGCCGTTCCGCGAAGATAGCGCGTTATTTCCTTGAAATTGCAAGGCAAGACGTCCTATTTACGCGGCTTGCGGCGCGGGTGGCCGAGCCACAGTTTTGGCAGCCCAGTTTTGAACAATTCTAAACTAGCTTCTAGAAAGACGCTCGCCCTGCGTCAAGGCCTAGGGAAAACTGGGGCCAGAGGAAAAGTTGTTCCGAGCGCCGCGCAATTTATGCCAAGTGGAGTATTTCATGCCTGAGGTCATTTTCACCGGTCCGGCCGGCCGTCTGGAGGGTCGCTATCAGCCCTCGAAGGAAAAGAGCGCGCCGATTGCCATCGTCCTGCACCCGCACCCCCAGTTCGGCGGCACGATGAACAACAAGATCGTCTACGACCTCTTCTACATGTTCCAGAAGCGCAATTTCACCACGCTGCGCTTCAATTTCCGCGGCATCGGCCGCAGCCAGGGAGAGTTCGACCACGGCACCGGCGAGTTGTCCGACGCTGCGGCAGCGCTCGACTGGGTGCAGTCGCTGCATCCGGATTCCAAGAGTTGCTGGGTTGCCGGCTATTCGTTCGGCTCGTGGATCGGCATGCAGCTTCTCATGCGCCGGCCGGAGATCGAGGGCTTTATCTCGGTCGCGCCCCAGCCCAATACCTATGATTTCTCGTTCCTGGCGCCATGCCCGTCGTCCGGCCTGATCATCCACGGCGACGCCGACAAGGTCGCGCCGCCCAAGGACGTGCAGGGCCTGGTCGACAAGCTGCACACGCAAAAAGGCATTACCATCACCCAGAAGACCTTGCCCGGCGCCAACCATTTCTTTGCCAACCATGCGGAGCTTCTGATCGAGGAATGCGCGGACTACCTCGACCGCCGGCTGGCCGGGGAACTGTCCGACCCACGGCCGAAGCGGCTGAGATAGTCGGCGATGTACCAACCGCCCCACTTCCAGGAAACCCGGCAGGACGTCCTGCACGGGCTGATCCGGTCGCATCCGCTTGGCCTGCTGGTCTCGAACGGCGCCGAGGGGCCGATCGCCAACGCAATTCCCTTTCTTCTAGACGCGCCCTCCCTGCTCAACGCGGATGTGCCGCCGAACGGCAGGCTGCGCGCCCATCTGGCCAAGGCCAATCCGCAATGGCGGCTTTTGGCCGACAATCCCCTGGCGCCGGTGCTGGTCGTCTTCCAGGGCGCCGATGCCTATGTGACGCCGTCCTGGTATGAGACCAAGCGTGAAACCGGCAAGGTGGTACCGACCTGGAACTACGCCATCGTCCAGGTGCGCGGCATCGTCACGGTGATCGAAGACCAGGATTGGCTGGCCGAGCAGATTTCCGATCTGACGATGTCGCAGGAGGGCAGCCGCTCGGCGCCATGGGCGGTGACCGACGCGCCGGCACCCTTCATCCAGTCACAGATCAAGGGCATCGTCGGCCTGGAAATCGAAATCACCGAAATCAGCGGCAAGTGGAAAGTCAGCCAGAACCGCCCGGCCGCCGACCGCATCGGTGTCGCCGAGGGGCTCGAGAGCGAGACCGCCAACTCGGCCGACATGGTCCATCTGGTAAGGTCCTACGGCGGGCTGGACGGCAAGTAATCTGGGTTGCTTGCTCGACCGGTTCAGGCGGTGGCGGGCTCAATCGACCTTGGTCATCGCCGCCTTGCGCTCGTTGGCGATCAGCCAGAGATTGCGGATATAGATCAACAGGCCCATGGCCTGGCCGGCGATGAACACCGGATCCTGACGCTGGATGGCGTAGATCAGCAGCAGGCCGCCGCCGAACAGCGAAAAGAACCAGAAGGCAATCGGCACGACGCTGCGCTTGGCTTTTTCCGACGCCACCCACTGCACCAGAAAGCGCATGGTGAAGAAGAACTGGGCGACGAAGCCGAGCAGTACCCAGGCATCGAATTGCTTGACGAAAACATCGTGAAGCCAGGTCGCCAATTCCTGAAGCACGTTACCCATGCCTGATTTCCTCTACTTTGGGCATTCTGCGGCGCCTGCGGCGCAGCCACCAGACGCCGGCAAGATCGAGCACGCCCTGAAGGCCGCGATCGAAGATGCCGTAATTCGATTTGCCGTGACGGCGGGAGCGGTCGACGACATCGCAATGGACGACGCGGTAGCCCTCCTGGATGACCAGCGCTGGAACAAAGCGATGGGTGCCGTCGAAGAAGGGCAATTTCCGCAAAATGTCGGTGTGAATCGCCTTGAGGCCGCAGCCGGTATCCCGCGTCTCGTCGTGCAGGATGGCTTTTCTCAGCCCGTTGGCAAAACGCGACGCCAGTTGCTTGATCTTGCTGTCGCGGCGCTTCAGACGCTGTCCCTGCGCGGCCCCGACTTCGGGACCAGCCTGCCGCAGCGCGTCGATCAACACCGGGATGTAACCGGGGTCGTTCTGACCGTCGCCGTCAATGGTGGCGACGATATCGCCACGCGCCGCCCAGGCGCCTGAGCGCACCGAGAGCGATTGTCCGGCGGATTTTTCATGCCTGAGATGGCGCAGCGGAAACCGGCGAAGCGCTGCCTCTGCGGCAAGCACCGAAGGCGTATCGTCTGTCGAGCCATCGTCGACGACGATGACCTCGAAGTCCCGCCCGGCCATGGCAGTGCCGATCTCGTCGAGCAGAAGCGGCAGGTTCGCCGCCTCGTTCCGGCAAGGAATGACGATGGATATCTCCGGCATCTCGACTCTGTCACAGGATATGGCATTCGATCGATGCCGCGCGGTCCAGAGGAATAGCCCCGCTGGCGCGGCGCCTCATTACGCCAGCCGAAACAACGACGCAAGCAGGCCGCACGCTATCCGCGCGGACGCAAAACCGGATTCCACTTTTGCTGATCGCGCTTGAGTGCTAAACGCCCGCCTTCATGCATAGCCGGGCCGCGTTCGGCCGGAAGCTTTTCGGGAAAGAAAATGTCCGCCTTCAAATCCGATTTCCTGCGCACCATGAGCGAGCGCGGTTTCATCCACCAGACCTCGGACGATGCCGGCCTCGACCAGCTTTTCGCCACGGAAACGGTGAGCGCCTATATCGGCTTCGACGCCACCGCGAGGAGCCTGCATGCCGGGTCGCTGATCCAGATCATGATGCTTTACTGGCTGCAGCAGACCGGCCACCGGCCGATCGCGCTGATGGGCGGCGGCACCTCGATGATCGGCGATCCGTCGTTCAAGGACGAGGCGCGCAAGCTTTTGACGCCGCAGGATATCGAGAACAATCTCGCCGGCATCCGCCGCAACTTCACGCCCTACCTCAAATTCGGCAGCGGCCCGAACGGCGCCGTCATGATCAACAATGCCGACTGGCTGATGGATATCAACTACGTCAATTTTCTGCGCGATGTCGGCCGGCATTTTTCGGTCAACCGCATGCTGGCCTTCGATTCGGTCAAGCTCCGGCTGGATCGCGAGCAGTCGCTGTCGTTCCTCGAATTCAACTACATGATCCTGCAGGCCTACGACTTCGTCGAGCTCTACAAGCGCCTCGGTTGCCGGCTGCAGATGGGCGGCTCCGACCAGTGGGGCAACATTGTCAACGGTATCGATCTCGGCCATCGCATGGAAGGCGCGCAGCTTTATGCGCTGACGACGCCGCTGCTCACCACCTCCTCTGGCGCCAAGATGGGCAAGTCGGCCTCGGGCGCGGTCTGGCTCGATGCGGAGATGTTGAGCCCGTACGCGTTCTGGCAATATTGGCGCAACACCGAGGATGCCGATGTCGGCCGTTTCCTCAAGCTCTACACGACCTTGCCGCTCGCCGAAGTCGCGCGCCTCGAACGGCTCGGCGGCTCGGAGATCAACGAAGCCAAGAAGATCCTCGCCACCGAAATCACCGCCATGCTGCATGGCCGCGGGGCGGCAGAGGAGGCCAGCGAAACGGCGCGCAAGACGTTCGAAGAAGGGGCGCTCGCCGAAACACTGCCAACAGTCGAGGTGGGCAGGGCCGAACTTGAAGCCGGCGTCGGCATATTGTCGCTGTTCGTCACCGCCGGGCTGGCTGCGTCCAACGGCGAGGCGCGGCGGCATATCCAGGGCGGCGCCGTGCGCCTCAACGACCAGCCGGTGTCAGACGACCGCCGGATGGTGACGCTGCAGGATGTGGGCCAGGAAAACGTCGCAAAGCTGTCGCTCGGCAAGAAGAAGCACGTTCTGGTGCGGCCGGTCTGACCAGGGCCCGCCCTTCCTGTTAGATCTTTTCCGAAACCGGTTTCATCTTGCGGCGCTGGACCTTAGGTTCGGAATCACGGCCGAGGTTAATCAGCTAGCTCCCGAGAAATGGCCGAGATGCCATTCGTCTCATCGATCGGAAGGAGCAGGTAGCGCAAATTGCGGACGTTCTGCGGCGCTTCGACGAACGTCTTGTTCGGGGCCGGAAGCGGACCGGCTGCTCGTAGAAGCGAGATCTATACAAGCTGACATTAAGTTCCGCGCGAGCAGCCTCCTGATCTGATCCAAAACGGTCCTTGCCGGGACTGATCCATTGCCTGAAAGCGGACGTAGGTAGAATCGGTGCGCCTGCCCCGGCTTAGGCGACGTTGCGGACGTCCGTTCTCCAAAGTTGTTACGCCCGGTGGACGGGGATGCACGTGCAAGCTGGGGTCAGAACGGGTTATCAACGCGCTTGTCCGCAGCAAGCGCTTCATAATCATGCAATCGCCTCTGTTGTGCGTGACAGGAGGTCTTCCGCCAGCCGTGACGCGGCCTCTCGCGCATCCTGGCGAGCCGCATGATCAATATCGGGTCCAAAGAGGGTCTTCTGGATGATTAGACTGCGGACATCTTCGATACCGATGAAGCGCAACCACGCTTGTATATAAGGTTTTTGAAAGTCGAAGCGCTGCGCCGGAGTGATGGATTGCGACGCATAGTCGAGACCTCGCGCATAGACGACCACTGCGATCTTATCCCGGAGCAGTCCTCCGAACCCGTGTTCAGGATCGAACGAGAAAAGGATATCCTTCTGCGATACCAGGTCGATGAAGTGCTTGAGCTTGTAGGGAATGCTGAAATTCCACAGAGGCGTCGACAGCAGGACAATATCCGCCCAGTGCAGTTGTTGCGCCAACTCTTGCAATGTGGCCCATGCCTGCTGTTGAGAAGGGGTAAGCGGCGTGCCGCTGAGCCCCGCATATTTGGCCAACATCGCGTCCTCACCGAATTCGGGGAGGTCGACATCCCATAGCTCGAGCGTTGAAATCTCCAAGTCGGGTCGCCGAGCACGATAGGTTTGAACAAAGGCGTCGGCGACCTCACGCGAGGCGGAACGCTCTTTGCGGGGCGAGGAAACGATATGCAGTAGCCTGGTCATGGATCACCCTTGCTCATTGTGACGAACCACATTGCGTCATATTTCAATTCGATATAGAAATTGAGATTATCGACGATATTCATCATGGATCAGAATATATGTTGGAATTGGTCCTGCTCAGGACGTTCGTCGCCGTGTTCGACGAAGGCGGCTTCAGTCGGGCAGGAGCGCGACTGAACCTTACGCAGTCGGCCGTCAGTGGGCACCTGCGCCGTCTCGAGGAGCAGGTCGGAAAGCCCTTACTCAACAGGACGACGCGCTCGCTGGAGATGACACCCGATGGCGAGCGCCTGCTCGCCTATGCCCGGGCGATGCTCGCCCTTAACCGGGATGCTTTGGCCGATCTGGCGCAGGCACCCTTTCACGGCAGGGTTCGCGTCGGCCTCTCGGAAGACTTCGCACAGGTCCCCATCCTTCGCGCCTTGCAGGCATTCGGCGCTGATCGCCCCGGATTGCAGGTCGAGGTGCAAGTCGGGATTCCGAGTGCGCTCCTCTCGAAGATGAAGGAGGGCAACATCGAACTGGTGCTCGGATCACAATGTGAGGGTGAGGAGATGGGGCGCCTCCTGTGGCGCGAGCCTCTTGTCTGGGCATGGGCGGATCGTACCGGCGTGAATCTTCCGGACCCGCTGCCGTTGGCGGTGTTGCCGGAACCTTGCCCCTACAGGGAAGTTGCTCTTGAACGGCTTGCCAAGGCCGGGATCAGCCAGCGCACGGTGATGATCTGCGGAAGCAACTCCAGCCTGAGGGCGGCTGCCATCTCAGGCTTTGCTGTAGCGCCGATGATCGCCAGTCAGCTGAGAAACGGCCTGGTCAGGGTACCCGAAAGCTACGGTCTGCCAGAGTTACCAGAAGCGGAGTTCAGGCTATTTGCCGCATCGAATGGCGATACCTCCGTCCTCGAAGAACTGGCGGAGGCCATCATGAATGCCGTTCCTCGAAGGCACGCTGGCGAGGAGTGATCCTGAACTCGCACCGACGTCTGCTTTATGCCTAGTTCCAAACGTCCAGAAATGGCGCAACCGCGCGACCTCCATC
The DNA here is from genome assembly GCF_040317995.1 of Mesorhizobium sp. M1334. Taxonomy (NCBI): domain Bacteria; kingdom Pseudomonadati; phylum Pseudomonadota; class Alphaproteobacteria; order Hyphomicrobiales; family Phyllobacteriaceae; genus Mesorhizobium; species Mesorhizobium sp. M1334. Next base: position 170,513 of record NZ_JAMYLM010000005.1, read on the forward strand.
ATGGTCAGAACAATGTCTGCTGTCAGGCAATGGTAACGGTCACCTCAATGGCCGAGATTAGGCGGGAAGCGGCCATTTAAACCCGGGCTGACGTCAGTCGCCTTTGGATCATGGGCGTGAATTCGCGGGCGGGCGAGCGGCCGCTTGAGATCAAAACTCGGTCGCTCGAGGTAATTGGGTTTTGACCTCACCGATACTCGAAGATCGACCTGAAAATCCCGGGCGCTATCACCGATAGCGGATTGACCTCCAGGTTGGGCTTGTTGGCGTTGCCCTTGAGCCTGTAGGTGACGCCGATCAGGCCGCGGTCGCGGCCGTTGCCGAGCAGCGCGCCTATCAGCGGCAGTTCGCCGAAGATGCGGTTTACGCCGTAGGCCGGCATGAACGTGCCGGTCATGTCCATGTTGTTGTTCTGGTCGTAGAGCGTGCCCTGGAAGGTGGTGCCGATGCGCGGGCCGCGCAGCACGCCGTTGCGCAGCTTCAGATAGCCACTGCCCTTGTCGATCTCGCTGAAGCCGCGCTCGAATTTCACCCTCGACGTGTCGAGATTGCCTTTGACCGCCTCGTTGAGGCTGCGGCTGTCGCCGGCCGGCGTCGTCGACACGATCGAGGCGAGCTTCGGCTCGTTGACGACAACGAAATTCCTGGCGTCGACCTGGCCCTTCATCGGCCCGTCGCCGGCCCCGGTGAGCGCCAGCGTGATCGAGCCGCCTTCCATATGCTCGTAGATGTTGAGGAAGCGCAGTATGGCGCCGGCGTCGGCCGACTTCATGTTGAGCGTGCGCAGGCCGCCGCCGGTGGTGTTGCTGACGGTGATCGCGGCCCCCGAACTTGCCGTGGCGCTCACCTTGAGCCCGTTCACCCGGGAGCCGGCGGCGCTGTAGTCGAGCTTCAAATTCGACAGCACCTCGTCGTGGAAGCCGGTCAGGGAGCTGACGTCGGCGCTGACCGAGATCGCATCGACGCCGGTGGTCTTGGTGGCGGTATCGACATCGGACGTGAATTGCTTGATCAGCGAGCGTGCGTCCAACGCGCTGCCGCTGACCTCGACCGCATAGGTCTTGCCCGACCGCTTCACCGAGACGGCGACGTCGTCGCCCCTGTTCAACGTGACCTTGCTGAACCGGGCCGAGGACAAGGCGCCGTTAATCAGCACGGCGCTGCCGTCGATGGAGAAGGTCTTGCCGTCGAGTTCGAAATTGGACAGCGTCGTGGTGTCGCCGGTCTTCGCCATGGCGAAGACGACCTTGGCGGGAATGCCGGGGCCCTTGCTCCAGCCGGCCCAGGGAATGTCCAGCCTGGCATTGGTCAGGTCGGCCGACACGTTCTGGTTGCCGGCGCCGCTCTTGTCGATCGCCACCTTGATGGTTCCGGAAAGCAGCGTCGACAGGCCAGGCATGGCGATGGCGCGCGTCTTGTCGTCGAGCACCAGCGCTACTTTACGACTGCGCGGCGGGCCGCCATCCCTCAGCGGCTCAATCAGGTCGAGCTCGGCCGGAATCCCGTTGAGCAGTGCCTTGGCCGAGATCACCGCCCGGTCGGGCGCGACCGTGATCGAGCCGTCGGCATGGCTGACCGTCTGGCCCTCGAACGGCTTGGCCAGCGACAGGTCCTTGTAGTCGAGCGCCACCAGCCAATCGAGTTTGGACGAGTCGACACCGGACTGCAGCGGAATATCAGCCTTGACGTGGCCGGTCACCGTGCCGGACAGGTCGTCCGGCAGCAGGCCGACATGGCGCATGGCGTTGATCGGGTCAAACGATGCCAGTTCGGCGATTGCCGGCGCCTCGCCGGCGACGTCGATGTCGAGCGCGCCGATCACCGGCGGATGGTTCGCCGCCTTGACGGTGAGCGTGCCGTTGCTTGCCGCCACGGTGCGGCCGCTAGGCATATAGACGCTGCCCGAGGACAGCGCGACGTCGACGTCGTTGCCGTGGAAGCCGACAACGCCGACGGCATCGCGGATCGGCGGAATGCGGCCGGCCGTATCGAAGCGCGATCCTTCGACCTGGAAACGGCCGAACACTTCATCGGCGGAAAGCGGCACGCCGTTGCCGAGCCGTCCGGGCACGACCTGGAATTGCAGGCTGCCATTGGCGACGCGGCCGCCGAACAGGTTCTTAAGCACCCACAGCCTGGCATTGCGCGCCGAAAACCACGGCCATAATTGCTTGACGTGCGAGACCGGCATGTCGTGGACATTGAGCGCCACCGATATGCCCGGGGCCTGGTTGGCGACGAATGAAACCGAAGCCGTGCCCAGCACTTCGCTGCCCGGTCCGGACCGGACGCCGATCTGCTCGGCGATCAGCTTTTGGCTCGTCGGCTGGTAGACGCCGGCAATACGGGCGATGAAGCTGAGCGCCGGCTCCGGCGAATCCGAAGGCGCCAGGGTCGAACCGTCGCTGGTCAGGTCGTAACGATAGGATGGCTCCTCGCCGGCTGTGCCGGTAGCCGGCTTCGGCCCGATCGAACCGGCGAAATCGAAGGTCGAGCGGCCGGTTTTCACCAGCAAACTGTCGACCTGGATCTTGTTCGACCCGGCGACGAGCGTCGCATCGAGATCGATATCGGCCGGAAGCAGGCCGCGCGAACCGAGATCGAGCACCGATCCGGTCAGCGACAGGGCAGCGGTCAGCCGCGAACCGTTGTCGCCGGTCCCTTCCGACCCCGCCAGCTTCAAGGCGATCGCGCCCAATTTGCCACCTGCTGCCGCAGCGTCGGCATCCGCCGCCTGGATGCTGGCGTCCAGCGTGGTGATGCGTCGCGTCGCCGGATCGCGGGTGGCGGAAGCGGCAATGGTAAGCGCCCTGCCGTCGACATCCGCGTCGGATGAAAACTCCATGCTTCCCGGTCCCGATTGCGAGACTGAGGCGTCGGCGATGGTGACCGACTCGACCGATCCGGCCTCGGGCAGTGCCAGCTCGACGTTGCGCAGATCGATCTGGCGCATCGAATCCTCGCGCACCGCATCGAGCGCACGGTTGAGGTTGGCGAAGACGGCGGCGGAAAGTTTTTCCGGATCGATGAGGCCGTCCTGGTTGCGCAGCTCCGCCGTCCAGTTACCGCCGGACGGCATTGCCGCCATGACGATGTGCGCGTCGGAAATCCGGGCGCTGGTCAGCCGCACCTCGCCCGAAAGCAACGGGATCAGCCGGATGCCAAAGCGGACCCGGCCGGCGTCGGCCATCGGTTTTCCGTCGGCGGTCTTGAGGCTGACGTCGCTGACCTGCAGCGCAATGAAGCTCGACCCGTCAAGCGTCAGCCGGGCCGGCCCGACGGCAACGTCGACATCGAAGCCTGCCAACTTCTCGATTGCCGTTTCGGCTTCCGCGCGAAGCCGCTCCGAGCCGAAGCCGGACACGCCGATCGCGTAGACGCCGGCGGCAGCCAGCAGCACAAGGGCGACGAGGCCGGCAAACAGCCGCGCCATCAAACGGACGCCGCGACCGATCGACGCCTGGCCGAGCGGCGGGACGCGGCACGCGGACGGAAAGGTTCCCAGGTCGGTGATCTCGTCACGCCTGAACCTGATCTTCTCGTGCTGCGGTAGCTCCTGATCCACGCAATCTTCCGTTGAAACGAATTCGATCGTGGACGAATCCCCGCTCGACATTATATCGGTGCAGCCTGGCGCGTAACTTCAAACAAGGGCATCGGTATGGCTGACCTCGACGTGGGCGATGTTGCGCCGCAATTCGATCTTCCGCGCGACGGCGGCGGTTCACTCAGCCTCGCCGCATTGCTGGGAAAACCCATCGTACTCTATTTCTACCCACAGGACGACACCACAAGCTGCACCAACGAGGCGATCGGCTTTTCGCAGTTGAAGCCAGAGTTCGAAAAGGCCGGTGCTGTCGTCATCGGGCTCTCGCCGGACAGCGCCAAGAAACACGACAAATTCAAGGCGAAGTACGATCTGAGCGTCGATCTTGTCGCCGACGAAGAGCGCAAAGTGATCGAGGCTTACCATTTGTGGGTGGAAAAGAAGCTCTACGGCCGCACCTATATGGGCGTAGAGCGGGCGACGTTCCTGATCGGCCGCGACGGGCGCATCGCCAGGATCTGGCGCAACGTCCGCGTCAAGGGGCACGCCGAAGAGGTGCTGGAGGCGGTTCGCGCGCTTTGAGATCTGCGCCAGGCCGTTGCAATGCGATGCCCGTTTTACGCGAAGACCTTTGCCTTCGTTCGATCCGACAAAACTTTGTTAACCCTAATAATGTGTAATCAGGCTCGTCGTTGGTGTCGTAACGAAAGCTTGGTCCCGTGAACGTAGCCAGTCAGTCAGCGGTCTTCGGCAGACGCAAAGAGCCCCACACGGTCATCATCGCCCGGGGCGACCAGATAAGGCATTTCACCATACGCCCGTGGCTTGCGGCATTTTGCGGCTCGGCGCTGGCGGCGATCGTCATCGGCTACCTGCTGGCGACCTCTTATCTGGTGCTGCGCGACGACCTGATCGGCGCCACGACGGCGCGGCAGGCGCGCATGCAGCAGGCCTACGAAGACCGCATCTCGGCACTGCGCAGCCAGGTCGACCGCATCACCAGCCGCCAGCTACTCGATCAGCAGCTGATGGAAACCAAGGTCAGCGAGCTGCTGGAACGGCAGAGCCAGCTCAGCCTGCGTCACGGCCGCCTCGGGCCGATCCTCGAACGAGCCGAAAACGAGGTCGCAACGCCGCCCGTGCCGACGGCAAAGCCGGACGAACATGCCGCCGCGACCGGCAGCATCCAGCCGATGGCCTATTCCGTCGCCAGCCTTGCTGTCCCCCTTCCCAGCAACGACACCAGGCCGTTCTCACTGTGGTCGACCCGCGCCGATCCGCTGCCGAGCGAAAGCGCGGCCGACCGGGCAGACAAGCTCTTCGTCTCGATCAACAACTCGCTGAAGGCCATCGAGAGCCAGCAGCTCACCCGCATCGCCACACTTGCCGACAATGCCTACAAAAGCGCCGACGCGATCTCGCAGGCGCTCGAGGCCGCCGGCCTGCCCGTCGATAGCGACTTCGAAAAGAGCGACGTCGGTGGCCCGCTGATACCACTCGACAGCTCGTTGGTCTTCGACAGCAAGGTCAAGGAGTTGGACGAGGCTCTTGATGCGCTGGATCATCTTAAAAAGGAAGCGCGGCGGCTGCCGCTCGCCAACCCCGCGCCCGGCCATAGCGTCACCAGCCCGTTCGGCGTGCGCACCGACCCTATCCTCGGCACGGCCGCCTTGCATTCCGGCATGGATTTCAGGGCGCCGATCGGTATGCCGGCCAAGGTCACGGCAGCCGGCGTGGTCGTCAAGGCCGGCTGGAACGGCGGCTACGGCCGCATGATTGAGGTCGACCACGGCAACGGTTTTGTGACGCGTTACGGGCATCTCAGCGAAATCGACGTCGCCGTCGGACAGAAGCTCGATGCCGGAGACATCATCGGCAAGACCGGCAACAGCGGCCGCTCAACCGGCCCGCATCTGCATTACGAGGTCCGCCACAACGGCGAGGCAATCGATCCGCTACGGTTTCTGACCGTCGGCAAGAAGGTCGAGCGGTACCTCTAGGGAGCCGGGCTGCTCCCTTCGGGCTCGGCATGACGCCAGATTCGCTCTGCACGGGCTGGTCAATTTTATTTTTGAATTCCATTTGACTGAATAAATCTTCGGTGCCAGTCTAGCCTCTCTCGGGGGCACAAGGCATGGCACTGCGGGGAACCAATCAGGAGTTCGGGCGGCCATATAATCGGCGTATCGTGCTCGAATCCATCCGCCTTCACGGACCGATTGCCCGCGGCGACATTGCAAGACGCGTCGGGCTCACCGTGCAGACGGTGTCGACTATCGTTCGCGAGCTGGAAGAGCACGGTTACGTGTTGTCGCTCCGCGAAGAGCCCAAGGGGCGCGGCCTGCCACCGGCGACGCTGCGCATCAATCCGGAAGGCGGCTATGCCGTCGGTATCCACGTCACCCCGCTGGGCATCAATGCCGCCCTGATCAACCTAAGCGGCGATGTTATCGAGAGCACCTACCGCGAAGCCCCAAATGCAACGCCCGACCACGCTTTCGAGCTGATCGGCGCCATGGTGCTCGAATTGACGGCATTGCGGCCCGGTGGCCGCGTTCTCGGCATCGGCATGGCGCTGCCCGGACCGTTCGGCGTGGAGTCCATGAGCTTTGTGGGGCCGACCACCATGACCGGCTGGAAGGATGTGGCGCTGCGCGAGCGGCTGGCCGCCTCAACCGGGCTGCCGGCCTTTTTCGAAACCGACATGGCGGCGGCGGCTATCGGCGAGCGCCTCTACGGCCTCGGGACGGCGTATTCCGAATATTACTATCTCTATTTCGGTGTCGGCCTCGGCGGCGTCATGGTGCATGATGGGGCCGCATTGCGCGGCGCCTGGGGAAATGCCGGCGAGATCGGCCACATTCCCGCTGTGCCGGGCGGCGAGCCGTGCCCGTGCGGCAATCGCGGCTGCCTCGAACGGTATCTCTCGCTCGAGGCGCTGCGGCGCCGCAAAATCGCCGACGCCGCGTGGGTGAGCGAGATTGCGCCGATCTTCCGCAACGCCGTCACCATCATCGAAAACCTGTTCGACCCCGAAACCATCATCCTCGGCGGGCTGGCGTCCACCGACCTGCTCGAAAGGCTTGCCGGCGCGGCCGCGCACCTGCCCAATTCGGTCTCGGCGCGAAGCGATCGCACGACGCCCCGCGTCAGCGTCGCACGCGGCGGCCAGCATGCGGTGTTGCGCGGCGCCGCCGCACTTGCCGTTTCGGGGGTGCTTTCGCCGCGCTTCGGCCAGATCTTTACCGCCGAACGCGAACGCGGTCGGGATCTCTTGCATAACAAGGGGATCGCGGCATGAGTGAACCGCTGCTGGTGCTCGACAACGTCGCCAAGAATTACGGCGCCATCGAAGCGCTGAAAGGCATCAGCTTTTCGATCGGCAAGGGCGAAGTGGTGGCGCTTCTGGGCGACAACGGCGCCGGCAAATCGACGCTGGTCAAGATCATTGCCGGCGGCCTCGAGCCGACCTCCGGCCGCATGCTGTTCGAAGGCAAGGAATTCCTGGCCAAATCTCCCGCCGAGGCCAAGGCCGCTGGGATCGAGACGGTCTACCAGGACCTGTCGCTTTGCACCAACGTCGACGTGGTCGCCAATTTCTTCATGGGCCGCGAGATCACCAGGAAGGTTCTCGGCATTCCGGTACTCGACGAGCGCGCGATGGAGCAGGTGGTACAAAAGGCACTGGCCAGCGCCGGCACTCGCATTCCCTCGCTTCGCACCAATGTCGAGCATCTTTCCGGCGGCCAGCGGCAGGCCATCGAGCTCAATCGGTTCGTGCATTTTGGCGGCAAGCTGGTGCTTCTCGACGAGCCGTTCGCGGCGCTCGGCGTCGAGCAGACGCGGCGCGGCCTTGACATGATCCGCCAGGTGGCGAGCCAGGGCATCGGCGTCGTCATCATCACCCATATCATGCAACAGGCCTTCCAGGTCGCCGATCGGATCGTGGTGATCCGGCAAGGTGTCGTGGCTGGCGATGTCGCACGCAACAAAACAAGTCCCGACGCGGTGATCAACATGATCACCGGAGAGACGCTCGCCGGTGCCGGACCGGCGAACTGAGGGACAAATGAGGGGTCCGGCGCAAGAGGAGCGAACGACATGAAGAAAATACTTCTTTCCGTCTTCGGTATCCTGGCACTGGCCTTTGCCACGCTCACGCCGGCATTCGCTCAGTCGAAGGGCACCGTCTACTACATGGTGCCGACATTGCTCGATGAGTTCCAGACCGGCTCGGTGAGCGCGCTGGAACTGTTCCTGAAGCAGGTCGGTTACGAGATGAAGACGCTGAACGCCGACAACAAGACCGACGCGCAGCAATCGCAGATGAACGACGTCATCGCGCTGAAGCCGGCGGCGATCATCCTTGCCGCCGTCGATTTCAATGCGCTGAAGCCGTCGGTCGAGGCGGCCCGTGCCGCCGGCATCCCGGTCGTCGAGTTCGACCGCCAGATAACCTCGACCCCGTCCGACTTCACCTCGGTGGCCGGAACCGTCGAGATCGGCTACGTCGCCGCCGATCAGGCGCAAAAGCTCCTGACCGCGAAGAACGGCTCGGTGAAGGGCAAGATCCTGCAGGTGCTCGGCGATCCGGGCGACCCCTACACGCTCGACATCCAGAAGGGTTTCGAGGAGAAGATGAAGGCGTTCCCGGACGTCAAGATCATCTCGCTGCCGGCCATGCAATGGGAGGCCAGTAACGCCGGCACCATCGTTGCCGACCAGATGCTCGCCAACCCCGACATCGACCTGATCTTCAGCCACGCCGCGCATCTTTCGGTCGCCGCCGTCGCCTCGCTCGAGGCCGCCGGCAAGAAAGCGGGCGACGTCATGCTGATGAGCTCGAACGGCGCTCCGGTCGGCCTCGACCTGATCCGCAAGGGCTGGCTCAATGTCGAAGTCGAGCAGCCGCTCTACGCTCAGGCTGCGGCGGTCGCGATGTTCATGGACAAGGTGGTCAGCAAGCAGGAGATCAAGCCAGGCGAATATGATGTGCTTGGCCTGAAATCGACCCTGACCAAGGAAGCGTGGGGGCCGAACATCAAGATCCCCGGCGCTGCGATCACCAAGGAAAACGTCGATAACCCGGCCTTCTGGGGCAACATGAAGCCGCCGACCGAAACCATAAAGCCGGTCGAATAGCGAACTCACCAGAAGCTCCGGGCCATGCCGGCCCGGAGCCCTGCCCTGCAGCTCCGGTGCGTTCGAATGGACGCGCACGGGAATGCTGCAGCAATTTTCAACCGCGCCTGATAGTCCGAAAACCGGGTGGTTTTTCGGGGTCGGCGCCAACCGGATCCTGAGATGAACCCCCGCACGCGCCAAACCCTCGAGTTCATCCTCGACAATCTCGTCTGGTTCATGCTGGTCTTCGTGCTGGTGGTCTTTTCCATCCTTATCCCGAACTATTTTCAGCTCGGCATTTTCGCGAACATCATCGAGGCGTCGAGCGTGCTCGGCGTCATGTCGATCGGCTTGGCGCTGGTCATCATCGCCGGCCATATGGACCTGTCTGTCGAATCGGTGGCGGCGCTCAGCGCCATGGCGGTCGGCATTCTGTTCTGCTCGTCGGGCATCGGCCTTGGCATCCAGTTGCAGCCGCAATGGCTGATGGTTCCGGTTTCGCTGCTCATCGCCCTTGCCGTCGGCGGCCTCATCGGCGTCATCAACGGCTACCTGGTGGTCAAGGTGAAGATGAGTGCCTTCATCATCACGCTGGCCTCCTACATCTGGGTGCGCGGCCTGGTGCTGGTCATTTCCGGCGGCCGGTCGGCACAGGACCTTGCGCCGGCAATCCGCTGGTTCGCCATCCAGCGCCTGGGCGGCCTGCCGCTGACCGCCTGGATCGCCATCGCCTGTTTCATCGTCTTCTCGCTGATCATGGCCAAGACGCCCTTCGGCCGGCACCTGGTCATGATCGGCGGCAACGAGACTGCGACCTTTCGCGCCGGCATCCGCGTCAACCGCAACCTGGTCATAGCCTTCGTTCTCGCCGGCGCCATTGCCGGTCTTGCTGGCTGGCTGCTGGTAATCCGCACCTCCGGCGCAACCGCCAATCTCGGCGTCGGCCTGTTGTTCAATGCCTTCGCCGCGGTCGTCATCGGCGGCGTCAGCCTGAAGGGCGGCGTCGGCACCTTGCCCGGCGTCTATGCCGGCGTGCTGCTGCTCTCGGCCATCAACACGGCGATCAATTTGATGGGCCTGCCGGCCAACTTCACCCAGGTGATCCACGGCCTGCTGGTGCTCGCCGCCGTGCTGCTCGACGCATTCAAGCAGACCATTCGCCAGAGGCTGGCATGACCGGCCGTCTGGAAGATAAGGTCGCGCTGATCGTCGGAAGCGCACGCGGGATCGGCAAGGCGATCGCACAGCGCTTTGCCGAGGAGGGCGCGAAGCTGGTCCTGGCCGATACCGAGGTTGAGGCCGGGCAAGCGACTGCGGACGAGCTTGGCGCCGCCTTCATTCGCACCGACATCTCGCAGATGGCCGATGCCGAGGCTGCTGTTGCACTGGCGCTCGACCGTCACGGCCGCCTCGACATCATGGTGCAGAATGCCGGAATCTATCCTTGGCAATTGCTGGAAAACACGAGTCCCGACGATTGGGACCGGGTCATGGCGGTGAACTTGCGTGGCAGCTTCATCGCCGCACGCGCGGTGCTGGTGCCGATGAAGGCACAGCATTTTGGCCGCATGCTGTTCACCTCCTCCATCACCGGCCCGCACGTCACCAGCCCCGGTCATGGCCACTATTCGGCGACCAAGGCCGGTATCAACGGCCTCATCCGTTCGGCGGCTCTCGAATTCTCGGGGTACGGCATCACCGTGAACGGCGTCGAGCCCGGCAACATCCTCACCGAAGGCATAGAGCAGCATCGCGGTGCGGCCTTCATCAAGAACATGGAAGACGCCATCCCGCTCGGCCGTCTCGGCAGCCCACGCGATGTGGCCAATGCCTTCCTGTTCCTGGCCTCGGATGACGCCGGCTACATCACCGGCACGACCATCATCGTCGACGGCGGGCAGCTTTTGCCCGAGGGCAAGGATTTCCGGCTGCTACCGCCATGATCCTCGATTTCGGCGGCGGTTTCTTCCTGCGCCGGGCGACCGCCGCCGATCATCCGGCACTTGCGATGATCTGTCTCAAGACCGGCGATGCTGGCAAGGACGCCAGCGGCCGACAGGACGACCCGGACCTGCTCGGCCTGCTCTACACCATTCCCTACCAGGCCCTCGAACCCGATCTGGCCTTTATTATCGATAGCCCGACAGGTGCGGCCGGCTATCTGCTTGGCGCAGCCGAAACAGCCGCTTTCAATGCCAGCCTGGCATCAGACTGGTACCCGGACCTACAGCGGCGCGTGGCAGACCCGGGACCCGACAGCTCGCGCTGGCGTGGCAGCGACTGGGCGCGGCACCGGGTCCATCATCCCGATTTCGCTGTCCCGCCTGCGCTGACCGCCTATCCGTCGCACGGCCATATCGACCTGTTGCCGCAAGCGCGCGGGAAAGGCATCGGCAGGCGCGCGATGGCGTTCCTCGAGCAGCGCCTTGCCGCGAGCGGCTCGACCGGCATTCACCTCGAAGTCATGCCGGAGAACGATGCTGCGCTGAAGTTCTATAAGGCGATTGGATTTGAGGTGGTGCAGGACGCTGATTCATCGAAGCGTTGTGTTTATGTGGCGAAACTGATTGCTCACGCTCCGGCGATTGCAGGCTGATCTGCGACAAGCCAATCGCCCAAGTTGCAAAGAACCGGGAGGCCGATGGAAGTACAATGCTGCCGTTCTGCAGCAGCCAGTTGCCCCGTGTGAACACCTTTGCCGCGGGAACGAAACCTTCCTCGCGTGCTCCACCGCAGACACGAAAGTCACCAGCATCAACACAGTGCGGGGCTAATTCGAGTGTTGGCGGAGCGGCTACTAGTTCACTGTGGGCGGCAGGGGAACATTCGCAACCGTTTCCCCGGCCACGATCGAGAACACATAAAGCAGATAGATCGCTAACACCAACAGCGCGAGGAATGAGCCGCTGGCCAAGATTCCCGCAATCGTGGCGCGGCGATACGGTTCGCCTTTTTCCTTCTTGAAGGTGTCTTCTGCGCTACGGGTTGTCTCCACAACCCGTTCGCCCGGAAGCCGGTTTCCTTCAGCCTCCTTAGATATCTTATCGGCGAGATCTCCTGCGATCACCGCATCATCCGGAAGATGACTCGCAAGCCATCCAGGAATATTTTCGCGCCCACCCATGCCCATGTGCAGTAAGATTTTAGCTTTCTTTTGTGCTCCCTTAAATTACTGTAAGCTTTAACTTTCGGCAATCGTTTGCCACCCAAGGAGCCAGCAGATCAGACTTAGGTCCCATGGGAAAGACAAGTCCGATCAGACCAAAGTCCTACTGTTTATGCGCCCACCCCGCACTGTGAAGCGTTTGGCAGCGGAGATACCGCAACAACCACGAAACCACTAGTTGCGTCGATCGCTGGTTTGTTTGCCGGGACAACTCAGTATCGAAGGGTCCATCTGCACTACGGGGGGACCTTAGCGTCGACAGACCACGTGCCTGTTAGCCAATCTCGATACCATCACTCTCGAGAGGCCTGCCCTGGCTCTGCGACCTCTTCACCAGCGAATGTGACGCCTCGATCAGCCGACGCGATAGGGCGATCGTGTAGCGAAGCTCTTCAATCAGCGCGGTTCCGTGTTCAGTGGCCTGACGAGCACGTGCTACTTGGTTATTGTCGGGCTTCCGAGGGAATTCTTTCACGCTCCGACCTCCAAACCACGCCGACATTATCGCGAAGACCAGTGCCTGGCAACGAAGAAGCCCGCCGCGTCTTTCCGATGCGGCGGGGCGATCAAGCAGAAATGATAAGGGATGCCAGATAGTTGCGTCTACCAACCGCCAGTTGGACGATTTCTGACAGTGCAGGCGTGTGAACCGGACATTGCAAAAAGACAATGCCTGAATGAACACGTCGATGGAAAGTGGTGGGCGATGACGGGCTCGAACCGCCGACATCTTCGGTGTAAACGAGCGTTCAAACCGCAGAAATGGCGGCTTTCCGGGCTTTTTTGTGCCGTTTGTGCCCAGCTATTTCCCCTGAAACTGGGCGCTTAGGCCCCGTATCTGGGCGGTTTCTGGGCGCAAGGGCACTCGCTTAGAAGGGCTGGCGATGAGGCAGACCGATGGTATAGTTCAGGACGATAGGAGCCGGCATGAGTGAGATACCGAAGAAGTAGAGAAGGCAGCATTGGACGCATGGTTGAGCGTGCCGACTGCCGATTGGGAGCAGAATGCAGTCGAGGTTATCGCCCGCGCCATCCTCGCCGAGCGGGAGCGCTGTCTCTCAATCTGCCGCGCGATCGGCAAGGTTCACAATGACGGGTACTATGACGTCTCGGATTTGATTGCATCCGTGATTGCCGGCAAGAGGTCGTGGCCATAAACGCATGCCCCCGGGCGCGCGGTCTAGTCGATGCGATGGCCCATTCCCGAGACTTTGGTATTGTCCGGTGCATAGGTCAGGCCGACGGCTTTGCCGCCGCACTTCGCACACCTCAGTTTCGGAATGAGATCATCAGCCATGGCCGGCGCATCAGGACCGAGCTTCGCCTTCAGCTTCTCTAGATTGAGCGGCTGATTATGATGGCATCTCGAATTGTGGCAGAACGCCTGGAGCCTCATGCGCGCTTCGATTAGACCTTGAACTGTCCATTTTGCCATCGCGCGGATGATAACGCCAGACCTTGACGATCGCCAGATCAGCGCCAGAGTCCCTTCGATGGATAAGAACTACATCTACGGTGAGCGCACTGGCCTGCAGCTGGTCCGCATGGCGATTGAGATGACCTGCCCGGCCGGCGTGCTGCCGAGCGAGGAAGCCGTGAATAGCCTCTACGGCCCGCTGCCAGTGCATGAGGGCGAAGCACTGGCCAAGGCGATCATCGAGACGGTCGAACGGCTGACGCGTCACGCCAGCGACTAAGGTCACTCGTCGTCGCCGAAACCTACCAATGAGGCGTGACGGATATATCGATGCTCGCCGCGGAGATGCTTGACGCGCAGCTTCACCCCTGGCTGGACCCATTGTGTCGCCGGCCGTTTCTTCATGCCCTCGGGCGGCCGGGCAGCATGGCCCTGGACGCGCCTTCAGAGGCGCTCTTTCATGTCGCGGCCCAAGGTGATGAAGGCGGTGCCGATATACTTCCCGGTGCCAGGCTGCGCCAGCAAGGCCATAGCCGCGTTGCCCGGCTCCCGCTCGACGCCCATCAGCTCGTATTCCTGGACCGTGAAGCTCTTCGTCTTCAGCCAGTTCGATGTCGGGCCACTACGGTATGGGCTGTCGGCGCGCTTCGAGACGACGCCTTCGAGACCAGCCTGGTCGGCGAGGTAGAAGATCGCCTTAGGGTCGCCTGGTAGAGCCTCGCTGAACTGGATCCTGCTGTTCGGCTTGATGATACCGAACAGAAGCTCCCTGCGTGCCTTGCAGCCGATGTCACGCAAATCGTGGCCGTCTAGATGCATGATGTCGAAGGCGCCCAGAATGGTCGCGTAGGGATCGCTGTGGACGGCTTTCTGAAGTGCGGCAAAATCGGGCAGGCCATTCGCGCCGGTGACAACCGCCTCGCCCTCAAAGATCGCGTTCTTGACCTCGAGCTCGCGTGCCGCTTCGACAAGACCTGTGTATTTGCTCGTCCAGTCCGCCCCGCTTCTGGTGAAGACGCGGATGTCATCGGGGCTGTTGATGACGATCTGGGTTCGATAGCCGTCGAGCTTGATCTCGTGAATCCAGTTTTCACCCTCGGGCGGCTTGGCGACCAGCCTCGGGATCATCGGAGGGATGAACGCCAGCCTCGCCCCGGGCATACAAACTCCACGCCACACCAACCCGATTCAATAAACTTTGAACGTTTCGGTTCCATGAACGCAAAAAGCCCGCCGCACCTTTCGGCACGGCGGGCGATCATGCTGCTAACGTCAGGAGAATGATCAGCGCTGCTCGGCGGCCTTTTAAGGCTTCAGCTCTGGCGTGAGCGGCATCAATGGCGCCGGCGCCGGCACGATGTCGAAATAGACGGTCGGCGCCGTCACGACGATCGGGAAGGCCAGCTTCTGCAGGATGTTGCAGGCGTAGGTGAAGCGCGCTTCGTAATGCGCCCGGCCGAGCGCCGTCGCCAGCGGGATAGTGATGGAGCGCTGATAGGTCTCGCGGCCCTCCGGCGGGTAGCCGTCGATCAGCGGCCGGCGGCCGACCGTGTAGGTCGACGGCACATGCACGATGCCATCGGAATCGGTGACGTAGCGCTCGACGGTCGCCGCGCAAATGCGGTTCTGGATAACCGTGTACTGGATATCCAGCACCCCGCCCTGCGGAACTTCCTGTGTCAGCACTGCCGCCGCTTCGAAGACCGTCGGCGGTTCTCGATCGATGATGGCGATCACCAGCCAGGCCAGCAGCACGGCGAAGGGCGAAGCGATCGCCGACGACAGCCAGTCGAAGGCGCGTGTTCTTTCCAGAACCGTCATTTGACCGATCTCAGATAGGGTGCCAGCATGGTCCAGAGCTGGTTCAGCGCCACCAGCACGGCGGCAAGCCCAAGCACGATTTTCGGGGCGGAGCGCAGCGTCCTGGTGAAGAGCACCGATCGCGTCACGATCCTGAAGCCCGCCTCCCATTTGTCGTCTGGCAGCTTCAGGAATTGATCGAGGCGATCCATCTGCTTCTTGGTCAGATGGCTGACCTGGATCATGCGCTCGCGCTCATCCTCGTTCCAGCGGTAGACCATCTCGATCGTGCGCTTGTCGAGGTCGCGCCATCGATCCGGCAGTTCGCTGTGAGCTCTTTCCGCCATCGGTTCATGCCCCTGCTCTGCACTGCTCAGTTTTTCAGTTCGGCGCGCCGCGCGGCGCTCGCCTTGGTGTGGCGGTCGCATTCGGCGGGCCTGTAGAGGGCGATGGCGCAGCCGGGCGCCACCGTGTGGTCGATCCGGTTCTGATCCTCGACGGTCTTGCCCTGCGCGCCGGCCAGGCTGTTACCGAGGGCCAAGCGCAGCGCCGGAACACCGTTGACGCCGGAAGTCCCACACCCCGCCAGCAGCAACGCAGTCGTCAAGAGACCGGCTGGCTTCAATGCCTTTGCGAATCGCATCCTGGTTGTCCTTTTCGATCTGGTCGCGCACTTCCTGCGCACCCCAATGCTTGATGAGTTCGTAGCCGCCAAAGGCGGCGCCAGAGATCGCGACCAGCATGACGGCCCATGCCAGGATGCCGGCGATCGGGCGTGGAACGCCCACAAACCCGGCGACGATTCCGATGAGCGCGGACATCAGCAATCCCTCAGGACGCCGTGATGTAGGAAGCCGTGAAAGCCAGTTATGGCGATCGAGCCGGCGCCGGCGGCACAGGTATTCCCCGCCTTGTCGACGTGGAGTGCCTCACCAACGGTACCGTGCCGAACCCAGCAACGATGAGTGGCATCATCCTTCATCGTGCAGTTGGAGGCCCGGCCGTCGATGAACCACGTATGATGGCCATGCAGGCGGCAGCAGATCGCAAGCCCATCTGGACCTTTCGGATACCCATCGCCTTCCGCAACCCACAGTGCGCCAATTGGCAGATCGCGGCTGATGATCTCATCCCCGGTTTCCAAGTTGCGCATGATTGGTGAGGCAACGCCTTCCTTGAACTGGGAATGACGTCCGGTGTATTCCCACCAGGTGCAGCGATACTCGCTCATCGCCGCGCTCCGCTCTGGAACGCTTCGACACCCTTGGCCTCGCCGTGGCGGGCAATGAGATATAGCCCGCCGGCAACCACGGCGATCCCCAGCATCCACACCCAGCCGGGCACGTCGCCGGCGGCATCCTTCACCGGCTGCATGACGCCGGAAGCCTGGTCGAGATTGCCGAGAATGCCGTCAAAGAAGCTGCCGATCAGCGCAAAAATGCTGGCGAAGAACGCGCCCACCTTGGTCAGCCAGTTGGTGCGCACCTCCGGCACCTTTTCGCGCACGACGTCTGGCGTGGCATCGGTGCGCGCCGGCGCCAGCACCCGGGGCTTGGCCTTCTGCAGCGCCAGCAGCAGCGCATCGTCGATACCGTCGCCTTCGGGCAGACCGTTTTCGGCGCGGAAGGCGCGGATCGCGGTCGACGTCATCGTGCCGCCCTTGCCGTCGACGCCGCCGACCTCGGTGTAGCCGAGATCCTTGAGCTGCTGCTGCACGCGCAAGATCGTTTCCTTAGTGGGAGTGTCCGTCACGGCCGGATCTGCGGCCACGGACGGGTCCGCGGGAGGCGTTGCGGCGACCGGCGGCTTTGGAACAGCGGCGGACGACTGGCCGGCGGCCTTGACCTTGTCCAGCATCGCCTCGACCCGTTCCGGCGCCAGCAGGGCCTTGTTCAGCCTGTCGCCGGCATAATAGGTCTCGCCACGGGCCACCTTGCGATGCGCACCCTTGGTCGCCTGCAGCACCGGGAATGACGCCCATTCCTGCGCCAGGGCCAAGCCGAAAGCGGTTCGAGAGCGCCGGCCGGCGATGAACTCGGAAAAGCCGCGCTCCTTGAGCAGCTGATAGCCGAGCGCCTCCTGCATCGGGCCGTCGAGCAATTCCCTGCCGGTCAAGCCCAGAACTTTCTTGAGACGCTGAAGCGTCGCTTTCATGAACTGCAGCTTGCCGCAGGCCGAGCTGCCGAAGCGCTTGGTCCAACCCGGCCCGGCCGCGATCACCTGATCGATCGTCATACTGGTGACCGCCTTCGACAGCTTTGCCTGGTTGTTACCGTACACGGTGTCATAGCCGTGCGGCGCCTCGATGCTTCCGATGAAGTCGAGCAGCATCGCCGCTCCCTTCGGAACGTTACGGTCCATTGCAGTTCCTTTCCGCCCTAAGGCTGAATAATTTTCGCAGTTAAGTGAATTGACTCGACGGCCAGACCGGCGCCTGTGTTGCGCTGCACAATATGGCGGGTAATCAAATGACGTTGCGGATCAGGCTGCCTGGCGGCACGCTGAAGATCAAAACCTATCGTGAACTGCGGACCCGGGAGCGCGACCGGAGGGTGCCGGTGTGGAGGATGGGATCAATGTATTTCATCTGGTGGTCGGCTAAACAGAAGCCGGACAGTGACCAGACGAGAGCGTGACCCGCACCCTTTCCAGCCAGGCATATTCAAGAGCCAGGGCTTCCCGCGCGTAATCCAGTTCGGCCGCGTCGATCGTGAACTGCGTTGATGCCCTCAGATGCGCGCCGGCCGCGAGCGGCAGCCCCGTCGCGGCAGCAAGGCTGGACAGCCCGTCTGCCAATTGCTCCGTCCACAACACGTAGTCGACGCGGGCGAGCCGAGCGCCTGCTTCGTCAAGATCGAGAACCGTCGAGAACATATAGAGTTGGGTGAGCCTGTGCCGATCCGGCACCGCATCGACGAATGTCCGGAACGATCCGCTCGCCCAAGGCGCCTCTTTCTCCATGATCACGTGGTCGCTGCCATCATCGATCATCTCGCGCAGCATGCGATAGTGCGAAGCCAAACGAGCCACAGGGTCGCGAAAGCAGGTGATCAGCACTGCGTCGGCGGGCAGCGACAGCATTTCCAATGGTTTATGGCCGAAGGCGTAATCCCAGCCGCCAGCAGAGATCGTGTCCTTGTTCCAGCCGGCAAAGCCGATGCCGCCGATCGAGAGCCGGTTGTGCTCATCCTTGGCGAGGCCGTCATAGATAGGCTCCGAAGGAACGCCGGTCATCGCCGCGATGAAGCAATGATTGATGGTCGTTCCACCAGTCTTCCTGATGTGAATGTGGTAGATCGGCGGCATTTAACAGGCACCTTTTTGGCACAATCTACAAACTAGCCCTTCAACTCGGCGTGATCTAGCCGAGCCCGAAGAAGTCGTCTACAACCGCAGCGGGTTAGGGGATTTAAGGCACATGGGACTCATCAAAATCAAGGGCATCCTTTCCATATGGAAGGGGCGCGTTATCCCGAGGAATATTGTTCCGTGGTCAGATCACTGGACCGTTCGGACGGCTGCGATCGCGGCGCACCTGCAATGGATAGGTCCAAATAGCCTTATGCTTGTCGGGGACTCGCTCTTGGAACTTGTTCCGCCGCACCCGCTTGAAGGTCTCAAAGTAGTAAACGCTGGCTTTGGGGGTGCGACAGCGGCCAACGTCTATGCTTCCATTGCATCTTCTGTCGTGTTGTTGGCTCTGAAAGCAAACCCGCCGGCAAAGGCTGTGATCCAGGTCGGAACGAACGACAGCAAGACAGGCGCCAACCCGGTCGCGGTCGCTGAAAAGACCATGGCGATTTGTTCTCTGCTTCGGAGCATCGGCACCGAGGCTATCGTGTTCGCGATCCCGCCAATCGAAGAGAAGAAAACCGCCTTCAGATCAGCTTCCGTGGCCGCCGCGATCAATGATGCGACACGCTTGGCGTGTCTCGGAAGCGGCGTTCCTTTTGTAGACCCGTACATCGCAGTTCGCGGCTCGAACGACGTGACCGAGGATGGCATCCACTTGGCCCGTGGCGCGACCCTCGCGCTCGTCGACGCCATTCGAGCGGCTTAGGATTTCTTATGATCAAAAAAGTCCCGACAATCTCTGGATTGCACTATCTTCGGGCGATAGCCACCGTGCTGGTGGTTGTGACTCACAACGTGACCGCCGCATCTCTGGACAAGTATTTCGGGCCAGGAATGCTCACAAAGTTTTTCACGAGTGGCGGCGGAGAAGTCGATTTCTTCTTCATGATGAGCGGCTTCATCATGGTCGTGACGGCTACGAATTCCGCGACTGGTGCCCCGAGATATACACCGCTGGAATTTCTGTTCAGGCGAGCGGTTCGCTTGCTGCCAATGCTCTATCTTGCCGTGGCGTTTTTCAATGTCGCGCTCATAATTTCCGGCGCCCAGCCCGATCATTGGGGATCGCTTCGTACGCTCATAATATGGCCCGTTGGAGAGGTAACCCCATCAGTAGCTTGGACGATCCGGTATGAGGTCGTTTTCTACGCTGTTTTTGCCCTGTGCTTTCTAGTCCGCCCGCAGTTCTGGTGGTTTCTTCTGCTTTGGGCGGCATTGCCGTTGGCGCGATACGTCCTGACCGGGCCATCGGCAGAGACAGATAGCTTGGCGTCCTTCATTATGAGCCCGTTCAACATCGAGTTCGGCATTGGTGTTCTGCTCGCGTTGTCAATTCGCAAATGGAAGCCACACTTCACCTTCTCCGGCCAGATACTCAGTCTGATCGTTTTGTCTTTGGCGATACGCGCGTTTGTTGTGCATTTCGGCCTGGAGATCAGGACCTTGACGATGGTGCTTTCAATATCACCGTTGCTACTGGTTACCATGTTGGTTGCGGTTGGCACCAAGACGACGAGCGAGAGTCGCGTGGGCCTGGCCCTCGGCGACGCATCCTATTCCATCTTTCTCTTCCATCAACCATGCATGCCCGTCACACTTTTGATCCTGGCCAAGACAATGCCGTGGCTGCCATCCACTGTGGCGGCGCTAATCAGTTCACTGGTCGGGATCGCAGTCGGTTACGTCGTGCACATTCTCATTGAAAAGAGAATTCAGCGCTACTTTGAGCCGATCAAAACGCAACCGAAGCTCCAGCCCAATCCGGCTCATCCCTAGACGCTCACCAGCGGCCCGATAGCAGCAGCCAACTCCGCAGAGCCGGTGTCGTTCGGATGGATGCCGTCGCCGATCGAGCCCGTGCCGTTGGTGGTCAGCGTCAGGCCATCGATATAGAAGATGTTGGCATCGCCGGTAGCCGTCAGCTCATTCACTGCATCGAGCTCCTGCTGCCGGTAATCGGCGATCTTGAGGGTAAGCGCGTCGTTAGCTGCCGAAATCCAGTTCGACGACACAACATAGATTTTTACCGTCGGCTTGATCGCCCGGACGTTGGCTATAAGTGCCTTCAGCGAAGCTTTGAAGGTGGCGAGTGCAGTCTGCGCGGTGCGATTGTTGAAGTCGAACGTGACAAAGGCGACGCCAGGATTGGCATTGCCGAGATCGGTTCCCCAAGCCGGATTCACCAGGGAAGAACCATAGCCGAGATTGATGTGCTGCCAGCTCTTGGCGCGGCAGAGTATCTCCATCCAGGTCTTGTCTATGCCTGTGGCGTTGAAGCCCTGGTCGCGGCTGTCTCCAAGGAACACAGCACGTGGCAGCGTCGATCGCGGCGTCGGCAAGGTGATCGGCGCACCGTAAGTCGTGACGCCAAGATGCGCGACCGACGACGAATAGGGCATGACGATCTCGATCAGGCGATCCGCATTGGAGGCAAAATCCAGTCGTACGAAGAACTTGCCGAGCGCCTGCGCCGAGGTGAAGTAGGTGTTGTGCACCCCGTCGACGAGGATTTGGCCCTTGCCATTGTAGGAACCGCCGACAAGGTTAAGGTTCTGGAAGTGCAACACGACAGAGGTGGCGCGTGTCTTGAAGCGACGGCGCCAGCCCGGGTTTGCATATTCGTAGCCGCTGAAGACGATGGGCCTGACGCCGCTGACCTGAGACGAAGTCGCCGTAAGCGTTGCGGCGTAATCGCTGTCCTCGATGTTGGAGTTATTCGGGACAACGTCAACAACCGGTTCCGCTCCAGCTAAACCGAAGTTCGACAACGCGGTGAGTTCCGATGCGTCCTGCGTTCTGAGCCGAAGGTTGAGCCTTGCGATGGTGCCCCCGAACGGGAAGCTACCAGAGAGACTTACTCCGATGCGCAGCTGGGTGAGCCCAGACGGAACGGTCAACGAACTGTCCTGCGCTCCGATCGTCCCGTCGAACGCCGCCTGCGCGTAGTTTGGACCCCACGAGGCGGCCAATCGCGACGTCTTGTCCACAGTCGTGAGACCAGCGAGGACGTTGGCCACGACAGCACTGGCCGTTGTGATGGAGAATTGTCCGCCGCCTAGCGACGACATGTTGCATATCATAAGGTTGGTGGCACCACCGTCGTCGATCCGGGCCATCGTGCGCTGAACGTTGTCGGGTGCCTGTGTGCGGCCCTCAATGTAGATCGATCCCAAAGCCGTGTTGAAGGGAAGGGCCGAAAGCGCAATGCTGTTGGTGTCGACGCCGCGCGAGAAGACCGCAGTCGTCGTCACCATCGGGCTAGTTCTGTAGTTGCCGTTCTCGTTCTGGACGAGATCGATGGCGAAACTGTCGCCGCTGGTGCCGATCTTGAACCCGACATTCGGATTGGGGAGCGTCTGCGACGGGATGCTCATCCGATTCCAGTAGCCGTCGGTGGGCGTGACATCGGTCCACGTCGTGCCGCCGTCCATGGTCATGGAGATCGGCCCGGTGCCGACCAGGCGCTTGATGTAGGCGGTCTGGAAATAGGCTGCAGAGGCTATTGTAATTGTCTGCAGAGCCGTCCCATTGGCCGCTGTGGCAGTGATGGATGATGCCGAAGCGGCGTTGCCATCGAGCCCAATCTGGTCTAGCGCCGCAGTGATATTTGATTTGACCCAGGCTGCGTTGGTGAGGTCGCGGTTCCAAAGAACGCGATTAACGCGCGCCGGCTCGCAAAGCAGGCCTCTGGCCGCAAGCGACTTATAGTCGTAGGTGAAGCGGGGAACGTTGACGCCAGCCTGCTTGAGCAGCCCCAGCTTGTCGAAGTACCAGCCAGCGGTCGTACGCGTCGTGGTGAGTTTCGACGTCAAACTGCCGAAGAACCGCTTGTCTGGAGCGGCGGCGTCCTTGATCAGGATGCTTGGGATCGGGGTATCGAAGGCAATGGCGACGCCGCTGTCGTCATACTGCAGTGTTTGCGAGAGGTCGTTCAGGGTCGCGAGCTGCAGAGCGTCGAGACGATCGTTCAGAACCGTGTACGGACCGCGTGCAGTCTGCACCTCGGCCGCATAGCCCGGCTCGATGCCCTCCGGAGAGAAGTTGAGCGCCGTCGTGCCAAGCGTGATGGCAGCCGCAGCCAGCGCCAGCGTCCAGCGCTCGCCGGTGCCGACCGTGCCGCTCTGTACAACAAAGCCGATATGCGCCAGCTCTGCTGCACTATCGGCGAACGTCGCACGCGACGCCGCTCCTGACGGCACGACGGTGTAGAGGCCGTTCTCGGCCGGCAACGTCTGCGAGCCAAGGAAGACGTTGTCGCCGGTCGCCAGAGTCACGCCATTGATTACAGCCGCGTTGACCAGCCCGCTTGCAAGAACGACGTTGGCCGTCGAGCGTACCTTGATGATCTGAGTGGTCCAAAGGACACCCGCGGTAGCGATAGCCTCGACGGCATCGACCCGAACACCGAGAGCCGTGACCTGCCCAGGCAGCCCGCCGACCGCCCCTTCTACGGCAGAAACACGAGTATCAAGACCGTCGACTGCCGTTTGGATCGCGCCACCGACCTGCGACCTGATAGCACTCTTCGGCGGCTCCGACGGCGAGCCTACCGGGCCATCGGCGTAAACCTCATTGAAGGCGTCGCGAATTTCGTTCGCCATGTCGTTGGTGTCCTAACGATGATGAGAGAGGTTTGTTGGGTAAGTGTCCGGGGATCGGCTAGAAGTAGGTGGTCACGACGAGATACCCGGTACCTCCGTTGCCGCCGGCGCCGCCATTGCCGCCAACTGCCGAACCACCGCCAGCGCCGCCGCCACCGTTGATACCGGCGCCGCCATTGCCGCCATTGCCGGCAGGGTTTCCACCGCCGCCGCCGCCACCGCCGCCGGGCAGCCAGGCATGCAGCGAGACTGCATCGCCACCATTGACACCCGTGTTTGCACCGCCAGCGGCAGATGCCGATGTGCCTAGACAGCGGCCGCCACCGCCGCCGTTAAACGCCGCTGGCGTCGCGGAGATTCCGCCGCCGGCTCCACCGCTGGCCGCAGTCACCATCGAGGCGGCGCCGGCAGCGCCAGCTGCTGCGACGGCACAGCCGCTTCCTGGAGCACCTGACAATGGGGAGGCGGATGTTGCTCCAGCCGCGCCCGCACCACCTGTCGCACCGCCGGTTGACGCCACGCCGCCCGCGCCACTCGTCGCAGTCCCGCCGCCACCGATCACACCAGGGCCGCCACCGCCGCCGGAGTTGCCTGCGACCTGTCCGCCTGCCCCGCCGCCGCCGCCGTAAGCTGTCCACGAGCCGAACGTGACATTGCCACCTTGGGCGCCGTTCGATCCGGGGTTTCCATCGACTGTTGCGCCCGCACCGCCGGTTGCCGCCGCCCCAAATGTAACAGTGACGGAGGACCCCAAGACGGATGGGTCGAGGAGCATGTCAAACCGAGCGCCACCCGCACCGCTGCCGCCGCCGCTGGCGGTAATGCCGGATGCGACGCGCGCGCCGCCGCCACCCGATCCGCCAAATGCCTGGGCCACGACACGAACAGCCCTTGCGCCTGCGGGCACTGTCCACGTTCCGGAGGCGGTGAAGACCTGGACATCTGTGAGAGGACGGGGCGGCTGTGATACCTGACCCATGATCAAGCGGTCCTTTCGGTGACACGGGCCGAACCGGTCGCAGAGGCCCATATGCCTTGGATGGCGCCTGTCCAGCCTTCCGGTATTTCGAAGGTTCCGCCGACCGTGGTCTTGCCGTCGAGCACGTAACTGTAGTTGGTCGCCGACGCCGTTCCTGATCCGAGCAGGATGTAGAGGATGGCCGTCGAGTCGTTGACGATCGAGCCGCCGAGCCGATTGGCATTGGCGGCCAGCAAGGTCGTCGTGCTTGTCGCGCCGGCGACATTAGTGGGAGTGGATGTCGCGCTTGCGGGCGAGAGCACCCTCAGTGTCGATGCCATTAAGGTTGTGAGGCGCTGCGCGATGCGCTGCAGCCTGCCATTGAGGCCTGACGACGCCGTATCGGTGGCAGGCGCCGTCTCGGTCAGCGAGCCGATCAGCAGATCGTCATCAGTCGATAGCGTGACGCTGACGCTTCCGGAAGCGGCCTTTGGGCCAAGGGTCGGGAATTTGCCGAGCAGCCGCTTGAACAGCGAGATCAGCGAGAACGTGCCGGTGTCCGACGAAGCCGCCGCATCCGCCGCGGCGCCCAGCGACGGCGTGTCGGTCTCATCGACCAGGATCTGACGCGCGATATCGAGACCGCCGGCAGTCGTGACGGAGCGGTTTCGCGTTGCCGCCAAGGCGTCTTTGTAGCTTGCTGCTGTTCCGGCCATGTCGGCTCCTAGACGTCAAAGATAAATTGGCTGTTGGTGGCTACAGAAAAGTCGAAGCTGGCATCGGTGCCGGTCGTGTAGACAATTTCGGAATCGGACCAGGTGCCATACTTCCCGTTCGACCCGATGAACGCGGCCTGCACTGCGATCTGGGTTTCCAGTGGCACCGCATTGGTGTTGACGACGATCAGGCCGGCAGCCGGCACGGCATCCGGGTATTTCTGTTCGATCCAGGCGCCGGGAACGCCGCCGCCGGTGTCAACGATCCGATAGCGCAGCACGGTCGTGACATCGGCGGTGTTGGGGTCGATGATCGCGACGCGGATATAGGCGGAACCGGCAGACGCCACGGCGTAGACGGTGTCGATCACAGCGCTCGGCACGCCATCCGATTCCGGCTTCGGCGGCACCGGCGGCGCCGATCCTTCATCAATCGCCGGGTCCCAGGCATCGATGTCGGTCGGCATGACGATGAACGTCATCTGGAAGCCGCCGCGCTGCACCGATAGAACCGAGCGGCGGTTGTTGATCAGTTTTCCGTTCATCGACGGGATGCTCAGGGGCGTTTGCAGCCGTACCCATGGCGCGTAGACTGCGTTAATGCCGGTGAAGCGGACATCGAGCGAGCCGCGCTTTTTCTGTCGCAGGCGGGCGAACTCGCGCTTGGCCAGACGACGCGCCTGGCGCCACTGATTGACCCAAAGATAGGTCGCATCCCGCGGCAGCGGCCGGCCGGCCAGCAGCTGGGCAGGAACATCTTCGAAGAAGTCCGTATCCGTCGAAGTGTAATCCGTCGCCGGATAGGTGAACTTCGGAACGAGGCGGTTGACCTCTTCTTCCGGCAGAACGTCGTGCTGGATGGTATACCCGACGATATCGGCATCGGTCAGCGTGGCGACATATTTATCGCGGAACTTGCCGGCGACGAACAGCAGCGCGCCATCGCCGCGCTCGCACATCCATCCATCGCAAGCCGCGAGAATGGCATTGGTGGCGGCCTTTGGATCATGCTCCGTGGTGTCGAAGCCGCCGCAGGTATATCTTTTCTCGGACCCGCCAACGGCGCGCGCTATGAGCTCGTCGCAGACGTCGGCCTCCTCCTGCCACATGTCGAGCACCGGCAGCAGCGCCTTCCTGAAATCACGCTTCGTCCCGAACGGATTGAAGCACTCGTGCCAGGCCAATTGGATGGCGGGGTTTTCAGTGAAGGTCCATGTCGACGGGTCTTCCGGGTCCTGCAACGGCTCCCGGAAATCCCAGCACAGCGCCAGCTCGGCAACCACGGACAGCGCCGGCTTGCCATAGGGGAACAACGACTGGAAATCTTCGGCCTGAGGCGATTTGGCAACCATGCCGATGTACGCCTGGCCATCGCCGCGATGGTTGTCGGTCCAGATATCATCCGCCCCAAAATAGGCGACGATTTCCGAGATGGCCGTTTCAGGCGTCAATCCGATCCGAGTGTACAGCTGACATCTCGTTGTGCCGTAGCGATTGCCATGGGCAGCGCTGACATCGTTGCCGGTCAACACGATCTTGTCGTCATTGAAGTAGTAATCGATGTAGCCGTTGATCCGGTGCGCGACGATCGCCTGCACGGAGATCATCAGATCGTCGGCGGTTTCCCAGAGCATCATCGCTCCGGCCAGCCTTGCCCGCCCGACACCCCAGAACCGGTAGGGAATGGCCTGTGTCAGCGGCTGGCGTCCATCCTCCGGCTTCGGCGGGGTCGGAGCCAGCAGGTAAGAAAGACCGACTGTCAACGCCGTGGTGACAATGGCCGACGCAATCGCAGCGTAGGTGATGGTCGTGCTGCCGAAGGTGATCCCGCCCCCGCCGAGGATGGCGGTGAAGATCGGAACGAAGATCGGGTCCTTGTGAACCGGCCACTGGTATTCGCCGTTCCATCCGGAGGCGAAGAACTCCTGCGTCGTCGTCGTCTCGAACGCGCCAATGCCCGGATTGTAAGAGACCGGCTTGCCCTTCAGCGCCTCGCGGATGGCCGCCTCGAGCGGGGTTATGCGATGCGCCATGCCCTGCCCGTCCAGTCGAGTTTCTTGACCATCGGGCCGCGCGCCGACAGCACCGCCCAGAGCGGACCGAACTTGATCCCGGGAATGTGCTTGACCACCATGCCGGCGGCATCGAAGCCAGTCATGGCGCTGACGATGCCGATATCGCCGTCCTGCGGCTGCTGGACGCGTTGGAAGCCCAAGGCGCCGAGCTTGGCCCCGATCAGCGCCACAACCCCGCCAGCGGCCCGCAGGACGGCGTCAGCGCCATCGGCGTCGAAGTATGTCCCGCGCAAGTCTGCAGCAGGATCCTTGCCCGTCCTCACCAGCACCCAGCCGGCGCAAAACGTGGTGCAATCCTCGCCGCCCATGCCGCCCCACCGCCACCGGTGCGGCAGCCTGATATATTCCTCGAGGGTCATGATGCCTCAGTAGTTCGGCCATGCCGGAGCGACGCCGCGGCCAAGTCGCGCGATGTTCGAACAGAACTCGTCGGTCGGATAGAACGCCTTCTGGTGCGCCGGCGTCCACAGCGACTGAGAGGCCCGCGACCTGGTGTTGGTGCCCGACACGACGGCCAGGCTCAGGGTGGTCTTCTTGTTCTCTCCGCCCGTGACGGCGGGAGATGATTCGGTCGGGTGCGAGGCCGTCCCGCTCCACAGCGCCACGATGCTCGACATCGGCTGGTAATGCTGATCGAGCGTGGTGAAGCCGATCTTAAGATCCTTGCCGCGCACATCCGGCATGGTGTCCAACACCTTTTGTGCGGTGGACGGATCGATGCCGGAGATACCAAACTCGACCGAACTGGACTGGCCGTTGACCAGCACTTCCAACGTCGGGATGTTCAGCAGCCTGCCACCGCCGAGATAGACGGTGTCATCCTCGTCGATGCTGTCGAAGCCGGCCGGGATGTCGTTGACGCCCGCCCAGATATGCAGACCGGGATCGGTCTCCAGCCGAAAGAAGATGCCGAGGATATGGCTTGTCGCCATCGCGTCGAGCACCGGCTGCGGCACATAGTTGACCGAGTAAGAGCCGATCAGATCCTGCCATGCCATTGGTCAGAACGCCTCGACAAACTGAAAACTGACACTCGCCTGCATGAAGCCCTTTGCCCGCCAGGCCAGCGTGAAGCCGACCGGGAACTTGCAGACACAGCGCGGCCGGGCGAATTCGATGCGGGTGCCCGCCACAGCCGCCTCGCGCAATGGGCGGTCGAGCGAGAGCAGATATTGCGAGCCGGTGTAGACGACGCCGTCGATCGTCTCGGTAACGTCGACGGGATCCGATGTCTCCCAGTAGCGATAGATCCGCCAACCTTTGTTCGGATGGCTGATCGAAAACCAGTCTGACCAACGCAGCCGGCGGCTCGCACCATAGATGTTGATGGTGACTTGGCCGGTGAGCCCAGCATCGGCGGCGACGGTGCCGAACACCGTCGCCTGGCTGTAGCCGGCGCCGTCCGAAAACAGCGAACCATCGGAATGCGGAATGCCGCCGATGATCGGCTTCGGAACACCATTGAACAGCGGGAACGGCCCCATCCAGTCCGATCGCACCGGCACGTTCATGAAGCGGAAGGATCCGTTCATGCGGGCCGACACCCAGTTGATGTATTCGTGCTCCTCCGGCCGCTGCGCAAAGCAGTTTTCATAGCTGGCGACGAAGACGCCACCGCCGGTGGTTTCGATCGTGACGGATTCGCCAAGCCCGTTGCTGCCGCTCTCGAGGCCGCCGCCCTTGGTGTCGAACGACATTTCCGACGCCTTGATGAAGCCAATGTCGAGCGTCGGCAGGCCCGTATAGCGACCCATGCTGCTCAAGCCTTCTGGGAGTTGTAGCGGCGCTGCAGTTCGCCGAAGCCGCCGCTGGCCTGCGCCTCGTGATAATCGCCGATGGCCTGCTGCGCACCCTGCCGGGCCAAAAGGCGGATATGTTCGTCGCCACTACCGCCATAGACATTGACGTGGAGATTGACCTCTTGGCCGCGTCCGCCGCCGCTTGCACTCATGTTCGCGTTTGCAGCCATATCCATCGAACGGCCGTGGCTGCGAATGACGTCACCGCCGCGCAGCTTGCGCAATTCCGGGCCGCGCTCGCCGACCCATGCCCAGCCTTCTGGAGCGTTTTCGGTGCCGTCGGCAAAGCCGAAAAGCTTTGGCAGGAAGCTAAGCAGCATGGAAAAGATGCCCCCTCCGCCGCCGGCGGCAGGTGCTGGAGTTCCTGCGCCTATACCCAACATGGCCGCAAAGCCACCGGGGTCCGGCGTAAAGTTGCCAGGCTTGAGACCCTCCAGGATGGAGGCGAGGCCGCCCTTGCCGCCGACGCCGCCCGTCAGTGCATCGACCGCGCTGGTGACGGAACCGCCAAGCCCCCCAAGGTTCTGGGATGCGGTGATGGCATTAGTTGACATCTTGTCGAGCGCCGTCGTTGCCGTGTTTGCCGATGCGCCGATGCCGTAGCTCTCGGCACCAGGGAAGAGCGCACGCTGGTTGTCGTTCAGACCGCCCGCCCACGAGCCGCCGCCCATGCCGACCTTGCCGCCGCCGAGATCGAAGTGCATCTGGTCCATGGCGCCATACTTGCCCTTTGGCCCGCCAAAGTAGCCGCCCCAGCGGAACTCATCGTTCAGCTCCGGATACTTCGCCATCTGAACCTTGCGAGCGTTCTGGGCGAACTCCTCGTACGCGCGGAAGCTGCTCGCGTCCTGATAGTTTCCGAGGCTCTTTCCCGACGCGAGATCAGTCAGGTTGACGTCGGTCGCGAGACCCCGACCGTGGAAGCGGGGGTCGCCAGGCCTATATCCTGAGAAGGCATCAACCTTGTAGCCTGGGGTCTGGAGAGCGGCCGAGTTCAGAATGTCGGTCAGCCTGGGATCAACGCCAGCCTTGTAGTTGCCGACCATCGACAGAGCGCTGCCGCCGGCTGCAGCGAGCGGCGCGCGCGTCACCGCGCCCGGCGCATAATTATCGTTGGCGAAGGTACCAACGGTGCTGGCTGCAGCAGCACCAACACCAGCGCCGCCGGCGCCAGGCATCTGACCAGTCAGCCATGAGGCGAACCATGTCGCCAGGCGGTCGAAGATGTTCGCCAGTGACTTGTCCATCGACGCCGTCAAGGCGCTGAGAACCGCTTCCCCAAGCGCCTTGCCGACATCGCCGCCATTGCGCAGCAGTTCCGATTTGAAGTCGGTCAGGAAGCCGACGGCGAGGCCCTTGGCATCGGCGAAACGTGCGATGTCGCGCATCTGCTGCGCGGCTGGCGAATTGAGGTCGACGTCGAGGCCTGCGCCTTGCTGGCGCGAGGCGATCTGCTGATCCTGCGCCGAGCGGAACTGCTGCTCCCGCTCGAAATTGAGGTCGGCCGCCAGCTTCGCCTTGGCTGACGCCTCCGCCAGAGCGGCGAGCTCGGCAGTGTTCCTGCGGATGGCTTCGGCCTCTTCGCCATAGAGCGGGATGCCGAGCTTGCGGATTTCCTGCTCCGCCTTGAGCACGGCGATCGCGCGGTCATGCGCTAGCGTGTTCTCGCCGATCAGGCCGAGCTCGGCGCGCTGCGTCTCGAGGTCGATCTCCTGGCCGTGGATGGTGTCGCGCGCCTGCTGGAGGGCACGCAGCTTGCCGTATTCCGCGGCCTTCTCCTTGATGCGGGCGATCTCGGCTTCATCGGCTGCTACGTTGTTACGCGCGGCCTCTTCGCGGACCTGTTGCTCGAGTTGGAACGCCATCCGGAGACCTTCTGTGGCCGCCGTTGTGTTGCCGATGAGATCGGCGTCAAGCTTTGCCGAGGCCAAGGTCTGGTCGAGCGAGCGCTTGCGCTGGTCTTGTGCTTCCTTCAGCGCATGCTCGGCTTCGATCAGAGCCTGCTTGCCGGCGAGCTCGATCCTGGTTGACCTGGTGCCTGCGGTCTCGTCCGAGTTGACGGTTGCGGCAGCATGGGCACGTGCGACCGCGGCGAGCTCCTGAGGCGACTTCGCGTCGAGGCTGAGCTGATCCGCGTTGAACTGCTGCTGCATGCGATATTTGGCGCTTATCTCCATTGCGGCGAGCTCGTCACCGGCGGCGCCTTTCGGAAGGATGCCTTTCTCCGGCAGCCGGATCTGGTTGATACGATCGAGCACCTTGGCGGTACCGTCGAGGTTCCCCGACGCCGACATGGCCGCTTCGGCGATACCCATGATCTTGTCACGGATGCCCTGCAGGCCTGGGTTCTTGTCGACGATCGCCTGCGTGTCCCGTTCGAAGGTTTGGAAATCGGGATGGGCGGTCTGGAGCCCTTTGCTGAGGTCCGCGATAGGAGCGGCAAAATCGGAGAACTCGGATCGGGCTTGGTACGAGCCGGACTGATGGTAGCCGGGCACGACGAATCGGGCGAGCTGATCGAGAGTGTCTCGATTGGTTGCCTTCGCGGCTTCGCTGAGCGTCTCGTTCTCGCGCCGCGCCGCCGCTGCTGCTGCGGCCTGCGACTTCTTTCCAAAGTCCTCCGCTTTGACCCCAGCCATGCCGTAGGCCTCGGCAAGTTCGTCGACAGCCTTGCGCTGGGCTTCCGTGGCATCCTTCAGCGATTTGGTCTGTGGCAGCAGCTTCGAGCCGAACTGGATGCCGACGGCAACAACGGCGGTGAGACCGACGGCGACGAGATTAATCGGGCTGAACAGGCCGAGCACGGCCGAGCCTAGCATCTTGGCGGCGCCGGCTGCCCCCCGACCTCCAAGCGAAGTCTCCATTGCCATGCCGAGCTGAGTGCCCTGCTGAAGCGCAATCATCATCGGCGACGTGCCCATCGCCGATGTGACGGCAATGTCCTGAAACTGATATGTCGCGTTGGCGATCGCGGGGTGGTTCCCGCTACCATTCTGATTGGCGGCCATCCGGCTTCGCGCCATGGCTTGCGCCTGCGCCAACTCATCGGCGGATATCGCGCCCCTTGCCGCCAGCGCCGAATATTCGGCCAGCTCGGCGTTGACGCGATCTTGCGCCGCAGCCAGCGGGTTGAGCTCGGCGCGAAGAGCGGCAACCCGCGCCGCCATCTGATCGGCTTCGGCGCCGGCCTCCTCGAAAACGGAGGCTGAGGCGCGCGCCGACTTGCCGGAGTTCGCCATCACGGACGAATTGAACTGGTCGGCGAACAGTGCGCCGGCCTGTTGCGCACGCAGCTGCGCCATCTGATCGAGATGGGCGAACTCGGCCTCGAAAATCGAGGCCGACGAGCGGGCGCCAGTCGATGGTGTAGTCTGCACGCCCAGGACGGTGTTGAACTTGCCTTGGTTCGCTACCGCGATCTGACGGCCGTTTTCGGCCTGCTGGTCGGCACGGGCCGCCGCGATCATCGCCTGATGCGCAACGGCGGCTTGCGCCAGAGCCGTCACCTGACCTTCGATCTGAGCATTGGCGGCGCCTACCGCAGCCGCAAGCTGGACCTGGCCTTTTGCCGCCAATTCGGAAGCGTTGGCATTGATGCCGAGCTTCTGGTTCATGCCGACCAGGATGGTGGCTGCCTGTTCGACCGAAACTTTGCCGGTTTCGAGTTGGCGATTGAGACCGCGAAGATCGCGCTCAAAGGCCTGCGCTTCCTTCTGGCCCTCGACGTATCGGCGCGTCAGCATCGATACGACGTTGCCGGAAGCACTGATCTTGGTCTCGGTCGCCGCAATCGCTTCGCCGACGGCCTGGGCCGAGGCGACCATCGCGCGATCGGCGGCGACCTTGTCGGCCGCCCCGGTCTTGTACTTCGAGGAATCGATCTCCGCGCCGACGCGGAGGCTGGACAGTGCAATGTCGTTCAATGTCTCAGCCTCCCTTTTCCTTGGCCTTTTCGGCGACGTGGTTGAGCCATTCGGTGTCGATGGCGATCATGAATGCGTGGAAGCGCTCGAAGGCTTCCCCTTCGATGCCGTAACGGCGCGCGTAGGCATCGTAGGCGACGAAGCTGATCGGCATTTCGCCGCCCATCGCCCCGTATTGGCGATCGAACTGAAGCGCATTCCAGGCACGACGGTAGAACTCGTGCCAGCGTTCTGACCGGGCCTCCTCCGGCCGTTTCGGCACCGTCTCGGCCGGGACTTCGTCAGGGTATTCCCTGGCCAGATCAGCCAGCCAGTCATGATGGCCTTTCCGCTCGAGGTCGTAGCGGAAGGCCGCGGTCAGTTTTTTGAGGCTGCTTCCTCGAACTCGACCTTTCGCTTGCCGACGATGCCGGCGCACCATCTGACCATGGCTCGGATCACACGATGTTCTTCTGCAACGAGAACCGATCCGACGATGTCGGCCGAATAGGGCACGTCCAGGCCGCGCCAGCCGAGCAGAAGATGTTCGATCGCCAGCTTGCCTTCGGCCTTTGCCTGCACATCGGCAGGGATGGTGCCGCTCGGATAGGCTTGCCGCAGCTTCTCCAGCTCGGCCTGGTATGCCGTGGCATAGGGCGGATAGTTGATCGACCGCGTCAGGAATGAGAGACCCGGCAATGGGACCTGCTCATATGGCTTTTCGGGATTGAGACCCGGCCATTCCTTTGGCTCGATCCAGTCGCCTTCGCGCTCTTTCGTGAGATCGGCAGCCAGGCTGCCCAGTTTGACCGTCATGTGGGAAGTTCCTTTGTCGGAAGGGTGGCGACGGGTCCGACAACCCGCCGCCTTCTTGCGCAAGCTCTGTCCCGCTGTCGGGCGGGATCTGTCATTCATAGTATTCGAGGCGGTCGAGCATGATGTGCGAGGACGTCAGCGTATCGAACGACGCCTGCGAGGTGAGCGGCAGCTTGGTGTCGGTGTTCTTCGCCGTCGCATTGGCCTGGCCGTCGGTGTAGGTCAGGCGCGGTACCGCCCAGATCAGCGCCTGGCTGTTCTTGGCGATGCGGACGTTGATGTTGGTCGCGGTGCCGGCAAAGAGCTTCGCCAACAAGGCATTCGATCCGAAATACGTGCCCATATTGACGTTGACGTCGACCGAGCCCTTGCCGATGTCTTCTGGGCCGACCAGACCGTCGGAGCGGATGCCGCCAATCATGCGGAGATTGTTCTTGACGGTGAACGTGGCCGATTCGATGAAATTCGGACCACCGACCGGCGTGCCGTTTTCCGCGATGCGGCCGACATTGACAGCCGCCGCCATGATCGCATTGGTTGTCGCCGCATCCGGCGATGTATCCAGCGATGTCGTATCCTGGGTGCCGGTCAAGCCGGCGAACGTCATCGTCCAGGTGACAACCTGCTCCTTGACGAAGTTGAAGACACCCTGGTCGACGACCATGCCGCGCTGCGCGATATAGGTCGGCGCAGCCTGGTCCATGAAGCCGCGCTCGATGGTCTGGCCGAGCGTCAGGACTCCATTCTTCAGCTGATCGCCGAAGAACACCTTGACCGTCTTGCCGGTGCCGGCGTCGGTCGTCCAGCCCGTCGGCAGGTTGTCGAGCGTCAGTGCCGCGGCGGCGATGGCGGTGATACGCGCCCAGCCATTGCAGGCGGCGGTAGCGAACTTGTCGCCCGCTGCAGTGCCGCCGATCTTGATCCACTGGCCGACGGCAAGCCCCATCAGCGTGAAGTTGAGCGCCGTCGAGGTGAGGCCCGATGCGGCGGCCAGAATGTCGCCAGAGGCGCCCTGGAAGCCGACGACCTTGATGCGCGCGGCGGCAGGTGGTGCCGCTTCGGTGACGAAGCCGGCGCCGAGGAACACCGGCGAGGTGGCGTGGCCGGTCGTACATTTGAAGATGCCGTTGTTGGCCGGATCCGTGAAGCCGGTGAATTTGGCGATCTGGCTGGCAACAAACGCGGCGCCGGTGAGGCAGGTGACGACATCGGTGGTGCCGGTCAGAGCGGTTATGACGCTGTCGGCGGTGCCGTCATTGTCACGCGATGGGGTATTCACCCAGGTGTTGCAGAACAGCGATTCCAGCCAGTCGGAGAAAGGCGAGCCATTGGGCGGCCACGACAGCTCACCGTTGATCGGCCCATCATTCATCTCATTGACTTTGATAGGGTCGCTGTTCATGCGGTCTTCGCGTATCTCTTCCGAGGTGACGAAGGCCGGGGCGAAGCGCAGCGTCTCACCTTTCAGGCGTGCGGTGCGCATGCGCGGCGTGGTCGGCGTGGTGCCGAGGGTCGCCTCCCGGACGTGAGAGAGGCGCAGGCGATTTGCGTCCGACATGACATTTCTCCATGGCAAATAGCGCCGCGGTCAGGCCGGGGCGGAGGGCTGCGGGGATCTTGGGGAGGTGGTTACTCGGAAGCGCGGCTTTGGTCGGCGCCGGCGGGCTTGGATTTGGCGGGCTTCGCCGCCGCGGGCGAATTCAGGAAGCCGCCTTCCATCAGGCCTTCGACCGTATGCGGCGACAGATCGGCGGTTTCCGCCACATGATCGCCGGCGGCGAACCGTTGCAGCCTCGTCTTGAAGGATTTCAGAACCCTTATCATTGGTCGCGTCTCCAATCTATGGTTGCGGTCATGCGATAATAATTCCCGTCGTTCTTGCCGGGCTCGCCGGCGCCGATCGAAGCGGCGCGGAAGGTTAAGGTGCCGATGTCGAGACCTTGGAACAGGGCAACGAGCGCCGTCGCATATTGCCGTGCCAGCCGTGTCCCGATGCCGTTGCGGGTCATCACGTTCAGGTAGAGCTGCCCCCACTCGCGAAAGAGATTGCCGGTTCGCGGTTCGGCGCCGATCGATTCCTGGTCGAAGCTGTCGCCATAGATCTCGACGAAGACGAAGTGTGCCGGATCGTCGGGCAGTTCGGTGTCGAAATTCTCGAAGACGAGCGGCGTCGTCGTCCACTGAGCGGAGAGGTATTGCTCAATTGTGTCGTAGGCGGTGAGGCTGGACATCAGAGCGCGTTGATGATGATCGAGGGATAGGTGATCGGTTGGCCGGCCTGGCTATCGGAACGGCCGGCAAGCGTTTCGCGCCCGGCGCGAAACGCACTTGATCTGCGGTCTTGCGCAGCCAGCCGCGCCGCCATGTTCACGGTCCCCAGCCGCTTACCCTGCGCGCGCCAGCCCTCTATCACCTGCTTTGGAACGCCGTGCCATGTCGCCAGCGCGGCGGTTGATGCACTGCGCTGCTGCCCCTTGAGCACATACGGGATCGTCGGATGGACACCGGACGCGATATTGAGGAATTTGGTTTCGAAGTTGAAGGCACCACGGAACCGGTTGCTCATCGCATTCTTGGTCCCGTCGAAGACCCGACGGCGCTTGACGCCGGACAGGCCGCCCTCGACCTTGCGGATATAGGGCTGGAAGTCGGTGATGATGACCTCGGACTCGCTCGGGATCGAGGCGTAGTTGGTGACTGGCTGGCCGCCGACGATCACGATAAAGGACGCCGCGAACCGGCCGGACTTGCGCGGGCTGCGCTTTGCCAGCTCTGCCAGCGCGGCGTTGATGACGAGCGGCCAGTTTGAAAACACATAGAGGATCGAGCCCGGAGCCACGACGGCTTCCTCCGGCAACCCGGCGACACCGTTGACATAGCGGTCGTATTGCGGTGACGCGCCGGCAGAGATCGCTAGCTGCAGCTCGGCCTTCGCGTACTTCGCAAGCGCGGCATTGATGGCCGCCGGCTCCAGTCCGGCCGTAGCCAGCTTGAGGTCGCGCTCGAAGGTTTCGAAGCGGGCCATCAGCCAGCCACCGTCAAATCAATCCGCACCAGCTCATTCTGGACCCGGATATGCTTGGCGAACTCGACATTCCGGACCTTGCCGTCCTGCACGATCTTGTCGTTTTTCTTGACCGGCAGACGCCACTGCGCCCGGTTGATGTCGGTCGGACTGAGCACGACGCGCGACCAGGACTGATCGACTGCGCCGACGAGCTCCTCCGGCCGCAACGGCCGGATCGAAGCCCGAACATCGGCATCGAACGGGATCTGGATCGCGCTGGGACCAAGCGTCAGGCGGCGCAGCTTCACGTCCTCGCCGGCATCGAGCAGCGCGGCGTCGAGATCAGCGATCAGTTCGGCCGGCGTCGTCACCTGGCGTGTATCCGGCCCGACAGCACGGTGCTGCCGGCATAGGTCCCGGTGGAGACCAGCTTCAGCCGCAAGCGATCACCGAGCACGCCGTCGATCGCCGTGTCGTCAGCCAAAGCCCCATCGGTCGGGACGACCTGCGTCAGTTTCGGCGTCAGCGCCGAGAAGTTGAGCACCGCCGTCTCACTTGCCGTCTGGAACAGCACACAGGCGATATCAACTGCCGTGGTTCCACCATCGAGGCTGGTTTGCAGGTAGGCGCGGATCGTGGTGCCGCCACTGCCATAGGCGAGCCGCAGGTTGGCCAGCGCCGCCAGCATGCCTTCAAGGTCGGTGATCCAGTCACCGACCTGTGTCCCGGCGACGGTAACAGCGAGATCGCCGAGCGAGTAGAGGCCAGGATTGTCCATCATGCCACCATCATGTTGCGGAAGCGGGCGAGCTGGCCGGCGACGATGTCGGGGACAGCGCCCTCGTTGGATTGGCCGGGGACGGAGCCGACCCAGTAGCCGCGCTCGACCCGGCGGACGTCAGGGATGTCGACGACCTCGGATTTCAGCGCGGGATCTCGCTTACTTTCGGCCCAGGCCAGCCGCATGAAATCCATCGCGGCCTGCTTGAGGTCGCCGGGAACGACGGTAAAGCCGGCTTTGTAGACGGCCACGACCTTTCCGGCGCACCAGTGACGCGGGCAGTCGTCGGAAAGCCTAGTCACAAGGCCTGATTCCGGATCGACCGTGAAGCTGACCTCGTTTGTCAGCGTAACGCCATCTTCGATCAGGCTCGTAATCTCGACATTGTGCCGGCGTGCCAGAACCAAAACAGCAGCATCGACCCTGCGGCACGTCTCGGTCAGCGTTTCCTGCAACAGCGTCGGCTCGGCCCCCGCCCCGATTGCGACGTTGCACTCGGCCATGATCGCGGCCCCAAGCCGCAGGTCGAGCGCGGCCAGTCTCGTATCCTGGCTGGAATCTGTCACGCCGATTGCCTCGCGACGCTCGGCTTGGGTCAGCAGCGAGCGGTCACTCGCCGGTGTCGTGACCGCCAGGACGGACAGCATTGATCAGCCCTGCGCAGCCATGCGAGCGTCGGCGATCTTGCCGAGCACGACATCCTTGCTGTCGCCGTCGACGACGGCGATCTTCTCGGCTTCAACGATCTTGGCGAGATCTTCGTCCGAAAGCTTCATGAGGTCCCCCAGGATGGCATCGCGCATCTTGGCCTTCTCGCCTTCGGCCTTTGCGGCGGCCTTTGCGGCTTTCTCGTCTGCCTTAGCCTTTGCGGCTTCAGCCTTCGCAGCTTCCGCGATTTCCTCGGCAGTGCTCCGCGAGGCATAGCCATGCGGAGGATATTGCGACGCCGAATAACCGGCTGCCACGTACTCAGTGACGGTGGGGCCATCATCGCGCAGGTCGTCTTTGGTCGTCTTCGCTGTATCCGGCTCGCCGATGAGGCCAGCCTTCTGCAGACCTTCTGCCATCGAGCCGAACTCGCGCTCGTCGCCGGGATTGAGGTTGATGGCCTTGATGCCGTCGAACGAGCACGGGAATGCTTTCAATACCTTGTGCATGGGGGATCATCCGATCAGGAAAT
The DNA here is from genome assembly GCF_040317995.1 of Mesorhizobium sp. M1334. NCBI lineage: Bacteria > Pseudomonadati > Pseudomonadota > Alphaproteobacteria > Hyphomicrobiales > Phyllobacteriaceae > Mesorhizobium > Mesorhizobium sp. M1334. Next base: position 208,756 of record NZ_JAMYLM010000005.1, read on the forward strand.
GGAACGTGCCGGTCTTCGCGTTGCCGCCAGCGGCGATAACGATCTTGATCCGGTCGTTCGCGATTGCGATGTGGTCGTTGACGGCCGCGCCGGCCGCGGCGAAGAGAGCCGCGACACCGGCCGTGGAGTGTGTCGGCTGCCGCGGCGCGACGGTCGCGGAGGCATTGACGTCGGATTGCTGCCAAATCGTCTCGCCGGTGGCCTCTGATGTGATCGTGAAGTCGACGCCGTCGGCGAAATCGGTCTTGACGTACCTGGCCTGCAGGATGCGGCCGGTGGCCGCACCCTCTGTGTATGCCGTCGCCGAACCGTCGGCGGCTGTGGTGATGGCGACGGTCTTGCGCTCGACATGCATGTCGGTCTCCGATCAGCGCGTGATCAGGGCGACGAGATGGATGCGCGGCGAACCGCCGGCACCGCCACCAGTCACGACGAACTCGATGGCTTGGCCAGCGGTAACGGTCCTTGCCGCCGTTGGCGTAGCGACATCGACGTCGCCGGCGGCAGAAGCCGCCGTCGCGATTGTCACAACACCGTTGGTTACGGGCACGGTTGCGATCTTGGCCGTAACGGTGATATCGGCGGTCGAGACGGCACCATCGATGACGGTGTAGATCTTGCTGATGTCGCCGGCATGCGGCGCCACCGCGAAATAGGACGCCTCAGCCGATCCATCCGCGATATCCAGCGAGATCGGATAGGCGTTCAGCTCGGCGGCAGAAGCGGTGAGGCCGGTAAGGGCAAGCGTGTTTTCGTCGACCGTGACCCCGCCGACGACGAGGGCGCCGCCACTCTCGACGGTGAGCAGACCGCCCGATGCGACGACGAGTTCGTCGCCGCCCTGCTTGCGATAGACTTTCGGCTGGTAAGAGGTATCAACCATGGGAATTCTCCTTTGCTACGAGGTCGCCGTGGGCGCCTCTAGCGCTGTGCGCTTCGGAGGGAGGGAGCGGGCCCGGAGGCCCGCCGGTTAGTCGGAGACGTAGGTGGATGCCGCCACGGTGGCGCCCTGCACGGACGGGAAGATGCGCGGCTTCAGGAGCACGATGACGCTGCCGAAAGCGATGTTGGCGGTCGCACTGGTGCGGACGCCCTGGATGTATCGTTTCGACGGGTTCCGGACTTCCACGATCAGGAGCTGACCGTTGATGTCGTCATTGACGACGCAAGTCTTGGTGGCGGTGGCGCCGGTGATCGCCGCCATCCCAGTATCGGAGTCATCATCGTTCTGTTCGACTTTCAGAGTGCCGACGCCGGTGGCGACGCTGTCCTCGATCGAAGTGATGAACATCGCCGACTCGTAGTCGATCATGTCGATACGGGCGGAGTTGTCATCGGTGTTACTGGCGAGAGCGACTGCAGCCTTCGCCCAGCGGCTTTCCAGATTGGCCAGAAGCCCATGAATGTTCATTTCGGTGTCCTCCTGGGACGATGAAAGGGTGGACGGGGCGACGACGGTCGCCCCGCTGGTTTTTCGTGGGGATCTGGGTCTTCTTACGAAGCCGCGATCTTCATGAGCTTGATGGCTTCGAACTCGGTGACGTCGCCACCGACGCGCTTGGTCGTGTAGAACTTCACCGAACCCTTTTTGGTGTAGGGATCGCGGAGCGTTACCGACCCGCGGCGGTCGATAATGGTGTAGCCGGCCTTGAAGTTGCCGAAGGCGATCGGCAGAGCGCCGGCTCCCACAGCGGGCATATCGGCCGCGTTGTAGACCTCGTGACCGATGAGGATCGAAGGTTTCCCCGCCTGCTGGTTGGGCTGCCAGATATACCGGCCGTCACCGTCCTTCTTCAGCATAAGATTGCCGACCGTGGCGCGGCGCATGACCCATACGGCACCCGACACGTAGAAGTCCTTGAGCGACGACATCAGGTTGATCAAGGCATCCCATGTCATGTCGGTCGCGGCGCCGCTGACGATTTGCTCGATCTTTCCGCGAGTGGTGCCTGCCGGATAGGTCAGAAAACCGCGCGGCCTGCGCGGCGTGTTGCCGGCTACGAAAGCTGTTGCTTCCTGCCGGCCGAACCGCTCTCCGACCTTTCTCGCGAGAAACCCTTCGACATCGAAGTCGGCGTCCTCGAGCAGCCTGGCCGACACGCGGGGCATGGCATAGATCTCATGAACAGGAATGCGCTGGACGCCACTTTCCGGGGTATCGGTCTCGTCGCGATCCTCATTTTCGCCAACCCACCCGGAACCAGCTTCATCGTCGTCGATCGGAAATTCCGCAACGTCGCTTCCGATATTCTCGACGGATGCGAGCTGCCGCATCGGCGAGGATTCATACTGGACCGCGAGCATTCGGCTCATGACCGTTGGGCTGACCTGGTAGCCACCCGACGGATCCGTTCCGACAGACATCGCTTTCTGCTGCTCTGCCGGAATGTTCATCACATTTACCTGCAGATGACGCTTGAACGCCTCGCTGTAGGCCTTGATGCCTTCGAGGTCGATCTTGTCGTCGGACAGATCGGTGCTGGTCTTGAGTTCGCCGCGCGAGGCCATGGCCGCCTTGGTGAAATCGCGGGCGAGCTTCAGTTCATCCTGTCCGTCCAGTGCGGAGCCGCCCATCAACCTGGCGCGGTTGAGCTTGCGCTCGAACTCGTCCATGCGGGTCCCGGCGCCCTTGATCGATTCCTCGACGATCTTCTTGACCTGCGCTTCGATCGCCGCATGCTTGGCTTCGACACCGGCGGTCAGAGCTTCGAGGTCCTTCTTCAGCTGGGTGCCGTCGCCGGCATCCTTGCCGACTTTCTCGGCATATTCGCGGACCGATTTGAGGTCCTTCTCCATTGAGGTCTTCAGTTCGGTGACGTTGTCGCCGATCTTCTTGACCTCTTTCTCGACGTCCTCGAGAACTTCCTTCATTTCGGGCATATCTGCCTCCTTGGCTAGTTGGGGATAATGAGCTTGCTGGTGGAACGCAGCCGATCCAGCAGACCCTTGACTTGATCGTCCCCAGCCTCGCGCCGTACGATCTTGGTGAGACGGCTCGTCACGTCACGAGCCGCATTCTTCGAAATTCGTCCACCGCTTGCCTCTCGCAAGAAGTCTTCGAAATCCGAAAGAGTGGCGATTGCGTCGATGTCGACCGCCTTGACGGAGCCGACTAGCGCTTTGTCATTCGCAGGAAACGTCACGATGCTGAGCTCGCGCAGCTCGAGCTCATGCAGCGTGCGCGTCGGATCGGTCGGCTTCGTGCCGACCGTGAATTTCTTGGCGCGATAACCGATCGACAAACCGTCGAGCGATCCGGCCTTCATGCCTTCGTAGATCAACTGGCCGCGGTCGGTGCCGAGCGCGAAGAGCTCGCCATCGACCTTCAGGCCCTTGGAGTTTTCCTCCATCGATGTCCACTTGCCGACCGGCAGCATGTCGTCGACTGGACCGAAGAAGCCGCCATGCTGCAGTAGCATCGGCGGCAGCTTGCCCTTGGCTTCCCAATCGCTAAGGCTCTTTTTGAAGGCACCGCGCTCGATGACATCGCCATAACTGTCGACGTTGCCGAAGATGGCGCCATAGCCGGAGAACGTGCCATCCTTCGCACCGGCGGAGAACTTGAACTCGAAGTCGGCCTGATACCTATCCATTGGCGGACTCCTTGCTGGCTGCCGGCTGTTTCGTTGGACGCGGATAGCCGTCGTCATCGATGGGGGAAGCCGTGATCGGCACGTAGAGCCGGCTGCCTCCAAGAATCGGCGGCATCTCATCGAAGCCACGGACCTCGTCCGGCGTGACCCATCCGGGGTTGCCGCCACCGCCCAGCGCGATCTTGTAGTATTCGGCCTTGTCCTTCATGGCCGGGCTGAGGAACGCCTGCTCCGTGAAGGCGAGGTAGTAGCCGGCCTTGCGTTCCTTCGGGGTCAGCAACCACCGCTTCGCCGATGCGGCGACGCGGTCGTGCCAGGGCCGCACCGTGTGGACCAGATGGGCAAGGAACAGCTGTTCCGCCGACGCGTATGTCGGGGCCTTGTCTCCGGAAAAACCGACCATGATCGGCATTACGCACATGCCGCGGCAGATCTCTTCGACCTGGAATTGCCGGACCTGAATATGCTGGGCATCGACGCCTGTCATGGCGAGCGGCTGCCATTTCAGGCCGTTGTCGAGGACGGCCGTCTTGAAGCGGTTCGCCAGCCCGACCTGGTGCGCGGTCCACTGGACGCGGAGACGATCGCGCGCCGCCTTGCTCAGTTCCTTGTCGGTGGTCAGGATGCCGCCGGGCTGTGACCCGTTGCTGTGCAGCCTGGCATGAGTTTCCTCGGAGGCGATCGACAGGCCGATCGCTTCGCGCATGAGCTTGATGGCATCCATTCCGACGGTGCCGTTCCATGACGGGCCGCGGATATGCCAGATCTCATCGGATTCGAAGGTGCCGTAGACGCCCTCGAACAGCTGGGCGCGATACGTCATACGACCGTCGCGCTCCAGCTTGGGATGGACATCGCAGAGCGGGACCAGTTCGTCGACCTGGTTGTTGACCCGGCTGATGTACGAATAGTGATTGAACGTCAGAGCGAGGTGAAGGCCAATGGTCTCACGATATTCCAGTCCGCTCTGATAGCGGTTCGGCGCATCCTCGAGCGCAGCGTAAAGAGGATGCTCGCGATCTTCCCTGCGAGTCTTGCTCCCGGGTTCCCGCTGGTAGACCTTGCAGGGGACCATCAGGCCTTCGGCGATGCGGCGGCTGCAAGCCAAAACCGTGGTGCACTGCAGCGCGGTCTTCCACGTCACGTTCGGCCCGGATTTCGCCAGACCGCCACCAAAGAGGCCAGACCATATCTCCTCCAGCGGGCCATACCTGATGTCGCCACCGTCACTCTTGATCTGGAGGCCGTCAGCGATGGCACCAAACAGTCCGGCCATCACTCGGCCTTGCCCGGCTTCTTGGCGCTGATCAGGATGACGCCGAACAGAAGCAGGCAGCCGGCCGTGATGAAGCCGGCAGGCGGCGATATCTGCCAAGCTCCGTAGGAAATGAGCCCAACCGCGGCAAGCCCTGCACCGTCTCGGACGACGACAGGTAGCGCGCGGCCGAAAGGTCTGCCGATCGCGGTCAATGCCGCGCCGATTTTGCCGAACATCACATCACCATCATGTCTTCGTCGTCGAGATAGGAGCTGTCGGCAATCACGATCGGGTCAGGATTGGTGACCATGACCGATACAGCGTCGAACAGCGCCATGGCGGGATCAATCTTGGCATCGCCGGCATTCTGCTTGGTGGCGCGAATGGCCGTGGCCGTCGGCTCGATTTTGATGTTGCTGACACACCAGTTCATGAGCTGGCTGGGCTGGTGTTTCAGCGTGCCGTTCGCAACCTTTCGCTCGGAGGTCTTGATGGCGTTCATCAACCGATAGCCCTGACCGACACCGACCAGGTTCTTGTTTCCCTCCGTCACGCCGATGAGGGCCAGCGCGTCGGCGAGCTCGCCGTATGGCCCCTCGACGTCGATCGCCACCGCCGCCAGCAGCCCAGCTTCGAGGATGCGTGAGACCAGGATTAGGACTCCGGCGACGTCCTTCGGCAGCAGCAGAGCATCGCAAGGTTCGAGCAGCGGCACAGTGCCGGCGACATCGACGAACTCATCGTCGATGATCTCGATCTCGCCGAGGTTGGCGAAGTCCAGCAGCTGTGCGGCGATCGTCAGCCGCCGTTCCAGCACGCTTTTGTGGCACCACGCTTTCGAGATCGACAACCAGGTCTTCGTCGCCTTCTCGCGGCCGAGCGCGCTAGCGCCGAACAAGTCATCGAGGCCGCCGCCGTCAATGCCGACGACAATTGCTTCCGAGCGTTCAATCAAGCTGTCGAGATCCAGCTCCGGTTCTTCAGCTCCGGCCCAGAACTCGGCGCCGGGCCAGCCGTCGGTCTTATGGCCAACGCCCATTTCGATGTTGAGATATTGTGACGCCCACTCACGGATCGAGCGCTCGCCCTTCTCTTTGTCGGAATTCCAGCCCTGGACCAGGTCCTTCAGGTGAACCGACCGCCCTAGGTTCGGCTGCACCATCGGCCAGTTGGCTGGATCACGCCATTGTGCCGGGTCCTTGGCGATGTCCTGCGGAAATTCGAACATCACCGACAGCGTCGGCCTTGCTTCCTTGCCGCGGAATTCACCGTCGCGATGTTTGCGCGCGCTGTGCAGTTCATCCTTGAACGCGCCGGCCGGGATGTCGTCGCTCTCGGTGGTCGTAATCAAGAACTTGCCTTCGGGCGTCTTGTCGATGCCGCCGCGAATTTGCCGGATCACCTTGCCGGCGTAGGATGATTTGCCGAGCAAGTGAATTTCGTCCAGGTGCGCGAAGATCAGGATCGCCCCGGTCAGAATATTCAGGTCGAACGTCTTGACCTTCATTTCAGAGCGATTGACCAGATCCTCGATCGTCTTGAGGTGATCGCGCGGCCGAAAGCGCCGCTTGAGGTCCGGCGATTCCTCGATCATGCCGACCGCCTGCTCGTAAGCGCGATCGGAAATCGCCTGAGTTGGCCCGATGAACAGGGCCTCTGCCCGGGGCCGGCGGTTCATCAGCATCACCGCCAATGCCAGGCCGGCACCGTATGAAGTCTTCGAAGAGCCCTTGGGTGCCAGGACGAAGATGTCACGGATGAAGTTCTGCTGCGAGACCGGGTCCCACGATCCAAACGATGTCGCGACGATATCGCGGAACCACTGCCCAGCAGCATCGGCGAGCCGCGGCTTGCCAGGAACGTCGGGAAGCTTCAGCTCGTCGAAGAATGCGAGGCCCATGTCGGCCTCGGATCGGATCAACGGCAGGTCCGGTATGAGCGACCGTCCAGTACGGATCCGCTCTTCCCAGTCCGGGCAGCTTAAATCCCACATTTGCCGCGACGCATCAGTTCACTGGATCCTGCCGGCGCGCCATCAGGTCGCCAAGGCGGTTGCCCCGATCCGGCTGATGAGCCGCCGCCGCCTCCGCTTCCTTTTTGCCGAGCTTGGGCGTCTTGGTGGGCTTCACCGGCTGCCCGGCCTGGCCATACAGCATGAGATCGTTCTTCTCGACGAAGTCCCGGAACTCTTTCCCGGCTGCGACATTGCCCGCCATGAACAGTTCCCACAGCTTGGTCGCCATGGTCGCATTGAGACGATCCCGAGCCACATCCCGGAACTTGAGCTCGGAAAAATAATGCTTCCGCAAAGTCGGCAGTGTCACGAATAGCGCCGAGGCGATCCGTGCATTCGACCAGCCAAGCGACACTAACATGCTGACTCGATTCCGGTTTTTCTGGCTGGCGATGTGCTGCGGTCGACCGCGCTCACCCCAGTTCGCCGGAACGGCCTCGCCAAAGAGGTCCAAAATCTCACTCATCGAAAAAAAACCTCTGAATGAGCCCCAAGCGGTTAGGGGCCCCATCGACCCCCAGAGATTTGACCCGCCCCCCCTTGGTCAGGGTCGGGCGGCCATCCTCTTGGCCCGCTCGGCCAGCGTCTTCTTGGTGTGCGATGCCCCGCAGCGGAGCATGATGTTGCGCTTGTCGAGCGGCGCGCCGCCGTCCCTGAGCTCGACCACGTGATCACCGAACACGCGCATGCCTGGCCGGTGCGTCCTGCCATCGCAGTGCGGGTCCTCGCATCTGCGACCTCGCTCGGCAACGATCTCTGCCATCAGCTTGCGCCACTCAGGCGACAGGTAGAACGGCTCCGCCGTCTTGGGTGCGACCTTGACCGTGCGCGTGTCCATGGTCCGGATACCCGGAACCATCATCTTCAGCTTTGCCAAGGGAATCTTTTCCATTGCGGGGAAGCATGCCGGGCCGCGCCCTTCGCTTCACCTGGGTCCTGCTGGCGCTGCCACCATCTACGGCGTGCGACTCTGTCAGGTCATCCTGGGTGGGACTCGCTACTATCCTTTGTCGATTTGATCAAGACCGAGGGTGACGGGCACCGCACGCCCAAAGATCATCACCTCGACGCGCGCACGTCCGTCATCACAGAGCTCGCTCACAGTGCCCGGGAAGCTTGCGAATGGCCCTTGGTTCACCCTCACCATCTCGCCGACCTTAAGCCCCTTCGCTATCTCACCAATGGCAATCACGTTGCCTTCGAGGAAAACCTTTAATTGCAAGACTTTCTCGTGCTTTACCGGGAAAGGTTTCTCGTCCGCACCAAGCACGCCGATGATGCCTCTGACCGTCCGCAGACCGGCCCAAGCCTCCGCTTTAGGGACCACGCGAACGAACATGTAGCCGGGCCAGGCGAGCATCTCCACCGCCTCGCGGCTGGTCCGCTTGCGACCGCCACGACGCCGATCCGCCACCTTCATGAACGGAAGCCAATGCTCTACATTGGCCTCGACCAGAAGGTTATCCACAGCCATTTCGGCATGAGCATCGGTTCGGATCACATACCAGTGCAACGCCGATTCGCTCTGACCAGCCGCCGCTAGAAGCGCCTGGCTGCGGCGTGACATGGCCCGCACCTTGTCGACCGCGTCCAACTGCCTGTCTGTCGGGCCGATTGCTTCCGCCTCACTCAGCCGCTTCACGTCCGCCCGCATCATGGTTCCCTCGCACCGCTTGTTCGAATGCTTCCAGTCCTGCCGGCCCGCCAGCCGGGCAATACACCACGTCGATCCGATCGAACTCGGCCAGCCATAGCCATCCGCGCTCAAGGAACTCCGCTTTCCATGCTGCCAGCGTGTCTGTGCCCTGCGGCACCGGCTCCATGGCCGCTTTCAGTACATGCCAGCGTGGCCCGAATTCGGCGCCGCCCTTTTGCCGCAAGAGGGCGCGGAAGGTCCAAAGGAATGGCCATGCCTCGCGCAACTCGGCGTCGGAAACGAATGGCTTCGACAACGCGAGGCCTTTGGCCTGACCGTCCAGCAATTCAGCGAACAGGCGGGCCATTCCAACCGGCCCGAGGCACTTGGCCCAGCCTTCCGGCCGAGCCCGCTCATCCGGTGGCAGACGTGCAATCCGCTGCTTTTCGGCGCGCTCCAGCACACCGGCGTCGAGCCCTGTCCACGTCTTCCCCTTGAAGAACACACCGACGGGCACCGGCGTCTTTTTCCGGGCAACGAGGTCGAGCAGATACGGATCACGCCAGCGTTCGGCCTCCAGCCGTTCCTCGCTGCTCAGCGAGGCGAACCGGGCCGCAATCCACCCCGGCGACGAGGTATCCCAATCTGGCCAAGGGCCAGCCATGAAGCCCCGGCCGTTGCAGAACCGCATAACCCGCTTCTCGAAGGCCGCGGTGCCAGGCGTGTCCTCGCCGATGACTGGCGCTGCATCACCGGATGGCGTCTCTTCACCCGTTTCCTCGCGCTCGCGCTCTCTCTCGACTGGACTGGTGTTTGGAGTGTTTACTGGACTGGTCTTATCCTGGTGGACGTGCTCCACCACCTTCGACCCCTCAGGTCCACCACCTTCAGGTGCGGAATCCACCACCTTTTCGGCCTCGGAAGGTGGTGGAGCAGTTCCACCACCTTTTTCATCGTCATCCGGCGGGCACGGCGAAACCAGGTCGCGCTCCGGCCATCGCGGCGCATATTGGTTGCGCTTCCATTTCTGGCCCCGGAACCCATGCTGCGAGATCGCCAGCCAGCCAGCCTCGCTCGCCACAGCGAGGTGCTTCAGCACAGTCTTCTTGTCGAGGCCGCTGTAGCGGCAGAGATCGGCCACAGATGGGTAGCAGCTCTCTCCCACCTCGTTCATGAACATGCCGACCGTATGCAGGACCGCTTTCGTCGTTGCCGGCAGGCCCGACAACGCGAAGGCATGGCGCCACGACCAAGCTATGGAGGCTTCGCGGCTCATTCGGGTTTTCCACTCCTGAAAACCCGCACGGGCACGCGGGTGTCCGGAATCAGGACGGCTCTGCTCGCAGATTCCACAGCTTCGATCGCAACGGCCAATGGGCAACTGAACCATTCACCGTCCAACCGATACGTCTTTAGCGCCCGGTGAGCGAGAAACTCACACTGCTGGGGGTGATCAGTTTCCACCACATGCGCGATTTTTGCGCCGATATGCCGGCGGCGGTTTATGGCAACAAGTCGCCGAACCGGATTCGTCGAGTAGCCTACCTTCAGGCCCCCATGCTCAGCGGTAGCAATGTAAATGAATGACTTTGTTGCTTCCGTCACGTTTCCCCCGCCCAATTGTGGAATGGCCAGTCGCAGCGCAGATGCCGTCGGACGTCCGCTATTTCCGCCTCGGTCGCGATCGACGATCCGGCAAAGACCGTGTCGTCTACGAATTGAGTGAGGCGTATGACCCCAGCGACTGCAAGACGCGCAAGAATGCCTTTCACATGCGATGGATCCTCGGTGCCGAGCAGTCGGTGCATCTCGCCGATGTCGATCATTGACGCTCCCATGCCGAACCGGTCGGACAACAGGATCAAGGCGAGCCGATGCTCTGGACCGAGAAGAAAAGGACGACCTGTTTTACGGATCGTCTCGAACGCGAAGGCGATGTTTGCTGTTGAGCCTATGGTCATGACCATCTCCATCTTGACAGCGGCACGATTGCCGCTGCCGGAGACATTGCCCTACAGGCGACAATGAGGGGAAGCCGCTTCACTCCGCAGCCTCCGCGAAGGCATGGCGGACATTGCATTCAGCGAGCAGCTTGATCATGTGCGGCGGCACGCTGTTGCCGACCAAGTGATACTTCTCGGTCTTGGTCAACCGTCGCGTCTTGCCGTCAATTGTGATCTCAGCAGGCAGAGTGCCGGGCCGGAAACCGTGCGCGGCAGCGCCCTCCTCCGGCTCCAGCATGCGGATGCCGATGTCGTCGATGTAGTGCAGGACGCCCTTCACCATTACCTCGACTAGGCCATAGCGCGCCTTGCCGGTCAGCGCGCCCAAAGGCTGGCGCACATCGTCATCCTGCTTTCCGCTGCCGAAATAGTGCTGAAGGAAGGCGAGGATCAGATGCGCGTGATTGCCGCCGGCCGAGACGGTTGCGAGCGGTTCGTCGATCGATCTGCCATCGCGGCTTGTGCCGTGCAGGTTGCCGAGCGCTGCAGCGACGACGCCCTGCGTCGAACCGAGCGTGACGATGGTCGACAACGGATCCTCCGCTGATCGGCCAGGCTCGCCGGTGTTGTGTTGCGCTACGAAGGCAGCGGCGAGGCCAACTTGCGGGCTGGTCGTGAATGCGCCGAGCGGCTCATCGATAGGTCGACCCGGGCGAGCCTCACTGATGCCATCGGCACGCGGATCGCCATTGTGCTGTGCCAGGAAGGCGGCAACCAAGGCTGCCTTGCTGCCGTCCACCTGGGTGCCCGCCGGTTCCTCAAGGTCGAGTATACGAGGCGCTTGGCCCGGCCGTTCGCCATAGCCGGACTGGATAAGGCTGGCGGCGACGACAGCGTGCCGCGGCGCGCCCGCAATGATCGTATCCAGCGGTTCTGTCGGCATGTAGCCGTCGCCGTTCTGGTTGAACTTGGTCATATGCGCGGCGACCAGCACCCGGTCTTCCTTGCCGGTCGTCGTTCCAAGCGGCTCCTCGAGGTCGCGCGGCGCTGATTGCGCGGCTCGCCCGCCGGCGCCGACGATGGTCGCGCCCAGCATCGCCATGCCCGACGAGGTGTGCAGCGTGTTAACCGGCTCCTCGACGGAATGGACGCCATTGCGCGATGCAGCGCTCTGCTGGTCGGTGCGGATCAACGCCGGCGCCACCACCGCCAGCTCGCCACGGTGCGCGGTCGTCAGCGTGCGCAGCGGCTCGCCGGCATCATGGACGCGATCGCCGCCTGAATGCGTGATCGGCACGATGAACGGCTTGGCAGCATCGACGACGTAGCGCATGACGCCACGCGCCGTGCGCCGCAGCGTCGCCTCGGCCAGCGGCTTCTTGCGGCCGAAGATCGACTTCACCGGCAGCGACCAGTCGATGATCGTATGCGCGCCGACCCATGGTTTCAGGCCGAGCCGCTTGGCATCCTTACGAGGCGCATGCGTGCGCACCGGCCAGATGATCTGCCGGCCATCAGCCTGGGCAACGCCAAAGAAACGCTTGCGGATGGTCGGCACGCCATAGTCGGCGCAGACCAGCACCCGGTGCTCGAAATTGTAGCCGAGGCCGCGCAGATGCTTCAGCCAGGCGCGCCAGATGCGGCCCTTCTGGCGAGGATCCGGCACCAGCCATTGCTCTTCCACCGGCACGCGCTCCCCCTTGGCTGCAATCGAGCCGTCGAGCCGCAGGACACGGCCGGTCTCCGGATCGCGCTTGGCGATCAGCGGTCCCCATGTCGTGATCTCCTGGACGTTCTCCATGGTGATCGTTTCGGGCCGCACCGTGCCCGCCCAGCGGCAGATTACCCAGGCCAGCGACCGGCGGCGCTTGCTGACCGGCTTCGATCCTTTGGCGACCGAGAAATGCGTGCAGTCCGGCGAGGCATGCAGCGCGCGGACGCCGCGCCCGTTGGTGACCTTGCGCGGATCGGCTTCGAACACGTCGCAGCGCAGGTGAGTGGTATGACGGTGCCGCTTCTCATGCACGGCGACGGCGACCGGATCGTGATTGATCGCTACGTGGACATGGAATCCGGCTTCCTCCAGCCCATCGCAGCCGCCGCCCATGCCGGCGAACAGCACGATCGTCATCCGATTATCGAGGAAGAAAGGTGCGTTCATCGTCCCGCCTTCAGCCATGCGGAAAAGCTGCCGCGCAGCGCTATCCACGCCTCGCTGGCCCGCCCGCCATTGTTCAGTTCTTTTCGTGATTGCACGCCGAGCAGCGAGCGGACCTTTTGCGCCACGCGCTCGTCGGTCAGCGGCTTTTCCAGCCCGTGCGCCTCATGCAGGAATAGCTTGAATGCGGCATCGTCCTTGCACTTCATCGCGCATTCGGCGGCGAAGTTCTTGACGTCTTGCGCCATCGGCTCGCCTGCAGGTTCGTTCTGCCGGCGAGGCTCCGGCAGGCCACGCAACTGGCGGATTTTGAAGCAAGCGGCATCGAACAGCCGCAGGAGGAAAGCGACTGTCTCCGGCGCGGTGCAGATGAAGTCGATCTCGTCGACCGTCGCTTCGTGGAACTTCGCCAGCACGAACAGCTCGCCCATGTCGCCGCGCGATTCCACAAAGGCGCCATCGGCGCCATGCACGCGTGTCCACACCGCCGGCTCGATCGCGGCCAGGGCGGCACGCACGGCCTTCAGCTTCGCGGCATCGGGCGACAGCACGGCGGCGTTCACTGCATCCGCCCGTGCTTGCGCATGACGCGGCCGAGAATGGTTCCGGCCCGTTCCAGCGACTTGCGCGCAGCGATCTCGCCAACTCCGAACTTCGCCTGCGCCAGCCTGTCGGCAGCACCGGCAACCATTCGGCAGGCTTCCATGATGTCGTCATCGGCCTTGCTGGCCTTCGGCTTGGCGGCAGGCAAAGCCGCAGCGAGCCGCTCGACTTCGGCCAGCAGCATTTCGCGCACGACCGGTGCCAGCGCGCGCGCCAGCGGATCGACACGTTTGCCGAGTGCGCTCATGGCTCGACACCCATGGCTGCGAGCGCCGTCTCGTTTTCGGTGATGCGCAGCGTGAAGGCGGCGATCAGATCGTCGCGAATGCGCGTCTCATAGCCTGGCGTCAGGACGATAGCCGAAAGCCCGTTGCTTTCGCCGATGCGCAAGGTCAGCGCTTCACCGGCGGAAAGTCGTGCCAGCATGGCGACGTTCTGATCACGCGCATTGCTGATCAGCCGCGCTTTTTCGAGATCAGCCGCTCTCATTGGTCGAACTCGCCGCAGCCGCGGCCTATCTCGCCGGGTTTTTCAGGCTTGGTGAATTGTTGCCATGGCACCCAGCCGCGTGGGCAATGGAAGCCCCATGTCCGCAGATTCGGCCCGGTCAGGAACAGCGTCCAACAGGGGCCATCGACAAGTTCGATGCGATGCGCTGCCGATGCCAGGCGGAACTTGCGGTCGCCTGCTTGCCTTTCGACGCGCTGGTTGATGCCGCCGGCCGAGATGGTGTGCTCGACATACCGGCCGCGTAGCAGGACCGACAGGTTCCACCACGGATGATCGTGCAGCGCACGGTCATCGTCGGAGCGCATGAAATGGTGAAGGTAGATGTTGAATACGCGGTTGCGCGGAATGATCCACCACCGCAGCATGTAGGGATCGGCCGCACCGCCGATGATGACGTCGGGCGGCCGTTTTCCTGAGAGCGCGATGAGGCGCGGCGCAAGCCGCAAAATGATCGACTTAAGCATTCGTGGAAATTCCTGTTTCAGTGCTTTTCCCGTGAAACATCGGCCCGCGCCGTGGGCGCTTGCGCGGTGGTGGCGCGCCGAGCGGCGGCCGGTAGAAGGAGCGGGCATCGAGTCCGGCCCAGTCGCAAATGGCGAAGACTTTTCCGGCGGCGATGTCCTGCCCGGCCATGACACGCGACAGATCCGGCGAGGTCACGCCGATCTCTTCCGCCAATGCTTTCCATCCCCGCCCGTCATATTCCAGCATCGGCCGAAGCTTGCGGCCGAGCCCGGCGGTGTCATAGGCGGCGAGAGTGCCGGAGCGGATCGGCCGGCCCGTGCGCACGGCGAGTTCCTCGGCGCGGTCGTCCATGCGCATGCGCTTTTCCAACGCCTTGCGCAGCCGTGTCATGGCGCGAAGGATAGAGGCATCTGGCGTCATTCCGCCGCCTCCAGCTCGTCGCCAATGCCCAGCATGTCGAACATGGTCGGCACGGCCATCTGCGCTTCGGCCTTGCGGCAGTAGTGCGTGCCGTCGTGGAAGTAGGTGGCTGAAAGCTCGGAGGCCTGTCCGCGCCGGCCCTTGAGAATGGCGCGATAGGGAACTGTCATCAGCCCGCCGAATGGGTCGTAGATGATGTCGCCCTTGTTCGAATAGCGCTCGATCAGCCGGTCGACGATGTCGAACTGCAACGGGCAGACATGCTTTTCCAGATTCTTGAACGCCTGCTCGCCGTTCAGCGTCAGCATGCGCACCACGTCGGTCCAGATGTTCGGATCGGCGGCGGGCGGATCGAGCATCATGTAGGTCTTCGACAGCGCATCCTTCGCCGCCAGCTCTTCGCCGAGCCGCACATGCGCTTCGAAGTCGTAGACCGCGCCTTCGAACATCGTCTGGAACAGCGCCCGCACCGCTTTCGGCCCGAGCCGCACGATCTCGTCGGTGGTCAGCAGCCGGTCGCCGGATGACGGCCAGAAGGCATGCGCATCCATCTGCCAGCGCGCCAGCGTGTAGCCGCTGCCCGGCACCTGCGGCCGGCGGTCGCCATCGGTCCAGCGCTCGTGGCGGCCGTCGGCGGCGATGACCAGCGGCTTGTCGTGCTCGACAGGCTCGTCGGCATAGCCGCGCGAAAGGTCGCTCTGCGGTCGGCGGAACAGCAGCACATATTCCGGAGAGCCGACGCCCATCTTGGTGGCGTCCTTCATCATCTCGGAATAGCCGAGCCGGTAAGTCTGGTTGTTTTCCTTCACCACATCGGTGGCGATGGTGATCATGCCGACGAACTGGAAGCCGTGCTTCAGATAGTGGAAGATCGCCTCGGCATGGAACGGCGAGACGGTCGGCACGCCTTCGCCTGTCACCGAGCCGAACAGCACCCGGTCCTTGACGTGGATGCAGGCCAGCCGGCCGGGCTTCAGGATGCGCAGCAGCTCCGGCGTCAGGAAATCCATCTGCCGCCAGAAGTGGCCATTGTCGTCGGTGTGGCCGAAATCATTGTAGCTCGCCGTGTATTCGTAGTGGTTGGCGAACGGGATCGAGGTGACGATCTCGCCGATGCTGGCGCTGGCCGTCAGCCGAGCCTCGAGCACGGCATCATTGTGGGCAATGACGAAACTTTCGCCGCGCTCCTCGCGCCGCGCCACGCCGATCGAGCGCGACAAGACGTCGTCGAGCGGCAGGCCGTCCAGCCCGTAGCGCCGGATGATCTCGGCCATGCGCGCCATCAGCCGTTCGTGCTCGGCCCACTTGCCTTCCAGATTGCGGCGCACCTCGCGCTCGGCTTCGGAAAAAATGATGTCGATACGGCATTCATGCGCCTGGCCGAAACGCACGATGCGGTGCACCGCCTGGATGAAGTCATGGAACTTGAAGCCGACGCCGACGAAGATCGCCCAGTGGCAATGTTTCTGGAAATTGTTGCCGGCGCCCGACATCTCCGGTTTGGTCGCGAGGTCGCGGAACTTGCCGTCCTTGAAGCCGATGGCGTTCTTCTCATTCGCCTCTAGGCCTTGCGTGCCATAGATCGAGCGCACGCCGGGCACTGCCGCTTCGATGGCGCGGCGTTCATCCTCGAGGTCGTGCCACAGGATGCGATGCGCCTCTGGATCCTGCGCGATCAGTTCGACCATCTTGGCGATGCGGGCAGCCAGGCTGTCGCGCTTGGCAGCACTCGCCTGCACCACGCCGAGCGCCGCGTTGCGCAACAGCAGGCCCTGCCCGTCGCGATCTTCGCCGGCCGTCGAATGGTCGATCGGCACCTCGTGCCAGTTCACCGTCACCGGCGGCAGCACATAGCCGTCATCGGAAAAGCCGAGGTCGGAAGGGGATTGCAGGAACACCGCCCAGCTGTGCACCCACAGCCAGAATTCATCTTCCTTGTGCGGGAAGAGCGTCAGGTCGCCGGCCTTTTCCGAATTGCGCTGGAAGAACCGCGTCAGCGCCTGGCCGGTATCCATGACGCCGAGGAAGCCGGCATAGTGGATCAGTTCCTTGGTGCGGTTCGGCGACGGCGTCGCGGTGGCGACGAACTTGAAGCGCACCGCCTTGAACAGCGGCAGGAACGTCTGGAAGGTCTTTGTGCCATAGCCGCGCAGCACGGCCGCTTCGTCGAGGCTCGCTCCCACGAACCGCGATACATCGATCTTGCCGGCCAGGACGCTCTCATAATTGGTCAGATAGATCGTGTCGTCGCCTTCGATGCCGGCATCGCTCTGGATGAACTTCAGTTTCACGGCGCAGTCGCCAGCAAAGCGCTCTTCCGCTTCGGCAAAGAATTCATGCCGCACGCCGAGCGGGATTACGATCAGCCGAAGACCAGGCGCGAACTGACCGACCAGCCGCATCAGTTCGATCTGCATGAAGGTCTTGTGCAGACCGAATGACGCGAAGATGGCGCGGCTGCCGCCCTTCAGCGCCCAGCGCACGATCGCCCTGCAATGCGGCGCGCCGGCCGGGTTGATGTCGTCAAGCGCGACGTCGAAGCCGTCCGCCTTGGCCAGTTGCATCTTGCCGCGCAGGAAATCGAGATAGGGATCGTCGGGGAAGCTGACGGGCGCCTTCATGCCGATTCCTCGACACGCGAGAGGTCGCAGAGGTATCCGGCCTGAGTTACGCGGAGGCGCCTGCGCTCCTGGTAGAACTCGACCAGGTCAGCGGCGGCGAGCTTGTTCCAGGTCGCCCGCATGACAGGCGCGCGCTCGCCGCCGGCGAGCAGCACCTGGTGGCGGTCGAAGCCGCCGTCGCCATTGCGGTTGCGCAGCCATTTCAGCGCGGCAAGGCAGCTTGAGGTGACGGGCGCATTCATGCCGGCACCCGCGACAGATAGAGCGCCGCCAACATCAAGGCGCCGCCAGTCGCCCCGCCGAGTGTCCAGACCAGTTCAAGCTTCCAATCGGAATTCTTCGTGGCGACGATATTGAAGCCGCAACCCAATGCCGAAAGTAGTCCGACGATGAAGATGGTGGCGATCATGCCGGCACCGCCTTTTCAGCCGCTGCGGCCTTGTGCAGCCTATCGAGATCGCGGCCGATCATTGCGTGCTGAACACGCAATGCCGCGAGGTGCGCTGCCAATTCGTTCGAAGGGATTTCATCCGTCCGCTTCAGCAGGCGACGCAGCTCGAGCGCGTCGGCGCGGGCGAAGGCTAGGCATCTCTGGAATTCGCTCATGCCGGCACCGCCTTGCGCGGTCGGCGCTTCGTCGGAGGTGGGATGGGCTCCGCTTTTGGCGTGATCTCGGCTTCGACGATGGGCTGGAGCGCATCACGCCGCGCGATTTCGTCCGGGCTCAGATCGTCACGAGCCTTCAGCCGATTGAATTCGGTCCAATCGGCCAACGCATCGCTGAAGCCTCTTTTCTTGCAATCGACAACATTGACGGCATCGCCATCGGACGCGGCGTCTACCAACCGCCCAAGTTCGGCGAGACGCTTGGCACCGCCGACAGACAGTTCCCTGCCCGCCCAAATCAGGCCCCTTTCCTTGAGGGTTTCGAACAGTGGTCCGGAAACTGTGATGCCGTCGGCGACAGCGCCGAGCATCTTGAATTCGGTAAGCTCGGCGGCGGTAACCGATGCGCACCCGTCATCCGTTACTGCAATTGGCACGGCGTGCGGCGCTACAGGTCCGCCATCACCGACCGCCTCAGGTGTCGCCAGTTCCGATTCATTGCCCCAGACCTCCCAGCCTGGGCGCGCGCTGCGCGCGTTGAGTTCGATCTTCGGCGTGTTCGGCCAGTGCTTTTCGATCCACTCGGCGAAGACGTCCGGCTTGGCAGAATGCTTGGTCGCATCGGCCTCGATCGCGACATCGTCGACCCAGCTGTGCAGTTGGTCGCCCATTGCCGGGGCCACCGGGTTGCCGCGCGTGGCGATCAGCAGGATTTCGTGCTTGCCGCGGTTCCAATAGCCGGGCGCAATCTTCTGCTTCAGCCAGGCCCAGTGGCTGACATAGCGGGCATGCGCCTTGTTCGGCATCAGGTAGCCGGTTGTGGCGTCGCGCTCGATCCAGGCGAAGCCCCATGCGTCGAGAACGCAGATCGCCTCTACCAGCATCGGCGCCGTCGCCCACAGGAACAGCACGCAATCCTTGGCGGCGATCGCGCCGACGTCCCGCTTCATCAAGGTCAGCAGATCGCTGGTCGGATAGTGATTGTCCGGCGCGCGATCCATGCCGGTGTCGGCATTCCACGGCTCGAACTTCCATTCCGGATCGGCATAGATGATGCCGTATTTCTTTACCGGCAGCGCCACCTGGCGCGCGGCAAGCTCGATCTCGCGCTCGCCGCGGCGTTCCTTCTTTTCAGCCTGCACCTCGGCGCGGATCGATTTCACCGCCGGCGCGATGGCACGCTTCAATGCCGTGCGCGTCGGTTCGGAGCCACTTGCGAGGATGTCGGTCAGCGCACGCTTGACGACATCCGGATCCTGCTCGATCGCGTCCCGTATCTGCCGCGATTCGAAAACCTGCTTGCGAGATAGCCCGGCCTCTTGCGCGGTAAAACCGTTCCCGTCCGGAACGGTTTTCGGACGTCCGCCCTTGGCAGCACCGGCAGGCTGCGCCGCATCATATTCGTCGGCCAGCCGGCGCTTGGCCATCGCCTCGATTTCCAGCGCGTCGGCTTGCGTGCGGTGCGTCGCGGCGATCAGCTCGTCATGCGCCCGCCTTGCCTTCTGCAGGCGAGCCGTGCGCTTGGCGGCATCATAGATGGTCGATGCCATTTCGGCGGCGGCCAGCACCTCGGCCGAAGTCTCCGCACGTGCCAGCGCTGCCGCCGCTTGACGAACAAGCGATGGCAGTGCCGACGGCGAGGCCGGCGCGATGGCGGATGACTTCGGCTTGGCGCGGATCATTGCTCCGGCGCACCTTCGAATGCAGGCAGGCCGGTCGCCTTGGCGACGGTTTCGAGGTCACTCTCCACCTGCTCGCGCAGGAAGAATTCCCAGCGATAGAGCTGGTAGAACCACGAGACCTTTTGGCTGGTGACGCGATAGCGCAGGCGCGCCGGAATACGTACGGCCTCGCCGTCGACGAAAGCAGGCACCGACAGCATGAAGATGCCAGGCACCGTGATCGCCTCGCCCTTGGCGTTCTGATGCTCTTCCGCGAACTCCACGGTGCGCTCGCCCGTCTGCAGGCGAATGCCCTGCTTTGCGCGGGCGGCAACGAACACCTCAAGATAGCGCGACAACGCGACGACGTCGGACGGCGTCGCCATCTTTTCGTTGAACAGCCTTTCGTATTCGCTGACCTCGCCGTCCGTCGGCGCGGCGAGCTCGGCGGCATGCTCCTCGAGGAAGGCGGCAAAGACTTCCTGTTCCATCGGCTTGGCGTTGGCGCCAACCCACGCCTTGAACTCTTCCGTCAGCGGGAACGCGTAGATGATCCGATGATCGGCGGGACGGACGTCAGCATTTGCCGCGTTGTAGTTCAGCACGGCGGTGAGCTTCGGCTCCGGCCATGCGCACTTTCCGAACAGCGCCGACTGGGTGTCCTTGTGGCGATCAATCAGGGCGATGAAGCTTTCCAGCGTCTCGGCGCGCGCTGTGCCCTTGCGGCGAGCTTTGACGTCGCGGAACTCCTGCACCAGGCCCTTCAGCGACTTGAAGCTGGAAGTGACACGATCAAAGGCGACAGGTATCTTTGCAGGGAGGTCGTCGCCGAGCCCCGCCGTGTCAAGAATGAGGACCTCGGGTGCGGCCGCCTGTTTTGCCAGGGCTGTCACCAGTTCGATGGCATGCGGTTCGATAGGCACGTTCTGCTGCTTGTCGGCCATGGCCGTTTCCTTTCAGGGTTCGGAAAGAGAGATCAGGAGGCCGCGGCTTCCTCGTCTGTGTCGTCATCCTCGCTTTCGCGCGAGGCAGCCGCGCGCGGCGCGCGGAACATGTCGATCTGGTTCGGGTGCTCGACCGAAAGCTGGCCATCGATTGTCCAGAACGGCGTCTTCATGAACTTCACGGTGTCGGGCAGTTTCGACTTGGCGTCGGCCTTGATGTCGATGCGACCAAGCTCGTAATCGAGCGTGATCTTGATCGTGATTTCGGCCTTACACTTGTCGGCCGGGCATTCTTCGACCGCCTGAATCGCTTCGTTCAGAAGTTTGTCGCAGTGGCGCGAGAAATCGCCACGCGACAGCAGGCCAAGCATTTCACGGAAAGTGCGCAGCACGCGGCTCATGGTCGGTTCCTTTCGGGTTGGGAAAATTCTTCGGAAGCGCCTGGGCGTTCATCGTTCAGCCCCCGATGACGCGGTAAGCTGCAGGCGCGCCCTGCTTGCCTCTGCGCACCGTTTCCAGCAGGCCAGCTTCGAGCAGCGCTGTGATCAGCCGGCCAGTCGATGCGTGGTCGCAGCCGATGTCTTCGGCGAGCTGCGTCTGGAAGCGCTGGACGTGGCCATTGTCTCCGGCATGGACGCGGAGCGTGCCCCACAGCCGCGCCGCCATCAGCGTGACGTGATGACGCTTGCTGAATTCGACGGCATCGAATCCGGCAGCATCGAAAGAGGCCAGCTTGGTCGCATTCGGCCTGGCATCGAGGATGGTCTCGAAATGCCGCTGCACGAACGCCGTCACGCTGATGCCGGCCTTGCGCGCCGCCGCTTCGATCCTGGTGCTGGTCGCACGGTCGCACCTGACCGAATACCGGTAGACGGCATCGGCACGCTCGGCTTCCTTGAATCCAAAGCCGCCCATCAAAACCCCCGCGGCGGCACGAACAGGCAGATCGTCTTGCCGTCATTGGCGCCGGCGACCGAGCACCAATGGAACTTGCCGTCGGGGCTCCGCCTGACCTTGGGATCGGTCATCGCGATCAGTTCGCCGGTGCGGCGGATCTCGTAGCCGCGCGCGCCCTCGACGATGTCGGCGTCGGGCACCTCGCGGCAGTCATAGCCGGAGCAGCAGGCGAACGGATAAGACCAGCCTTGCGGCATGGCGGCAGTTGGAATCGCCTCGTGCGGGAAGGCAACGTCGCTGCCGAAGATCATCGAACAGGCGACGCCATAGCCGACCGCAAGAACGGCAGCGGCGATGGTGGCTCTTACGGTGAAAAACGAACGCATCATTTTGCCCCTCCCTGCTTGCGCCATGCCCTGAGGATCATCGTGACCAACGACAGCCTGACGCCGGTGGCGGTGGCGATCGCTTCCGCATCTCCCTGCCCGGCGCAGGCAAAGACCAGCGTCACCTGCCGGTCGAGCTCGGCATCGCTGGCCGGATCACCGCGCTCCTGGCCGATGCGCGCGGCAAAGGCGGCGTCGAACAGGAGCTTCGCGTAACCGGTCGGCGACATGCCCTGCGAGCGCGCACGCTTGCTCACCGCCTCGTACACTTTCGGCGACACGGCGATGCCGAACTGCTTGCGCTCCATGGTGTCGGGCGTCATGCCGCCTCCGCCACGAACAGCGGGCGCACACCGGCGCGCAGCGCATGGTGCGGGCAATAGGAACTTAAGCTCGCAGCCTTGCCGCAGAACAAATGCTTTTCCCCTTGGGCGGCATTGTTGACCGGCCAACGGCATTCGCCATGGCGCAACTCTTCAAGCGGAATGTGCCGGGCAGCGGCGTCATATGCATGAGGCTTGAGGCCATCGACCGGCCGTCGCGCCGGTGGCGCAAACACCGGGTCGAGCGCCCTCGCCTCCTTCTTGCTGCGGATGTTACCGGGATGGAGCCGAGCCTCCGGTTTCGGCGCGCGCGGCACCGAAGGCGCTTGGGGCACAGGCGATCCCGCCGACGGCTTTCCCGATGGTCCGCTCAGGCCGATGGCCGCCAGCACCTTGTTGCGATGCACGATGCCGATGATGGCATTGCGCGAGACGGCGCAGCCTCGTTGCCTTGCCAGCCGGTAGGCGATCTGGGTCGCCGAGAGGTTCTCGCCCAGCCAGTCGGCGATGAGGGCAATCTCCGCCTCGGAATAAGTGCTTGGATTCGTGATCATGCCGCCTCCACCTTCGCCTCGATCGCTGCGATCGCCTGGCGAAGATCGGCGAGCTCATTCAGGATCCGTTTCTTTGCCGATGGCGTGATCGTCTGGTCGGCGATGCCGGCCATGATCGCCGACACCGCTTCCGAGGCCTCGCGATGCAGGCGCTGCAGATCGTCGAGGTCGAGGTTTTGACCGCTGCCCTTCTGCTCGGCCTTGACCAGGTCATAGCCTTGCAGGGCGGCCAGTGTGCGCGTCACCGCCGGGTCGCCGGCGGCGAGCTCGAGGTCGAGCACCACGTCGATACCGGCATGTCGGTCGTCTTCGTGCGGCGCGATGTAGCGCGACAGCATCGTCGCGTTCACCCGCGTGACCGTCTCGGCGAGATTGCCCGCGCCGATCAGGTCGATGACGCGCGCCACTGCCATCTTCAGGCTGTGGCGCTGCTTGTCGGAAGATGAGCGGGACATTTTTTTAGCGGCCTTTCCCAAACCGGTTGAGGCCGGTGCGGTCGAACGCCGGCACTTCGTGGAAATCGTCGGAAAACCTATTTGCGTGACGCTCGCCCCCGTCGGATTCTATCTGGCGGGCAAGCGAGGGAATCCCGATGGCTTCGGCATACACACAGATGGCGCGAGCGATGATCTCTTCGGCGGGCAAGCCCTTGGCGGTGACCGCCAGGTTGAGGATCAGCGCTACTGCCGGTTTCAGCTCGAGCGAAAGGGTGACCGCGCCGGGGCCGGAAGAGGCAATCTTCAACTCCGGCGCGGTCTTATCCTGCCCCGTTGCGGGGCAAGGACAGGATTCTGTGAAATGGGAAAATGCCGCCGAAGCCGGGAGGTCTTGGGCTTCGGCGGCAGCCGCGTTCTCCTGGGAGGGAGCTTTGATATTGGAAACAGGCCGGGGCACCAGACGGTCGGTGAAACCGATGCCAGCGAGGGGCGCCTTCATGGCAGCACCTCGATGTCATCGCCATTAGATTGGATGATGCGCAGGCCCGCAAAATGGTTACGGCTTAAGGTTACCGATCGGTTCCCGTGGAAGAAAACGGGGCTAAGGCGCATTTGATGATGATGGAACATCATTGCGCCGCCTCCTCCACCGGATACAGATCTGGGCGCAGAACCTGGCGCGACACGCCGGAAGCGCGCTCGATAGGGATGGCCATTTCAGGAGGGATCATGCCGCGTTGCTTCCATGTCGAGACATGGGCATGCGTCTTGCCAATGAGCTCGGCCAGCCGCGCCACACCGCCGACAGCATCGCAGGCCGCGTTGAGTGCCGCCCGCCGCTCTGCCTTGATTTTTTCCTTCAGGACTTGATTCATGGCCGGCACTGATACAAATGTACGCAGCCAAGTCAATACCATTGTAGACATTAAGCCGTGTACAATCGTAGTCATGAGTACATTTGGTGATCGAGTCAGGGCCGAGCGCATCGCGCAGGGCCTGAGCTATCAGGAGCTGGCCGACCGCGTCTCGATCGCCGCTGGCGTCAAGTGCCCGCGTGTCACCATTACCAAGATCGAGGATCGCGCCAGTGAGGCGTCGAAATGGTCGCCGGCCATTGCCGCCGCGCTCAAGGTCGACCACGATTGGCTATTGACCGGCAAGGGCCAAAAGAACATTGCGGCCAGCATCGATAAGCGCCTCAAGCGTCTTGAGCGCATCAAGCCGGACGCAGTTGAGAGACTGCACCGGCAGATCAACGTCTTAATCGATGACGAGGAAAGCTCGCAGCTGCATTAACTTTCCGTTAACCGGTCCGGCGCGAACTTATCCACAGCCCCAATAACGTGATTTGCATTTCACCCGCTTGCTGTTCTCCAGTGTACGCTTGCGTACAAAAGAGCAACAATAAGAATTGGCGGGAAACGGGCAAGTGGGCGAAACGCGCGACGGCAATGCCGTGGAGGCAACGGCAGGCGATATATTTTCACATGCTAATGTGCAAGACGAGCACGAGCTGCTCGCCTTGCGATCACTTGTAAGTCCAGACGGCAACGAAGCAGAACTGACGCTGCACACCACCAAGGGCAGCATCAAGCTGATAGTACTGCACGAACAGCTTGCTGCCGTGCACGCCGAGATCGAAGCCTTGTCCGCTTTGATGGTCTATCGCCAGTCGGCCCGCCCCGACGAGGGCATGACCGCCTTCGCGGATAGCTTTCGCACCGCACTCAGCCCGGCCGACTGCACCGTTTCCATCGACCCGGAAACATCCGACCGCCTATTCATGCTGCAGTTTCCAGACCGCCTGCCACTGGCAATCCGCATGGCGCCGGAGCAGGTCGCCGATTCTCTCGACCAACTGGAAAGCGTCTCCAGGCGCGCCGCCAACTGAAATTACCCCTAAAAGCCAAAAAAACGATTCCACAGACTTCTGTCTACATTTGTATTGACGCTGCGTACATTTGTATGCGATTGGTGTTTCCCGACAGAACGGGAGACCCACGATGTCGAAGCAGCCGTCGAAGCAACCCCAAGCCTGCCCATTTGACCATCCGATCATCTCCGGATCGACGATCGAGCCGATCAACAACCATTTTCATGGTGTCTGCCACGATTGCGGTGCCCATGGCCCGGAGGGCGTCACCTATGCCGAGGCCCTGGAGGCCTGGAACGCCCGCCGCAGCGGCGACGGCAAGCAATGAACACCGCCGAAAAGCTGATCGCGCTGGCCGACGCCTCGCCCAAGGTTTTCGACTGGGTATCCCTGCAACTGAAGGCAGGGCGCAAGCCGTCTGAAATCCTCGCTGATCTTCCACAACCGACGCGACGAGCTGCGCCCGGGCCATGGGACGCCGGCAGATCAGAGTTCGACAAGCTGGTCGCTCATCTTCGCCAGTCGCGATCGAATTGCGGTCCATCGCACGCGGAATGCGTCGCCAAGGGCTTTGAGGCCGACTTCGGCTGGAACCATCGCGATCTGCTGTTGGCTGCAAGCGAGGAGATGGCTTGATGCGCCAGCGCAAGGGTTCCCCCAAGACTTTCCGGATCGGCGAGCATGACATCCCGATCTCAACGCCATGTTGCAAGGCGTGTGGGATGCCACATCCAGAGGCCCGCCTCGCGATTCAGTGCGAATGCCAGCGTTCGGCTCTATCAGGGTCATCATTACAAGCTCTTTCCGGCTTCGATCCAAGCGTAGCCGAAGTCTTTGAGCATGTTACCGCTTGGGTCTTTGGAACGGGCGGCGCAGTAACGGAGAAACAGATCCGGATCGACTACGACCCGGGTGACGAGGTGACCGTTGCGCTTCCAATTGCGCTCGAACAGCTCGGCATTCTTCTTCCAGTCCTCAAAGCTGAGGGGCATTGCCTTCGGATCATTCACGATCCGCTGAAGTGCTGCGTAGTCGCGTTCCTCGAACCAGAGCGAGACCACGGGCATACGCTTGAGGGAATTTCCTCGGGAACCGGATTTCCAGGTAACCGTCATGATGAATGCATCCTCTCTTGGGGTCTACAGGAGGGGTTGACAGGCACCGGGCCGCGTTGCTGCGCGACTCGGTGCCGCGAATCTACGCACGGCTCGGAGCAGACTGCATCCGAAATTGCCGGCGGCACCCGCAATTCACAGGCGGGAAACGTCACACATGATGCGATGTCGGCATGAAAGCGCCCCGCATTACCGATCCCCATGGCGGCAGAAGCCTTTCCGAATGGATTGGCTCGACGCCTGACGCCAATGTTCCGGACTGGGTACGCGACCGCATCTTCGTTCGCGCCGGGCGCCGCTGCCACATTTCCGGCCGCAGGATCCGGCCCGGCGAAGGCTGGCAGCTTGAGCACATCAAGCCACTGTCTCTCGGCGGCGAGCACCGCGAAAGCAACCTCGCACCGGCACTGAACCTCTACCACCAGGCCAAGTCGTCGATTGAAACGGATCTCCGCGCCAAGGCCGACCGCCAGCGGCGCAAGAACGACGGCACATGGCCGAAGCCTGTCCGCCCGCTGCAATCGCGCGGCTTTCCCAAATACCACGAGGAGCAACGCTGATGCCGACGTTCCGCATTCATTTCGCCGACGGGACAAAAGTCGCCGTCGACGCCAACAACGCCCTTGAGGCCAGGAAGACAGCCGAGCGGCTGCGGCCGGGCATCATCTCGAAGGTGAAGGTAGCCGTCGACGACAGCTTTCCGCCGACCTCTCTGGCCTTTGCAATGTGCTTTATGTTCGGCCTGACCTTCTGCGCATGCTGGATGGGAATACCGGCATGAGCGCGCGCGATGCCATTGACCGCCTGAACCGCAGCCGCTCGCAGGTCCGCGGCGAACTGCCCGACCGCGCACCGCTCGATTACCTCGATCGCATGTTCGACGATGTCGAGTTCGAAGCTGAAGAGTTGCCGCCGCTCGGCGCCCGTCCGCTCTGGGACTTTCAGGCAAAGTTCCTGATCGTCCTCTTGATGGCGGCGCTGGTCGTTGGCGTCATCGGCTGCTGGCCGAGGCTCGACTGATGAACGCCCGCCTCAATCGCACGCCGCCCCGTGAACTGATTTCGGTGCCGCCGCACAGCAACAAGCAACTGATCTGCGACCAGTGGCCGGAGTGCATGTGCCGCGGCGACTGCCCAGATGATACAGTCAGAAGTCCAGTCGCCTCAGGCATCCTTGCGCTCCTGATGATCGCAGTGGCGATGATCGTCGCCGGCCTGCTCTATGTGGGGCTGCGCTGATGAAGCGCGCCGCCATCTTCGCCCTGCTGTTCCTGTCGGCCTGCACGGCGACCGAGCCGAAAGACTTCGCGGCCGACCAGCTGGCCGCCCTTGGCCCGCTGCTGCGAGGCGAGCGGCCATGAGTGCGGCCAGCGATCTGCACGATCTGCTGTCCGGCCGCTTCGTCCGCGAAGTCATCGGCCCGGCGATCAAGGGCGGCGCGACCTATGCGGAGCTGACGGTCCTCTTCGAGACCGTCCAGTTCAGCTTGATGGAGGTTCTGCATCGCCACTACGAGCTCGCGCCCGCCGCCGCTGTCGGCTTATGCGAGGAAAGCCTGCACGCGGCGATCGAGCGCTTTGCCGGCGCCAGGAACAAGGATGGCGCCAGTGGCTGAATTCCCCCCGTCCAGGTCCACCGAAGCGAGCTTGCCAGGTGAGATTCCGGGCAAGGTCGAAATGTTCGAAGGCCGACTTCAGACCGTTGTCGATGGCGCGCGCACCGGCTGGTGGCGCTTTCATCGGCACTACGACCGTGACGGCTACTGCGACAACCCGGGACGGGGATACTGATGGCAACGATGGAAGAGAAGCTGGTCTTTGCCGTGTCCCCGACCCGGCAGGGTGATGGCGTTCCAATCCTCATCGTTGGCGTCCCCGCCGGCGCTTGGGAGTACATGAAGGACGGCAAGACGCACCATTTCGATCTGACCAAGGCCGGGGTGCCGGTGAAGCTGATGTTCTTTGGCGCCGCCACTCACGCCGCGGCGATGAAAGTCATCGACGACGCGATGAAGGCGAGCGGGACCGCCTATCTCGACGAGCGCCGTACCGACTTCTCAATCAAGCCGAAGCGGGGTGGCCACAATGGCTGACAAATCCGCAATCGAATGGACCGACGCGACGTGGAATCCGATCACCGGCTGTTCGATCGTCTCGCCGGGCTGCACCAACTGCTACGCCATGAAGCTCGCCGGGACGCGGCTGAAGCACATCGACAGCCGCAAAGGTCTGACCCGTGAGACCAAGGCCGGCCCGGTCTGGACCGGCGAAGTGCGGCTTAACCGGCAATGGCTGCATCAGCCGCTCGAGTGGAAAAAGCCGCGCCGCATCTTCGTCTGTGCCCATGGCGACCTGTTCGCCGAGAACGTACCGGACGAATGGATCCTCGACGTGTTCACCGTCATGGCCGCAGCCGACCATCACACCTATCAGGTGCTGACCAAGCGAGCCGACCGCATGCGCGAGTTCCTGTCGCGCCGCGATCTGCTCGAGGACATCTACGCGAACTGGTACACTTTCACCGGGAAGCCGGCGGAGGTCTATTCCTGGCCGCTGCACAATGTCTGGTGCGGCGTTTCGGCCGAGGATCAGAAGCGCGCGGATGAGCGCCTGCCGGCACTACTGGCCACGCCGGCCAAGCTTCGTTTCGTCTCAGCCGAACCGCTTCTCGGATCATTAGATATTGCCAAATATCTCCGGCCTCTTTGCGATCGCTGCCCGCCATGGGAAGTGCCGTGCCGCATCGGCTGCCAGCATTGCACCCGCCTCGATTGGGTCATCGTCGGCGGCGAGAGCGGACCCGATGCGAGGCCAATGCATCCCGCATGGGCGCGCTCGACCCGCGACCAATGCCAGGCGGCGCGCGTGCCGTTCTTTTTCAAGCAGTGGGGTGCATGGGCTGATTCCACGGACGCAGATGATCTGGTTCACGGCAGCGAGGACTACATCTTCGCGGCTGACGGAACGGTCCTTGGTGCCGGAGGCCGGGCAAGGCGTTTGATGCAGGGTTCGGTCGAACCGGATTGGCGCGAACGTGGCGGCGCTTGGATGACTTTCACCAACAAGAAAGCCGCCGGCCGGCTGCTCGACGGCATCGAACACAACGCCATGCCGGAGGTGACAGCATGAAGCGCGCTCCGCTCGATATTCGGATTCACGACGCCAGCATCGGCATCTGGCAAGACAATGCGCAAGATGCCAGTTTCCGTTCCGAGGTGTACGGCGTCTTGATCCGCCAGATGCGCGACCGAGGCTGGTCGATCAAGCGCGATCCCGGCATTCATTACCGGCACAAGTGCTTGAGCCCGAGCCACCGCCTTGGCGCACGCGGCACGCTGCGCTGCGCGATCGAGATTTCAGGCCGTGTGGTGAAGGTCGAGTTCTGGTCGATGACGGCACCTCAGGTGAACCAGAACGGCAGGCGATACGACTTCGACCGGAAGGCTCGCATGCACCACATCGAGCAGCTCCGCGTGGTGCTGGAATTCCGTCGCATCGTAACTTGGCTGGAGACGATAGCTCCGGTGAAAGTTTCCCGCTCCGAAACCCGCGATATGTCTCCGATGGAGCGTATCGAAAAGCGCTACGCCGAGAGCTGGCACAAGGACAAGGTGCTCGGGCGTCCAACGTGGAGCAGCGAATCGCAACGGAAGTCGCAGGACGGGAGTTTGCTCGAACACGGCCAGACGGTCTGGATACCCGACCACAAGGGCCGTCTCGTCCGAGGCGTCGCCTACTACAACATCAACAATATGTGGTGGGTGGTGGCCGGCGGGCAGCTTTATAACGAGGGCTGCCATTCGCTGTTGACTGCGACGCCTGCCGACATTCGCGCAAAGCGCAACCAACGCGCCCGCCGGTCACGGCTGGAGAAGGAATTGGCCATTGCGGTCGAGCGCATGGATTTCCAGCGCGCCCAGCTTCTCAAGATGATCCTATTCGGCGGCGAGCAGACCTTCATGATTTGGGCGCGCGATCACAGCGCCTTTTACCGATCGCAATATGCCGGGTACACGACCGACCGGATTAGCGCCGGGAAATACACCCGCGCCGAGGCGGAAGCCGAGTGCCGGCGCGTCCCTCATGAGATGGAAATGGTTTGCCCCGATGGCAAGCATATTCGGTTTGATCGGGTGGCGGCATGAGCGAGCGCCCACAACCAGGCCTGTTCGACATGCAGATGACGGCCGTGTTCGGCGGCTGGGACAACATCTATCGCTACGAGCTGCGGCGCATCTGGGATGACACGCTTCCGCTCCTCGTCGTGTGCATGCTCAACCCGAGCACGGCTGATCACCAGAGCAACGACCCGACTATCCTGGCGCTGATCCACTTCGCAAAGCGGTGGGGCTACGGCGGCTTGCTGATCGTCAACCTCTACGCCTTCCGGTCATCATCTCCGGCGGCGATGTTCAAGGCCGAGGATCCTGTTGGCCTCAGAAACGGCGACTATCTCCACCTGGCCATTCTCTATGCCCGCGACAATGGCGGCAGGATGCTGGCCGCATGGGGCAATGACGGCAACGAGCGGGCGTTCTGGACGATCGAGCGCGCCCTCAACCTCGGCGTCGAACTGATCTGCCTCGGCACCACGCAGAGCGGTGCGCCAAAGCACCCTATGGCTCGCGGGCTGCACCGCATACCCCGGGACCAGCAACCGATCGTGTGGAGGCATCCGCGATGATCGAGAAACACTCCGGCCAGCAGCAGATCGTCTGCGAATGCGGCGAATCGCAGAGCCGAACCTATCAGACCGACGAGTTCGACGTGATGGTGTCCGACGCGCGCCGTGAAGGCTTCGTCATCGTCAAGGTCGCCGGCCAGTGGCAGCACACCTGCCAGGACTGCGCACGCCCGGCCCGGCCTCAGCGGAGGCTGCTGTGATGCACCGGTCGAGCAAGCCCGATGTGCGCAACCCTGTTCTGTCGCTCCCGGCAGCGGCCAGGCTAATGGCGCTGCCGGCAGATCAGCGACAGCTGGTCGCCGAAATCCTGCGAGAACTGTCAATCGATGCTCGGACCAGAGCGCAGCGCAGTTGGCGCCAGAACAAAGGCCCTATGGCCGTCTACTGGAAAGCGGTTGGCGCATACGCAACCCACCTCTATCGCGCGGTGCGGCCATGACAAAGCCCGTTCGCCTCCGTCTCTCCCGCTCCAAAGGCTTCGACCTTCAGGCGCACTCTCGGTCGTTCAATGGCCTCGACGCTGTCAACGTCGCCAGGCCATCGGTCTTCGGCAATCCTTTTAAGGTCAGCGCCCGGCACGACCGCGCCTACGCCGTCCAGCTGTTCAGCCAATTTATGTGCTGCTGGACGGTTATGCTGCCGGATCCTTCGCCACAGGAACAGGACGCCGCGAGGCTTAGCATATTTCGCCGCTTAGACACCCTGACCGGCAGGAATCTCGCCTGCTGGTGCGCGCTCGACGGCAAGCCGTGTCATGCCGACGTCCTGCTCAACATCGCCAACGATCCCGAACAACTCGTCAGCCGGCAGCGCTTTGCCACCAGATGCGAAGAGGTTTCACCATGACTACGAAAGAATTCCCGACATGCGACGTCCTGTCGACCATCACCGGCATATTGATGGGCCCGATCGGCGGCGTCTACGAGGTGCTGAACTTCATGACCGGCGAGTCCGTGTTTACGCACCAGATACCGCGCATCAGCCGTGAGGCAACGCCGGTCGTGCTGAAGCTGCACCCTCAGCTCGAAGCGACCATCACCGAGGCCGAGCAAGTCACACAGGGGAATTACCTGACGTGGCTGGCAACATGGGAAGAGCGCTACGGCAAGACGATCACCGTCCCGCAAATGACGATCGCCGAGCATGAGCGGATCGACGCCCTGTCCGAACTGGCTGAGAAGGTCTCGCCAGATAAAATCGTGGTGGTGTCCCCATGAGCACCTCCAAGCCCACCGAGGGTACGCTAGACGCGAAGCTGGAACGAATGCTGGCGAATTGGGAGAAGCCAGCTGTGCGCAGCGTCATGCTCCCTGGCACGCAAATGACATGCGACGAGGCAGCCGCAGCAATCCGCGCCGCTCTCACCGGCACTGTAGAGCCAGTACAGGTGAAACCCGACTGGCTTGTGAATACGACCAAGCGCGTCGGCGAGTGGTTGGCTGATTACGACAACAACGTCTCTCATGACCACGAAGAGGGCGATCCGACCGACGATAATCTATCGGAGTTCGACCGCGACGACATTCGTACACTTCTCGCAGCCCTCGCTCCTGCCACTCTCAGCAATCCCGAAGCGCCAGCCGCACCGGTGGCTTGGCGGGTGCGCGAGCGGCCTGGCTTTGAATGGGGTCTAGTCCGTACCGACCCCGATCGCGACCCACATTTTCATTGCTGGGAAAAGCAGCCTCTTTTCGCCACTCCCGCTCTCGTAGCCACCCCGCCCGCTCAGACAGCCCGACGCATAGTGGAATTGGAGGCCGAGGTGATACACCTCAAGCGCCTCTATGAAGATGAAGTGAGCCTCAACCTTCAGAAAGGTTTTTGATCCATGACCGAGGACCAGCTCAAGCACATGGTGAGCCGCTTCCTTACATGGCGGTTACCGGAGAACTTCAATCCGGACGGGGGCATCAGCTTCAAGGCGACGTTCAATGAGAATACCGCTCATCCAATGAAGCACGAGCCATTCGGGACCAACCTGTTCGATGCAACGCAGGCCACCGCGATGGTGCGGAACATGATTGAGGGAATGCCCCTTCCCGAAGCGCCAGCCGCACCGGTGGGGGAGAAACTGGTCGAGAAGCTGAAGAACCTGCTAGTCGGGACGGAAAAGAAATACAATCTTACCGGCGATATTTGGTTCTTCGAACTGTGGCATGCACTTGGTGAAGCTGCCGCCGCTCTCGTAGCCCCCGCTCCAACATCGGCGGTCGATGGTGCAGATTTGATCACGCGGATCACTTCGTTCCTTTCGGATCATCTCTCCGGCCCAATCCAATCTCGCGGCAATGCATTGCTGGAAGAAGCCGTCGCCGCCCTCTCCAAGGCCACTCTACAGGGTGAGGCGGCGGTGGATGGGAAGGCGGTGAAGGCGCTGGAGTGGAAACTACGCAGTAGCGCGTTCTCCGATGAGTGGAAGGCCAATACTGTTGTTGGCAGATACGATGTCGGCATCGTCACGCACGGCTTTATGGCAATCCGCAGAAGCGTCGAGGATGGCCAGGACGAGGACACCATCCTTGCCGAAAATGTGGCAGAGGACGAAGCCAAAGCCGCCGCACAGGCCGATTACGAAGTTCGCATCCGCTCGTCCCTTGCCCCTGCCACTCTCAAGAAAGACGAATACGTTCGCGGCTATGTCGACGGGTACAAGGAAGGAACGTTGATCGATATCGATATAGCATCAACGTCGATCGCCGAAATGGTTGCGGATTGGTATGGAAATGCGCCGCTGCCGAACGCACGGATCACACCCGAGGTTATTGCGCACCGCCTCGCCCGTTTCGCCGCCAATCCCGAAGCGCCAGCCGGCAGGACTGTCGCGTGGCTGATCGAGCGGAAGTTCCCTGCCGATGGCTTGTCGACACCAGAAACACGCTGGTATGCAGAAAATCGCTTGGGCTTTCATTGGTGGACGCCAACGGCGGCGATGGCAAAACGCTTCACATCGAAGGCTGATGTCGAGGCGTTCAATGCTTACCTAATGATCGACACCGATCCAACCATCAGCATCACCGAGCATGTGTTCTTCGGTTCGCTTCCCGAAGCGCCAGCCGCACCGGTGGTGGAAGACGCGCATGGGACTGACTTGCTGGCAGTTCTCAAGGCGGTCTACGACGACATACTGATATTCCACGATGCTACTGGACGCAGCGAGGACGTTCTTTCCGAGGATACGCACAATCTGCTGATCGCAGCCATAGAGGCGGGCAAATGACCGACATCATCGGCGCAATCCGCAATTATCTCCCTTGGCTGCTGTCCGCCGTCACGATCTACATGACCGTCCTCGCCGGCAATAAGTCGCGTCATGCGTGGCTGTTCGGCCTAGGCAATCAAGCTCTCTGGCTCGCCTGGATATTCAGTGCCAGCGCGTGGGGCCTGTTCCCGATGAATGCGGCCCTCTGGATCGTCTACGCCCGCAACCATTGGAAGTGGAACCGGCTATGAAATTCCATCGTGACGTGCTTGCCGCCCATGCGCAATTCGGCGGCGATTTGGAAGGTATGCAGCGCCGCTATGACGCCAGTGTAGGGAATGCTGGCGAGGCGGCGGCTTGGCAGAACATTGCCACTCTCAGCAATCCCGAAGCGCCAGCCGCACCGGTGGGCGAGGACCAGATCAAGCACATGGTTGGCCGCTTCCTGATGTGGAAGCTCCCGGAAGACTTCCGGCCAGATCATGGCATTTCGTACACCAACCCGTATCCCCACATTCCGACGCTTCCCGGCCCGATGGGAACGAACATTTTCGACGCCGTGCAGGCCGAAGCGATGGTGCGGCACATGATCAACGGGATGCCCGCCGAGGCAAAGGCGGACGAGATCAGCCCTTACGAATGGCCGGCTCAAGAATTCGACCGGTTGGCTAGCGCAGACCCACTTCTCGACGCGGTTTACGACATATGCCCGGTTGAAGCTGTGGCGGTGAAGGGGTGGACGCCTGAGTTTGATGAGATGGTGGCGGCTGACCCTATTTTGTCTCGTGCAGCGTCGATCATATGCGGCGCGGCATGCGGCATGTATTCCAATTGCAACAGCCGGGAAGCCGCCATAGCCCTCAGAGACGCTGGTTTGCTTGCGCCTCTCAGCAATCCCGAAGCGCCAGCCGCACCGGTGGTGAGCGATATCCAGGCCCGATTGTGGAATGCTTCTGGCGAGCTTGCAGCGCACGGCGGTTTCGACAATCACTGCCGGGCAATAGATGAAGCGGCAGCCGTCCTCGCCGGCCAACCCTCTCACGCCGCTGGTAGGGAGGAAAAGCCGTGAGCATCGAATGGGTTCGCCGATACTATGGCGTGCCTGCCAAGCGAGGCGGGCGCGTTGAGTACAAGCCCTGCGAAGGCAGCAAAGACAAAGCTCGATTTGGCACTATCACCGGCACATCTGGACCGCACCTACAAGTACGTCTCGACGGGGAACAGCACTCCCGTCCATATCACCCGACGTGGCAATTGCGCTACCTTGATGCCGATGAAGCTGGCCGCGCTGCACTTCAACAGGAGCCGCGGCCATGAGCGCCAGCGAATCGAGCGGAACCTACCAGACCGCAGCCGAATACAATGCCGTGGTTGCGGAAAACGCCAGACTGAAGCGAGCGCTGATCTTGTCGCCAATGGCAGAGCGCGTTGCTGAGTTGCCGCATTTCATGGCTGCCTTAGCCGAATGGGGGTGCACTGATCCAAACGAACAGGCGGTGGCTATAATTGATTTTCTCAATTCGCTCGTTGGTCTTCGCGAATATTTGGAGGCGAAATCATGAGCGCCGATCTGATCGAACGACTGCGCGCCGACGACTTGCTTTACAATCGCGGCCCTAACTACGAGCCGCTACGTGTCAAGCCAAGCGCTGTCCGCTTGGAAGCCGCCGAACGCATCGCGGCCCTCGAAGCTGAGAACGCTAGGCTGGTGAAGGAGGCAGAAGCCGAAGCGGATCGCGAGGATAAAGCGGCGCGAGACATGCAGACGGTCATCCAAGGTTTGCGCAACCGAGCCACCGCCGCCGAATCTGACCGGGAAGCACTGAGAGAGGCACTGCGCAACATAGCCGAGGGCAATCTTGGCGATGCACCGTGGCAGGCCAACTATGAGAAAATCCGCGATGTAGCCGCCCGCGCTATCCTTCCCCGCCAGGATGATCGCCTCTCTGGAAAGGGATGTGGAGAATGACCCTGCGCGAGGCGGCCTCAAGCCCAGAAGACGACACGCCGATGAGGCTGCAGGAAGCCTGCGATAGGTTCTTTGGCGGCAGGATTACGCCGAAGGCCCTGCGCGCCGAGGCCCGCAAGGGGAATTTGACAATCGAGCAGATTGCCAACAAGGATTTCGTCACACCGTCCGCAATCAGGGAAATGCGACTCAAATGCCGCGTCGAAAAAGCCCGCCCCGCATCGTCCCAAGGCTCGACCGGGACGGGGTCAAGCGGCTCGTCATCCGGGACGGGTCCGTTTACAAGCGAACGGGATGCCTTGTTGGCGAAACTGAGAGCGCGGCGGAAAAGCTCGCGGAATATATCGGGCAAAAAAAGCAAAAGCCCATCGCCGTCGAACGTGGTCCCGATCACATTGCGTGCGCCGCAGCGCTAGACTATTACGTCACAGCCAAGCAGTCCCGCGACGAGGACACTGGCCCGCTGGAGGGTCGTGTCGCCTTCCTGACTATCTTCTGGGGCGACAAGCCACTGTCGGCGATCTCAGGTGAGACATGCCGCGAATACGCCGAGAGCCGTAAGCGACAGGCGGCGGCACGCCGCGAGCTCGAGGACCTGCGGTCGGCCGTCAATCTGTTTTCGAAGGAGAAGCGGCTGAACTTCCGGCCGCATTTTGAGCTGCCGGACAAGCCAGTTGCCCGCGAGCGATGGCTGACCCGCCAGGAAGCCGCCGAGCTGCTACGCAGCGCCCTGCGGCTGCGCCGTGCACGGCCGAAAACCTTCCAATGCCTGCCGCGCTTTATCCTGATTGGCCTCTACACCGGCACGAGGCATGCCGCCATCCTCGAATTGAACTGGAACCGTGGCCCGGCCGGCGGCTGGCCGGACCTTGACGCCGGCGTGCTCTATCGCCGCGGCGAGCGCGTGCGCGAGACAACCAAACGCAAACCGCCGATGCGGCTGCCGCGCCGGCTCAAACTGCACCTGAAGCGATGGAAGGCTGCCGACGGCGGCAAGGGTCCGGTGATCCATGCCAAGGGCGGAAAACAGATCGGCCTCATGCGCAAGTCATTCGATGCCGCGCGCGTCGAGGCCAAGCTCGGCGACGAGGTCACGCCACACATCATGCGCCACACGAGGGCGACCTGGTTGATGCAGCGAGGCGTGCCGATCTGGGATGCCGCCGGCTCGCTCGGCATGACCGTCAAACAGATGGAATCAAGCTACGGCCACCATCATCCCGACTTCCAGCAGGCCGCCGCCGATGCCTATTAAGCCGCCCCAAAATGCTCGTTTCTGGGCGCATAACTGGGCGCACCGGACGCAGACTACCTCCAAGCGGAGGCAGACCACATTGATTTCATTATGGAAAAATGGTGGGCGATGACGGGCTCGAACCGCCGACATCTTCGGTGTAAACGAAGCGCTCTACCAACTGAGCTAATCGCCCGCTCCGGGCCGGACCTTTAAGCAGTTAGGACCGGCTTCGCAAGGCCAAATGAACGGCCAGTGGCTTGGCCGGGAGCCGGTTTCGGCAACAAAGTTCGGCTTGTCAAAAAACCTTCTCCTGTTTGCTGTTATGCTGTCCGGGTCCGCTTGACACCCGGTGGCTTACCCCTTATCCACCGCCCCAACGACGAACACGGCTGACACGTGCTCGTCTATGCGCGGGTGTAGCTCAGTTGGTTAGAGTGCCGGCCTGTCACGCCGGAGGTCGCGGGTTCGAGCCCCGTCACTCGCGCCATTTCTCCTTAGGGCCACGTGCCCTTGATGTCGGAGAAATGTCGACGTTGATTTGTCAAAAATCATCTTCTTTCGTGACCCAGTCCAGGTCCATTCCTTTCGAATTCTGGCATTGATCCTCATCCATCGACCTGCCCGCCTGTTGTGGTCAAGCCAGAAGACAATAGCTTCTCGGACAAGAGCCGGGTCTAACCCATTCGCTCCCGCTCGGGCTTCACCCCTTGGCGAGCAGTGCCTCGACTTCCTGCAGCGTCGGCATGGACGGCGCGGTGCCCGGGCGCGTCACCGAAATGCCTGCGACGGCGCAAGCGAAGCGCACCGCCTGCAGGGGTTCGATCCCGCTCGACAGCGCTGCGGCCAGGCCGCCATTGAAGGCGTCGCCCGCGCCGGTGGTCTCGATGACCGGGCCGGCGGCGACCGCAGCGACATGCTCGGAACGGTCGGCCGTGTGCAGCAGCGCGCCCTTTTCGCCGAGCGTCACGACGACAGCGCCCACGCCCTTCTCGAGCAGGCTGTCGGCGGCACGGCGGGCATCGTCGATGGAGGATACCTTGATGCCGGTCAGTTCCTCGGCCTCAGTCTCGTTCGGCGTCACATAGTCGCAAAGTGCATAGATGCGGTCCGGAAGCTTGGCCGCCGGCGCCGGGTTGAGAATGGTGGTCACCCCTGCCCCGCGCGCGATCTCCAGCGCCCGCATCGCCGCCTCGATCGGCTGCTCAAGCTGGGTGACGAAGACGCCGGCCGCGCGGATCAGGCCGGCATTTGCCTCGATATCGGCGGGCGAGATCAGCATCGCCGCACCGGGGCTGACGATGATCGCGTTGTTGCCGCTCGTCTCCTCGATGAAGATATAGGCGGCACCGGTGTAGCTTTCCGGCGTGTCGATGACGGCGCTCTTCACGCCGGCCTGCGACCAGGTCTGTCTCGCCATATCGGCAAAGGGGTCGACCCCGAGGCGGGTAAGGAAGGTGACATCGGCGCCGAGCCGGCCGGCTGCCACCGCCTGGTTCGAGCCCTTGCCGCCGGGGCCGAGCGTGAAGGACGTGCCCAGGATCGTCTCGCCCATCCGCGGCTGGCGGGCGGCGCGGTAGGCCGTGTCGGCGACGAAGACGCCCAATATGACAACCGGCTTCATGACGATCGGTTTCGCCGGCATGCCCCTACTCCGCATCCGGTGGCACGACGCCCTTGCGGAAGGCAAAACAGCCATAGAAGCGGCGCTCGCCGGTCTGGATGACGCAATAGGCCTTCTTGGCGCGTTCGTAGAAGGCGTAGCGCTCGACCGAGATCATCGGCCAGGCCTTGCCCTCGGCGGCATCGATCTCTTTTTGCACTTCCTGCTGCACGGCGGGAATGTCGTCCGGCTTGCCGACGATCTCCATGCGCGCGGCCGCGTCGTCGACGAAGGTGTCCAGCGGATAGAGCGAAAGCACCGCCTTGACCACGTCGGCCGCCGGCGCATCGATGCGCAGCAACCGGCCAAGCACGGTCTGGCGCGCCACCGAATCGGACGGGAAATTGGTGTCGGCGATAATCAGATCGTCGCCGTGGCCCATCGCCCGCAGCGCCTGCAGCACATCGGCATTGAGCAGGGGATTGATTCCTTTGAGCATGGTATTCCTCGCGAAGTTTTGCTGGGGCGAAATCAGAGACGCTTGCCGGTCTCTGCGTCGAAGAGATGCACCTGGTCGAGCCGCGGTTTCAGGTGCAGTGTGTCGCCCGGCTTGAAGTCGTGGCGCTCACGGAACAGCGCCACCATCTCGCCCTCGCCGAAGCGCAGGAACACCAAAGTCTCGGAACCGGTCGGCTCGACCACCGAAATCTTCGCCGGAACACCATCTGGATGGATTTCGAGATGCTCGGGCCGCACGCCGTAGACGACATTGCGGCCATCTTCCACGGCACTCTTGGCAGCAATCGGGAACGGCGTCCCGGCGATCTCGACGACGGGCTTGTCGCCCTTGCGCACGACCCCCTTGAGCAGGTTCATCGAGGGCGAGCCGATGAAGCCGGCGACAAACAGGTTGGCGGGCCGGTCGAACAACTCCAGCGGCGCGCCGACCTGCTCGATGCGACCGTCGCGCATCACCACGATCTTGTCGGCCATGGTCATGGCCTCGATCTGGTCGTGGGTGACGTAGATGGTGGTGGTCTTCAGTCGTTGATGCAGTTCCTTGATCTCGGTGCGCATCTGTACGCGCAGCTTGGCATCGAGATTGGAGAGCGGCTCGTCGAACAGGAACACCTGCGGGTTGCGCACGATGGCGCGGCCCATGGCGACGCGCTGGCGCTGGCCGCCCGAGAGCTGGCGCGGATAGCGCTTGAGGTAGGGATTGAGGTCGAGGATGTCGGCGGCCCGCTTGACCCGCTCAGTGACCACCGCCGGGTCGGTTTTGCGCAGCTTGAGAGCGAAGGCCATGTTCTGCTCGACCGTCTTGTGCGGATAGAGCGCGTAGTTCTGGAACACCATGGCAATGTCGCGCTTGGCCGGCGGCAAATGGTTGACGACGCGCTCGCCGATGGCGATGGTGCCGCCGGAGACCGTTTCCAGCCCCGCTACCATCCTCAGCAACGTGGACTTGCCGCAGCCGGAAGGCCCGACCAGCACCACGAACTGCCCGTCGGCGATGTCGACGCTGACATCGTGCAGAACCTTGACGGTTCCGAACGCCTTGGCCACATTGCGGATCGCGACTTGAGCCATCATTCCCCCTTTGGTTGCCGTGAAGCTAAACAACGCAAACGGCGAGGGCAAGTCGGTCTCTTATAGATAAAAAACCCATTCACGTTGACACCGCACTTCGTTGTGCGAATAGTGACAGTGTCCGGCTTATGACCCTGTTCCGGGCGCACCGGTACGCTTGTCCGGTACTGAATGCCAAGCGTCGCGGGAGGGAGAATTCGGGCCGCTATTTACGGGAGTCGCTGTCGTTGGGGAACATAATCGGCGCTCCATCATCTGAACCAAATTCACGATTGACCTTCTGGGAGGAACGAGATGAAAGTCAGCCTTTATAACCAATTCGTCCGCGCCGGGGCCACCCGCCGCGACGTGCTGAAGGGAGCGGCCAGCATGGCCGCCCTCGCCGCGGCGTCTGGCGCCGGGCTTGGCGCCCTGACGCGCCCGGCCGCGGCCGCCGATGACCTGCGTGCGCAGATCCTGCAGATTCCGGGCGTCGGCAAGGGTCAGCCGACCGATGCCGATTTCCAGCAGGTCGGCGAGCTTTGCCTGGGAGCCACCAAGGCCAATGTCAAGGAAGGCGAATTCGCCGGCGTTGAACTCACCTTCATGGGCCTCAACAACCAGAACCTGCACAATGTGCTGTTTCGCGGCTTTCTGAAGCCGTGGGAGACCTATACCGGCGCCAAGATCAACTGGATCGACCTGGCGCAGGCTGACTACAACGCCCGCCTGCAGCAGTCGATCGCGACAGGCACCGTCGATTTCGACATCATCGAAATGGGAGCACCGTTCGAAGGCGACGTCTGCGGCAAGGGTCTCACCTCCGAAATGCCGGACTGGGTCAAGGACCAGATCGACATGAAGGACGTCGTGGCCTATCTGCAGCCGCCAGTCGGCACCTGGGAGGGCAAGCAGTACCGCGTGACCGTCGACGGCGATGCACATAATTTCAACTATCGCACCGACGTGTTCGCCGATGCCGACCTCGCCAAGGCCTGGAAGGACGGCGGCGGTGAAGGCGAATGGGGCGTGCCGAAGACCTGGCAGCAGGTGCAGGCGGTGACCAAGTTCCTCAAGGGCAAGCAGGTGAAGGGCCAGGACGTCTTTGGCTATCTCGACGCGCCCAAGCCCTGGGGCGGCTTCGGCTTCTACTTCCTCGGCAGCCGCGCCAGCGCCTATGCCAAGCATCCCGACGACAAGGCCTGGCTGTTCGACGCCGACACGATGAAGCCGCGCATCAACAATCCGGCATGGGTGCGGGC
Source organism: Mesorhizobium sp. M1334 (assembly GCF_040317995.1). Taxonomy (NCBI): domain Bacteria; kingdom Pseudomonadati; phylum Pseudomonadota; class Alphaproteobacteria; order Hyphomicrobiales; family Phyllobacteriaceae; genus Mesorhizobium; species Mesorhizobium sp. M1334. Next base: position 250,291 of record NZ_JAMYLM010000005.1, read on the forward strand.
GATCCAGGACGTCATCGATGCGCTGCCTTCCGAGCCTGCCGACCAGATCAACGCCGACCCGAACACCACCGCCTTCCAGCAATTCCTGGCAGGCACCGGTTCGATGGTCACCTGGTGGGGCGACGTTGGTTCGAACGTCAAGACCAACGACTCCTCGGTCGTCGGCGACGTCACCGGCTTCTCGATCCTGCCGGGCTCGGACGATGTCTACAACTCCAAGACCGGCCAGTGGGACAAACTGGCCAGCGGACCGAACCATGCGCCGAACTGCGCCTATCTCGGCTGGGGCGTGTATGTCATGGCCCGTGTCGACAGCGACGAAAAGAAAAAGAAGGCGGCATGGTCGGCCGCTGCCCATCTCGGCGGCAAGGACCTGTCGCTCTGGTGCGCGGCCTATCCGTCGGGTTTCCAGCCCTATCGCAACTCGCATTTCAACATTCCGGAATGGGTGGCGGCGGGCTACGACGAGGCGTTCATCACCTCGTATCTGAAGTCGGAAGCCGACAGCTACAACCATCCCAACGCCGCGATCGAGCCACGCATCCCCGGCATCTTCCAGTACTACAGCGCCGCCGAGGACATTTTGGCCAACACTTTTGCCGGCAAGATGAAGGCGCAGGAAGGCGCCGACGCCATCGCAGCCGCCTGGGAGAAGCTGACCGACCAGATCGGCCGTGACAACCAGATCAAGCTCTACAAGGCCTCGCTCGGCATGTAGGCTGAGATCGTGAACCTGGTTCGGCGGCGCACAGCCGCCGGACCTCCCCTTGACCGACTTGGCCTCGACCGGCTCGGCCGGTCATCGAGCCTCCTGTGAACAGGCAAGACGCGTGGCTGACCGGACCCTGGCTGACCAGACTTTGTCGACAAGTGAATGGCCGGCAGGCGCCGTGCCATCCGACCTGATATCGCGGAGCCGCAAAAGGCTTGGCTGGGCGCTGATGGTTGCTGCGACGCTCGGCCTTCTGGCGGTGATTACGCTGCAAATCCTCTACAAGAGCGAGGTCGACACCGTCGGGTTCGAGAACTGGCGGCCGGTGGTCTACGCCTATGTGCTGTGGGGTGTCGCACTCGGCATCGGCCAGGTGCTGACGCGCGGCGAGGACGGCCAGCGCGCGCTGTTCCTGCTGCCGGCGCTGCTGTTCACCATTGCCATGGTAATCTTCCCGACATTGTTCGGCTTCTACATCGCGCTGACCGACTGGAACCTCAGTTCCTTCAGCGGACGGCAGTTCAACGGGCTCGACAATTTCTGGCAGATGCTGAACGACGCCTATTATCGCAACGCGCTGTTCAACATGGTGCTCTACGTGCTGGCGGTGTTGGTCGAATATGTCATCGCCTTCGGCCTGGCGCTGCTGCTCAACGCGCAGATTAGGGCACGAAAATTCTTCCGCGTCGTCTTTCTCATGCCCCTGATGCTGTCGCCGGTCGCGGTGTCGTGGATGATCGGCAAGTCGCTGATGGAATACCGCTTCGGGCCGGCCGCGACGCTGGCGCGCCATCTCGGCTGGGAAAACCCGGCCTTCTTCTCCAACCCGATCACCGCCCGCATCTCGATCATGGTGCTCGACGCCTGGACCTTCATCCCGTTCATGATGATCATGCTGCTCGCCGGCCTGCAGGCGATGTCGCGCGAAGTGCTCGAGGCGGCGCGTGTCGATGGCGCCACCCCATGGCAGACCTTCTGGCAGGTCACCTTCCCGCTGATGCTGCCGGTGTCGGTGACGGCAGTCATCCTGCGCATCATCTTCAAGCTGAAGCTCGCCGATATCATCATCACCGTCACCTCCGGCGGCCCGGGCGGCGCGACCGATTCAGTGTCGAGCTTCATCTACCGCGAATATCGCGATCGATCGAATGTCGGCTACGGCACGATGCTGGCGATGGCCTATTTGATCATCATCATCGTGTTCGTGACCTGGCTGCTGAAATTCGCCAGCCGCTTCGTGCGCAACGTCAACTGATCGGGCCGGCAAGATGAGCGTTCAGACCACGGACTATGCCGCTTCCGAAATTCGCTCGCCGGCGAGCTTCGTCGCCAATCGCGTCTTCATCTACGGCGCGCTCATCTTCTGGGCCTTCATCTGCCTGTTCCCGATCTATTGGACGATAACCACTTCGTTCAAGACCGCGGTCGACGTCACCCAGGGCCATCTGATCCCGTTCGTCGACTTCCAGCCCGACTGGAAAGGCTGGCGGTCACTCGGCCTCTCTCCAGACTCGATCTTTCGGACGTCGACGGTTCGCGACGAATTTATCAAGCGCTTCATGAATTCGGTCATCACTTCGGTCGGCGCCTCGAGCCTGGCGATCGTCATTGGCAGCCTCGCCGCCTACGGGCTGACCCGCTATCGTTACAAGTTCGCCTGGTTCAGGAACGAGGACATCTCCTTCTTCTTCCTGTCGCAGCTGATCCTGCCGCCGGTGGTACTGGCCTTGCCCTTTCTCGTGCTCTACCGGGAAGTCGGCCTGCTCGACACACGCGTCGGGCTGATCCTGCTCTACACGCTGATGGTGCTGCCGATCGTCATCTGGATCATGCGCGACCAGTTCAATTCCATCCCCGTAGAACTGGAGGAGGCAGCACTCGTCGACGGCCTGTCGATCTGGGGCGCTTTCTTGCGCATCGTCATGCCGATCGCGCTGCCGGGCATGGTCGCGGCCTTCATCCTTGCAATGGTGCTGTGCTGGAACGAGTATTTCTTCGCCGCGCTTCTGACCTCGACCGACGCCAAAACCATCCCTGTCATGGTGGCGAGCCAGACCGGCTCACAAGGCATCAACTGGTGGTCGATGGCGGCGCTCGCCACCGCGGCCATCACACCGCTCGCCGTTATCGGCATCGCGCTCGAGCGTTACCTGATCATGGGCATGACGGCGGGTGCGGTGAAATAACTGCGCCAGCCTTCCCTTCTTCCACAACAAGGGAACAACAAGGGGAGAGGGATAACCGCGCTAACCCGAAAGGGTTGCCCGCAAATGATCGAGGATCATGGCGATCCCTTTTTGCCCCAATTCGGCCGAGGCTTCGGAAGCACTTGCCGTGTACCAGCCGGTGTTGTCGGCGAAGCGGTCGGCATCGACCGCTTCCGGGCACAAGGCCAGCATCAGCGACGTCTCGCCGATGCCGGCATGGTCAAACGGGTATTGGGTGTGCATTGAAGCCGGCATCAGCGGATGCACCTGCACCCAGTTGAAGAAATTCCTGCCCTCGGCGTGCTCGGCATAATAGTCGGCCATCGCCGCAGAGCCCCACCAGCCTTCGCCACGTTCTTTCTCCAGGAAGCGGAAGATCGCCTGCCGGCCGGCGGCCTTGAAGGCGAGATCGGTTGGCATGCCGGCAGCAAAATTTTCGGTCTGGTGGTGAATGATGGCGTGGATGTTGCGGAAGCCGATACGCAGCAGGCTGTAGAACAATTCTTCCGCAAATGGCGCCAGCACATTGCCGCCGACCTGCACCGAACCACTGCCCTCCGGTGCTGCAACCGCATAGCTCGCCGCGCCGTAATAGAAGGGCGGCAGAATGACGATCTCGGCTTCTTTTTCGAACAGCTCCAGGCTCTTGATCACCGCCAGCGTGTCCATGCCGACGGCCATGTGCTCGCCATGATATTCAAGCACACCGAGCGGCAACACGACCGGCCGGTTCTCGACGATCGCCTTGCGGATCTGGTGCGGCAGCATCAATTCGTACCGCATGACAACTACTCCATATTGGTGTGGCGGGCGCGCATCGCTTCAGGCGAGACGCCGGTCAGGTCCCGGAGCTTCAACACCATCACTTCGAAGAGAACGAACAGCGCGCCTTCGAAGACCGAGCCCATCGGCAGCACGGACGTCTTTTCCGGGCCCTGGTCGTCGGCCATAGTCTGAGCCGGGATAAGCAGTGTGAAGTCGGCCAGCTTCGCGGCAGTGCTGTGGGATTGCGCGGTGAGCAGCAGGACTGTGGCACCGGCCTCGCCCGCGACCCGCATCAAAGTCAGCACCGTCGAGGTCTCGCCCGGGCCGGAACTGGCGAGGAAGACATCGCCCGCGCCCAGCGGCGGCGTGGTCATATCGCCGACAACCGAAACCGGCAGACCCAGGTGATAGAGCCGCATGGCAAAACCCTTGACCTGCAGCGCCTCGCGGCCGCAGCCATAGGTGACGATCTTTCTCGCGCCCGCCAAGATGGCGCAAGCGGCGTCGATGCGGCTTTCGTCGATACGTTCCAGCACGGTACCAAGCTCGTTCAGCGCAATCCCAAACAGGTTTTCGCCGGCGTCCCTCATCACATTTGCACCAGCTTCCAGGTGCCGGAGAACCACTTGAATATGTCAGTCACATCTGCCCCGAACAGCTTGTTTTCATTCATGCTATCACCGCGAAAATCGGTGTCCAACGACACGCAGTGCTTTTGATGTGCCACAGCCGTGATAGTGTCACGGCAAATCGCAAATGAGGAACAACAGTATATGAAGACACGGCATTTCGACCGCATCGGCAATGGCGGCATCACCTTCACCGAGCTCGGCTTCGGCACCGCGCCGCTCGGCAATCTCTACCGCGCCGTCTCAGACGAGGATGCCAATGCCACGCTGGAGGCAGCATGGCGGGTCGGCTGCCGCTACTTCGACACCGCGCCGCTTTATGGGCTAGGCCTAGCCGAAACGCGGCTCAATCCGTTCCTGCGTTCGAAGAAGCGCGACGACTACGTGCTGTCCAGCAAAGTCGGACGCATCATGCGCGCCTGTCCGCCGGATCAGCGCACCGGCATCGGCAAATTCTTCGACACCCCTTCGCGCCGCGAGGTCTACGACTATAGCTATGACGGTATCATGCGCTCCTTCGAGGCCTCGCTGGAACGGCTCGGTGTCGACCGCATCGACATCCTCTTCGTGCACGATGTCGACATCTTCACGCATGGCAGCAAGGAAGCCTCGGACCAGCGCATCCAGGAATTCATGAATTCCGGCTACTATGGATTGCTGGCATTGCGCGACCAGGGCGTGATCAAGGCGTTCGGCGGCGGCATCAACGAGTGGCAGGTTGCCCAGACGCTGGCCGAGCGCGGCGATTTCGATCTGTTCCTGCTTGCCGGGCGCTACACGCTGCTGGAGCAGGAGGCGCTGCAGTCTTTCCTGCCGCTATGCCAGCAACGCGGCATCGGCATCGTTCTCGGCGGGCCTTACAATTCCGGCATCCTGGCAACCGGGCCGAAGCCCGGCGCCTACTACAACTATTCGAAGGCGCCGCAGGACATCATCGACCGCGTCACCCGTATCGAGGCCGTCTGCAAGCGCCACGGCGCGCGCCTGATCGAGGCGGCGCTGCAGTTCCCGCTGCTGCATCCTTCCGTCGTCTCGGTAATCCCCGGCGGCCAGCGGCCTGGCGAAGTCGAAAGCAATCGCTCGCTGCTCGACGCGAAGCTGCCATCGGCGCTGTGGGCCGATCTCAAGAAAGAAGGCTTGATGCGCACGGACGCGCCGACGGCGTAGCGCCGTCCTTTCCAACAGAAAAGAAAAACCGGATATGCCGGTTCTTCTTTTCTCTGAAAGACTTAAGGAGGCGCTTAGTTGACCGCGTCCTTGAGGCCCTTGCCGGCCGAGAACTTCGGCACGGTGCGCGCCGGGATCTTCACTTCCGCACCGGTCTGCGGATTGCGGCCGGTCGACGCGGCGCGTTTTGACACGGTGAAATTTCCGAAGCCGACAAGCCGGACATCGCCGCCCTTTTTCAGTTCGCCGGTGATGACGGAAAACACCGCATCAACCGCCGACTGCGCGTCACCCTTCGAAATACTCGCGGCATCGGCGACAGCGGATACCAGTTCGTTCTTGTTCATAAAAATTCCCTTCCATGAGAAAACCGGAACACTCGACTCATCCGGCAGGAAACGGACTTTAGAAAGAAGCGCCCCGGCAACCAAGTCGAAAAGCGCCAAGAAAGTTGAAAAAAGCCCGGAAATCTGCGGTTCTTCACATGAAAAAGCCGGGCTCAAGGCCCGGCTCTCTCTTTGTGCATTGCAACTTTAGCAAGCGCTAATGCGCCAGCGATTTACCAGCTTCGTCTGCGACATCGACCACGGCCGGCGCATTAACGGGTTCGACCCACTGGATCGGTTCCGGCATACGCACCAGCGCATGGCGCAACACTTCACCGACGCGTGAGACCGGAATGATTTCCATGCCGCTCTTCACGTTTTCCGGAATCTCCGCCAGATCCTTGGCGTTCTCTTCCGGGATCAGCACCTTCTTGATGCCGCCGCGCAGTGCGGCAAGCAGCTTTTCCTTAAGGCCGCCGATCGGCAGCACCCTTCCGCGCAGCGTGATCTCGCCGGTCATCGCCACATCGGCCCTGACCGGGATACCGGTCAGCACCGAAACGATTGCCGTTGCCATCGCCACGCCAGCCGACGGTCCGTCCTTCGGGGTTGCGCCCTCCGGCACGTGGACGTGGATATCGCGCTTGTCGAACAGCGGCGGCTCGACGCCGAAATCGATGGCCCGCGAGCGGACGTAAGAGGCCGCCGCCGAGATCGATTCCTTCATCACATCGCGCAGATTGCCGGTCACGGTCATGCGGCCCTTGCCGGGCATCATGACCCCTTCCACCGTCAACAGCTCGCCGCCGACTTCCGTCCAGGCGAGCCCGGTGACCACGCCGACCTGATCGTCGCTCTCGACCTGGCCGAAGCGGAAGCGCGGAACACCAAGGTAATCGGCAAGATTGTCCGCCGTGATGTTGATCGTCTTCTTCTTCGTCTTCAGGATCTCGGTCACCGCCTTGCGCCCGAGCTTCATCAGCTCGCGCTCCAGGCTCCTGACGCCCGCTTCACGGGTGTAGGTCTGGATGATGCCGCGGATCGCGTCCTCGCCGACGGAGAACTCCTTCGGCTGCAACGCGTGGTCGCGGATCACCTTGGGCATCAGGTGACGCTTGGCGATTTCGATCTTCTCGTCCTCGGTGTAACCGGCGATACGGATGATCTCCATGCGGTCCATCAAGGGCGCAGGGATGTTCAGCGTGTTCGCCGTCGTCACGAACATCACGCTCGACAGGTCGTATTCGACCTCGAGGTAATGGTCCATGAACGTCGAGTTCTGCTCGGGATCGAGCACCTCGAGCAAAGCCGATGACGGATCGCCGCGGAAATCCTGGCCCATCTTGTCGATCTCGTCGAGCAGGAAGAGCGGATTGGATTTCTTCGCCTTCTTCATCGACTGGATGACCTTGCCGGGCATCGAGCCGATGTAGGTGCGCCGGTGACCGCGGATCTCGGCCTCGTCGCGCACGCCGCCCAGCGCCATGCGGATGAACTCGCGACCGGTCGCCTTGGCGATCGACTTGCCGAGCGAGGTCTTGCCGACACCGGGAGGTCCGACGAGGCACAGGATCGGCCCCTTCAGCTTCTTCTGGCGGCTCTGCACGGCGAGGTATTCGACGATGCGGTCCTTGACCTTGTCGAGGCCGAAATGATCCGTATCGAGCGTGTTCTGGGCAAAGGCCAGATCCTGCTTGACCTTGGAGTTCCTGCCCCATGGGATCGACAGCAGCCAGTCGAGATAGTTGCGCACCACGGTCGATTCAGCCGACATCGGCGACATCGTCCGCAGCTTCTTCAGTTCGGCTTCCGCCTTTTCGCGGGCCTCCTTGGAAAGCTTGGTCTTCTTGATACGCGCCTCGATCTCGGCGGCCTCGTCGCGGCCGTCCTCGCCCTCGCCGAGCTCCTTCTGGATCGCCTTCATCTGCTCGTTGAGGTAGTATTCGCGCTGTGTCTTCTCCATCTGGCGCTTGACGCGCGAGCGGATGCGCTTCTCGACCTGCAGCACCGAGATTTCGGCTTCCATGAAGCCCATCGCCTTTTCCAGCCGTTCCTTGACGGACAGCGTGGCGAGCATCTCCTGCTTCTCGGGGATCTTGATGGCAAGATGCGAAGCGACCGTGTCGGCGAGCTTGGAATAGTCGTCGATCTGGCTGGCGGCACCCACCACTTCGGGGGAGATCTTCTTGTTCAGCTTGACGTAGTTCTCGAAGTCGGTGACCACGGAACGCGCCAGCGCCTCGACCTCGACCTCTTCCTCATCCGGTTCGACCAGCGCCGCAGCACGGGCTTCATGGAAGTCGGGACGGTCGGTGAACGCGACGATTTTCGCGCGCGAGGCACCTTCGACCAGCACCTTCACGGTGCCGTCCGGCAGTTTCAGCAATTGCAGCACATTGGCGAGCGTGCCGATGTCAAAGATGGCATCGGGCTCCGGATCGTCGTCGGCGGCATTCATCTGGGTCGCGAGCAGGATCTGCCTTTCCTGACCCATCACTTCTTCCAGCGCCTTGATCGACTTTTCACGCCCGACAAAGAGCGGAACGATCATGTGCGGGAACACCACGATGTCGCGCAGTGGGAGGACTGCGAAGACGCCGTCGCTGGGAGCCTTGGATAATTTGGCCATTGTCCAACCTTTCATGTCGCGGCCGCCAATCGGCCAACCGCGAATCTCATATTAACGACCGAGGATCGTTCCGCCTACCACCGTTTGTGACGGGAGTTTTACAGCACAGAATTCGGCACCACGGCCTTCTGCCTCTAGTTGGAGGCACTGAGGGTAAAGATCAAGGGTCAACACGGTCCGTACCTCCAATCCGCACCCAGCACGCGGCGCCGTAAGCGGTGTGCGACAGCAAAACGGCGCCCTGCGGCGCCGTTTCAGGAAAATCCATTGCCGGCTCACGTCAGGCGCTGACGTTGCCCTTCTTTTCCTTCTGCTCGGAATAGATGTAGAGCGGCCTGGCGTTGCCTGACACCACCTCTTCCGAAATAACCACTTCGCGGACGCCTTCCAGTGCTGGCAGCTCGAACATGGTGTCGAGCAGGATCGCTTCCATGATCGAACGCAGGCCGCGTGCGCCGGTCTTGCGCTCGATTGCGCGCTTGGCGATCGCCGAGAGCGCGTTCTCGTGGAAGGTCAAGTCGACATTTTCCATCTCGAACAGCCGCTGATACTGCTTGACCAACGCGTTCTTCGGCTCGGTCAGGATTTGGATCAGTGCCGGCTCGTCGAGATCCTCCAGCGTCGCCAAGACAGGCAGACGGCCGACGAACTCGGGAATGAGGCCAAACTTCAAGAGGTCCTCAGGCTCGACCAGGCGGAAAACATCGCCGGTGCGGCGATCCTCGGGCGAAGCGACGATAGCGCCGAAACCGATCGAGGTCTTCCTGCCGCGATCCGAGATGATCTTGTCCAGCCCGGCGAAAGCGCCGCCGCAGATAAATAGGATGTTGGCGGTGTCGACCTGCAGAAATTCCTGCTGCGGATGCTTCCTGCCGCCCTGCGGCGGCACGGAGGCGACAGTGCCTTCCATGATCTTCAAAAGTGCCTGCTGCACGCCCTCGCCCGACACGTCACGGGTGATCGAGGGGTTGTCCGACTTGCGCGAGATCTTGTCGATCTCGTCGATATAGACGATGCCGCGCTGGGCGCGCTCGACATTGTAGTCGGCCGACTGCAACAGCTTCAGGATGATGTTCTCGACATCCTCGCCGACATAACCGGCTTCGGTCAGCGTCGTCGCGTCGGCCATGGTGAAGGGGACGTCGATGATGCGGGCCAGCGTCTGCGCCAGCAGCGTCTTGCCGCAGCCGGTCGGGCCGATCAGCAGGATGTTCGACTTCGCCAGTTCGACATCGTTGTTCTTGCCGGCATGGGCGAGGCGCTTGTAGTGGTTGTGGACGGCCACCGACAGCACGCGCTTGGCGTAGGGCTGGCCGATGACGTAGTCGTCGAGAACCTTGAGGATTTCCTGCGGTGTCGGCACGCCCTCGCGCGACTTCACCATCGAGGTCTTGTTCTCTTCGCGGATGATGTCCATGCACAGTTCGACGCATTCGTCGCAGATGAACACCGTCGGCCCGGCGATCAGCTTGCGCACTTCGTGCTGGCTTTTGCCGCAAAACGAGCAATAAAGCGTGTTCTTGGAATCACCGCTGTTGTTGCCGACCTTGCTCATTTTCCTGTCCTTTCATGGCCGCCCGCCGATGGTCTGGTTGAAAGGGCGCATATTCAATCTATCGCGGGAATCCGCTGCCGCCAGTGCCCCGGCTCCCGCAACGCATTCCGTACGAAACACAAATCGGAAAACGGGGCAATGATTCGAACAACCCCACGCAAAGCTAAGCCGTCGAAAATCAACATAGCCTTAACGTAGGCAATTGCACCCGTCGAGGGAACAGCCAATTGTGGCCGAAATGCCGCAAGCTGCGCCAAAAGCGCGTAATCCCGCCACTCATTGCCACCGCAGGGGCACCGCGAGACTATAAGGCAATACCTTCGACCGGCTCACGTGACGAAATGACCTTGTCGATGAGGCCGAAATCCCTGGCCTCGTCGGCAGTCATGAAATGGTCACGGTCGAGCGTTCTTTCAATCTCATCGTAGCTCTTGCCGGTGTGCTTGACGTAAACCTCGTTGAGGCGGCGCTTCAGCTTGATGATATCCTGGGCATGGCGCTCGATGTCGGAGGCCTGGCCTTGGAAGCCGCCGGAAGGCTGGTGGACCATGATGCGGGCATTCGGCGTAGCAAAGCGCATGTCCTTGTGGCCGGCAGTCAGGAGCAGCGAACCCATCGATGCGGCCTGGCCGATGCAGAGCGTCGACACGGCGGGCTTGATGAACTGCATGGTATCGTAGATCGCCATGCCGGAGGTGACGACGCCGCCGGGCGAGTTGATATAGAGGTTGATTTCTTTCTTCGGATTCTCCGCTTCGAGGAACAGCAGTTGCGCGCAGACCAGCGTCGCCATGCCGTCCTCGACCGGGCCGGTGATGAAAATGATGCGCTCCTTGAGGAGCCGCGAGAAAATGTCGTAGGCCCGCTCGCCGCGATTGGTCTGTTCGACCACCATCGGAACGAGGTTCATGTAGGTTTCGACGGGGTTCTTCATGGACTATCCCTTTTTGAGGATGGGATTCCGGCGCCGGAGATTTGCAATCGGGCAGAATCGGTTCTGGATCGTAATTGTGTAAATAGGATGCCGGCTCACCCTAGCGCAAGGCCGCCTCTCCTAGCCATCCGGTTAAGTCGAATCAAGGTTTCCAAAGCAAGTTTCGCCCGTCGCCGTGCCGGCAGCCCTCTCCTGCCGTCGGAAGGGCGCTCATGCCTGGCCGGCGTTTAGCGTTTTCTTAACCGCATCGCTTAACGAAAAGTAGTGAAACCGCTTTTTCCAGCCGCGGCTTACCCTACAATTCAACGTTGAACTTGCTTCATGCAGTTCAAACAGGGGGAGTGCGATGATCCGGAAAGCTGCTTCCTTGGCCCTCACCGGCATCACCGTTCTCGGCATGGCGTCCAAAACGGCTGCCGGCGGACGCGCGGTCGAATGCTACGAGCAGGTCAACAGGCCGGCCGTCTACGACACGGTCTATGAGGACGTGCTCGTCAGCCCAGCCGGCCAGCAGGTGGAATACGAGGCGCCAATCTACGGAACGCGCGAGCGCGTGGTGCAGATCGCGCCGGTGCGTGTCAGCTACGAGATCGTGCCCGCCATCACCCGCACCATCTACCGCGCCGTGAGGGTTGCTGACGGCGGCTATTCCTGGGAATGGCGCATCATCCACGGCCGCAAGGTGCTGTGCAAGGTCAGGCACAAGGCACGCTATGAACGAGTGGCCGAAATCGTCGTGGTTGAGCCGGAACGCCGGCGGCGCGTTGTCCTCCCCGCCGAATACGAGAGCGTCGCCGAAGAGGTTCTGGTGCGGCCGGAGCAGCGGCGCATCATCGACATTCCGGCGTCATACCAGACAGTGGCTCGCCGCGTGGTGGTCAGGGAGGGTTCGTCGAGCTGGCGGCGCGTGCATATTCCGAGGCATTGCCGATACTAGGCGCTCAGGGCGCCTCGGCCCTGAGCCATTTCTTCAGGCCGTCGACATCGCCATTGCCGACCCAGGCCGCAACCTTTCTGCCGACTGCCGCGCCGAACTTGTAGCCGTGGCCGGAGCAGGCCGAGACGACCAGGCATTTGCCTTTCTGGTGGGCCAGGAACTTCTCGTCGACGGTGAAGGTGTAGGCGCAGGTGACCACTTCGGTGACCTCATACTCCTCGATACGGGCAATCGGCGGCGAAAACAGGTTGCGGATCGCCTCGCCTTCGCCCGGCACCGGCTGGCGGTTCCAGTCGGCATCGCTAGTCGGCACCCTGTGCAGGCCCGAGCCGAATTTCATGCCGGCCCCACCTGTCGGCGGGATTGCATAGCCGTCGACGCTGCCGCCGATGTCGAGGACGACCGGCGCTGCCTGCCACGTTTCTTTCAAATCCGCCGGCGGTTCGACATAGGCGAGCGCGGTACGCCAGGTTTTCAGTTCGCCGTCCAGTTCCGGGAACAGTTTCAGGACCCAGGCGCCGGCAGCGACGACGATCCAGTCGCCCTGCATCGTTTCGCCGCTCGCAAGCACGACCTGTCCGGCGTCGGCGTCGATTTCGGCGACCTTGCTGTTTTCGTAGACATTGGCGCCGTTCGCGCGCAGCCACCTGGCGAGGCCCGAAGCGATCTTGCGGCAGTGCAGCGCGCCGCCGTCCGGCGAAAAATATGCGTAGCGGAACGAACCGGGCTGCAGGAACGGCCAGCGTTCGACCGCAGCGTCCGGCTCGACCAATTCGAACGGATAATTTCCCGCTTCCATGCCCTCGCGGTATTCCTCCGCCTCATCTCCCGGCTCGCGCGAAATACAGATGAAGCCGCGCGGATCGAGATGGCTTTCACCGAGATCGGCCCACATCTCGTCCCAGGCCTCATAGGCTTCGGTGATCAGCCGGCCGTAGCCCGATCCGGCCCCGTAGGCGCGGCGGATGATGCGATGGTGGTCGCCGGAGGCGGCGAGCGGATTGGGGATCGATCCCTGCTCGACGATCGAGACGAGGTGACCAGCCTTGACCAGCGACCACGCCGTCGAAAGTCCGGCAATACCTGCACCGACCACGATCACATTCATGAAAACTGTCCTTCCGCAACCGCTTCGGCGGCTCACCTCACGGCAGGGCTAACATACGGTCTGGCACCAGACTGGCAAGCCGCGCTAATGATCTGGCATGACCGAATTGAAGCCGCCCTACCTTGCCTTTGATCCAGCCACGCGCAGCCTGCGGCTCGATCCGCACGAGCCGGCCTTTTTCCAGAATCCATACGAGGCCTACGCCTTCCTGCATGGCGCATCGAACGCCTTCTTCTGGGAAGAATTTGGCTTCTGGTGCTTTGGCGGCTTCGACGACGTCAACCGTCTGCTGCGCGATCGCCGCTTCGGCCGCCAGAACCCGGCCGGCATTCCGGACAGCCGAGGCATCGGCCAGGACCGTACGCATCTCAGCGCCTTCGACGGCGTCGAGGCCAATTCGATGCTGGAGCTGGAGCCGCCTGTCCACACACGGCTCAGAACGCTGGTCAACCGCGCCTTCGTCTCGCGCCAGGTCGAGCGGCTCAGGCCGCGCGTCGAGGCGCTGGCCAACGAATTGATCGACCGTTTCGAACCAGGAGAAGTCGACCTGCTGCCGGCGCTCGCCGCTCCCTTGCCGATCACCATCATTGCCGAGATGCTCGGCGTGCCGGTCGACATGGGGCCGCAGCTGCTCGACTGGTCGCATCGGATGGTCGCCATGTACATGCACGGCCGCACCCGCAAGACCGAAGAGACGGCCAATCGCGCGGCGCAGGACTTTTCGGATTTTTTGCGTGGCTACGTCGCCGAGCGACGAAAGAGGCCAGGCGAGGATCTTCTGTCGCTGCTGATTGCGGCACAGGAGGACGGCCAGAAACTGTCGGAGGACGAGCTGGTATCCTCGGCCATCCTTTTGCTCAATGCCGGCCATGAGGCAACTGTCCACCAGACCGGCAATGCGGTGCGCTCGATCCTTGCACAAGGCGGCGACCCACGACGCTTCTTCACCTCGCCGGAAGCAACAGCCGCGACGATCGAAGAGTGCCTGCGCTTCGACGCGCCGCTGCACATGTTCACGCGCTACGCCTATCAGAAGGTCGAGGCCGGGCCTGGTATCGTCGTCCAGCCGGGCGAGACAATCGGTCTGCTGCTCGGCATGGCCAATCACGACCCGGTGGCCTTCGCCGAGCCCTTCGCCTTCAGGCCGGGCCGCGCCGACCAGAAGAACGTATCGTTCGGCGCCGGCATTCATTTCTGCATCGGCGCGCCGCTCGCCCGGCTCGAATTGCAGGTGTCGCTGAAAACCCTGTTCGACCGGCTACCGCAGTTGCATCTTGCCGAACAGCCGCGCTTGCGCGACACCTATCATTTCCATGGGCTGGAAACGCTCGCCGTGCGCTTTTGAGCATTCGGCCCGGCAGGCTCAGCCGCAGGGGTGATCAAAGCTTGATCACATACTCCTTGCGAGTCGTTTCAAGCACTTCCCAGCTGCCCTTAAAGCCCGGCCTCAGCACGAAGCTGTCGCCTGCCCTGACAGTGCGCGCATCGCCGCCGTCTTCGGCGATCACCGAAACTCCTGACAGGATGTGGCAGAACTCCCACTCATCATATTCGATGCGCCATTTGCCTGACGTCGCTTCCCAGACGCCGGCATAAAGGCCGCCGTCCTGTTCCTCGACATTCCAGGTGCGGAACTTCGGATCGCCCGAAATCAGGCGATCCGGCGCCGGCGCGCCAAGTTCCGGTTCGACGGTGTCGACGCCGACTGAAAGAAATTTCGGCGGGGTCATGGCGATCAAACCTTGGCGAGAGCCTGTTCCAGATCGGCGACGATGTCGTTGACGTCCTCGATACCGACCGAAAGCCTGACTGTGTCCGGCCCTGCCCCCGCGTTGATCTTCTGCTCGTCGGAAAGCTGGCGATGCGTGGTCGATGCCGGGTGGATGACCAGCGACTTGGTGTCGCCGACATTGGCCAAGTGCGAGAACAATTCGAGCGCTTCCACGAATTTGATGCCCGCCGCATAGCCGCCCTTCAGCCCAAAGGTGAACACAGCGCCGGCGCCAAGCGGCGAGTACTTCTTCTGCAGCGCATTGTTCTTGTCGTCAGGCAGGCCGGGATAGGACACCCAGGCGACCTTGGAATGATTGGAAAGCCATCCGGCGACTGCGGCCGCATTGTCGCAGTGGCGCTGCATCCTCAGCGGCAAGGTTTCCAGGCCAGTCAGGATAAGGAATGCATTGAACGGCGAAATCGCCGCGCCGATATCGCGCAACCCGAGCACGCGGGCGGCAATGGCGAAGGCGAAATTACCGAAGGTTTCGTGCAGGACGAGGCCGCCATATTCGGGGCGCGGCTCCGACAGCATCGGATATTTGCCCGACTTCGACCAATCGAACGTGCCGCCGTCGACGATGGCGCCGCCGATGGAATTGCCGTGACCGCCGATGAACTTGGTCAGCGAATGCACGACGATGTCGGCGCCATGTTCGATCGGCCGCAGCAGATAGGGCGAGGCCAGCGTGTTGTCGACGATCAGTGGCAGGCCGTGCTTGCGGGCAACGTCGCCGATCTTCTCGATGTCGACGAAGACGCCGCCCGGATTGGCCAGGCTTTCGATGAAGATTGCCTTGGTCCTGTCGTCGATCTGGCTCTCGAAGCTCGAGATGTCATTGGTGTCGGCCCAGCGCACCTGCCAGCCGAAATTCTTGAAGGCATGACCGAACTGGTTGATCGAGCCGCCGTAAAGCTTTGTCGCTGAAACGAAATTGTCGCCGGGCTGCATCAGATTGTGGAAGACCAGCACCTGCGCGGCATGGCCGGAGGCGACCGCAAGGCCTGCCGTGCCGCCTTCGAGTGCCGCGATGCGCTCTTCCAGCACCGCCTGGGTCGGGTTCATGATGCGGGTATAGATGTTGCCGAACGCCTTCAGCCCGAACAGCGAGGCGGCATGGTCGGCATCGTCGAAGACGAAGGAGGTCGTCTGGTAAATCGGCGTCGCTCGCGCGCCGGTCGCCGGATCCGGCTTGGCGCCGGCATGGACGGCGAGCGTGTTGAAACCGGGCGTGCGGGCCATCGAAAACCTCCCTTTGAACCTTCTGAAAAGCGCGCCGCATTCTTGGCGGAGCCCGGCTCCGAATGCAAAGAAGAAAATGCCCTTCCCCGTGATAACGGCGGGCGGGGCTGGCGGAAAAATACGGCAGAGCTGGAAGATTATTTCTGGCGAACGCCGAAACTCTGGAATCCCGGGCGCATCAGCGGCTTTTTCGACGACAAGACGCCGGAATTGACGCCGGTCCAGCCGATCTCGCCGGACAGCTTGCCGTATTCGATCTTGGGGCAACGGTTCATCACCACCTTGATGCCGGCGGCCTCGGCGCGCGCGGCGGCCTCGTCATTGCGCACACCAAGCTGCATCCAGATGACCTTCGGCAGCGGATCGAGCCGCAACACCTCCTCGACGATGCCCGGCACTGCCACGGAGCCGCGAAAGACGTCGACCATGTCGATTGGCTCTGGAACATCGGCCAGCCTGGCATAGGTCATCCGCCCGAGGATTTCCTTGCCGGCCTGGCCGGGATTGATCGGGAACACCGAAAACCCTTTGCCGAGCAGATATTTCAGCACAAAGTAGCTCGGCCGCACGTCATTGGCCGACGCACCCACCATGGCGATGGTCTTCACCGAATTGAGGATGCCGGCGATATAGGCGTTGTCGTAGGCGTCGTGGTTCATGCCTCGTCATACAGCGCTTCGGAGCGAGGTGCCAACAGCCGAGCAAGTGGCTTGCAATGGGCCAGAGGGGAACCTCGTCAGCCGGGCAGCGAGATCGTTCCGTCTTCCGCAATCGGAAAGGCCGGATTGTGCGCGACTTCCCAGACATGCCCGTCGGCATCGGCGAAATATCCATACCAGCCGCCCCAGAATGCGCGGCCAGCCGGCTTGACGATACGGCCGCCGGCTTTCTCGGCCATCGCCAGCACTGCATCGACCTCGGCGTCGGAGCGGGTGTTGTAGGCGAGATAGACGGCCGACGGCGCCTTGGAGAAGGTAACGCCCGAATCCTCTTCGGCGCTTTGCCGCGGGAACAGGCCGAGAATGGCGCCGCCCATCTGGAAGAAGGCAACGCCCTCGGTGATCCCGGCATGGCGCTTCAGACCCATCGCCTCGTAGAAGCGCACGGCGCGGTCGAGATCGTCCGTGGCGATGGTGATGATGGAGATGCGCGGTTCCATATCCGCCTCCTATTCCTCCGGCCATTCCGCCTGGCGCTTGCCGATGAAGGCGCCGATGCCCTCTTCCGCATCGCGCGCCAGCATGTTCTCGACCATGACGCGCCCCGTGTAATCATAGGCCTCGGCCAGCCCCATCTCGGCCTGCTCATAAAACGCTTCCTTGCCGATCTTGACGACCAAGGACGATTTGGAGGCAATGGTTTGCGCGTATTTGGTGACGATTTGATTCAGATATTCGCGCGGCACGACGCGGTTGACCAAGCCGAATTCCTTGGCGGTTGCCGCATCGATCGTCTCGCCGGTCAAAAGCATCTCCATGGCGTGCTTGCGCGAGACGTTGCGCGACAGCGCCACCATCGGTGTCGAGCAGAACAGCCCGATATTGACGCCAGGCGTGCAGAAGGTCGCCTCGTGCGAGGCGATGGCGAGGTCGCAGCTGGCGACCAGCTGCAATCCGGCCGCTGTCGCCAGGCCATCGACTTCGGCGATCACCGGCTTAGGATGGCGAACGATCGCCTGCATCAGTGAAGCGCACGCGGAAAACGTCTTTTCGAAGAAGGCCCTGCCGCGATCGGCATCGGCGCGGTGCGCGCTCAACTCCTTGAGGTCGTGCCCGGCGCAGAACACTTTGCCGGTCGCCCCAAGCACGATGACGCGGACGGATTTGTCGGCCTTGGCGCGGTCGAGTTCCGCCGTCAGCGCCGCCATCGTTGCAAGCGAAAGAGCGTTGGCCGGCGGATTGGCGAGCGTCAGGCGTAGCACGCCGTTGTCCAGCCTGGAGACGACCGGCCCTTCGGCAACGGCAGGCTTGATGGCGACGATTTCGGCCATGATCGTTCCTCTGCGATTCCGGATCGGTGATGAACTAATCTAGTATGCCGTCTCGCTTCGTCCAACTCCCTCGTCCGCTTCTGCCCTAATGAATGGCCGTTGCCAGAAACGCCACGTCGCGTTCATACAAGCAGGGCGGAAAACCGGGAGACTGAAATGCCTGCCCAAAGCAATCTCCAGCCGGTGCTGACGGCTGCCGAAATCAACACGCTGATGGCAACCGTTTTCCCGCAGCTCAACGACCAGTTCACCTTCTATGAGGCGTTGGAGGTGTTTCCAGGCGGTTGTATCGTGCGACTCAATGCCGACGAGCGCCATTTGCGCCCCGGCGGCACCGTGTCGGGTTCGGCGCTGTTCACGCTGGCCGACATAGGCGGCTATGTCTGCGTGCTATCGCATGCCGGACCGGATGCGCTTTCGGTCACCACCAGCCTCAACATCAATTTCGTCCGCAAGGCCGAGGCCGGGCCGATCGACGGCCATTGCCGCATCCTGAAGCTGGGCAAGAGCCTGATGGTGTTCGACATCGACATCGTCGCCGGGCCTGAGAGACACACGGTAGCGCACGCAACGGGCACCTATTCGATCCCACCAAGGCGGGTACCGGCCTGATGCTTTCTATTGAATTTTTTGTTGATGTGTATATATGTGCGCACAGGGATCTTTGTTTGAGCGTGACAGCCGCAAAATCGTGAAGCGTCTCGAGGATGATGGTTTCGAGCTGGTTTCCGTACGCGGCTCGCATCACAAGTTTCGAAAGGGCGAGATCGTGTTGATCGTTCCGCATCCGGAGAAGGATCTACCAACCGGTACAGCTCGCGCCATCTCCAAACAAGCGGGCTGGATATAGGTGACCTGAAGCGTCTTGGAGGCTGAGATGAAGAACTATTTCGCGTTGGTCGATAAAGATCCCAACAGCGCGTTCGGCATTCGCTTTCCCGACATTCCCGGCTGCTTTTCAGCCGCGGACGAGGCGGAAGACATCGTTCCGAATGCAGTCGAAGCGTTGCAACTGTGGGCGGAGGACATGCCTGTTCCCGAACCGTCCAGCCATGAGGCGATCGTCGCGCTTGCGGATGTACGCAAAGCACTTGCTGAAGGAAGCTATCTGGTCTCGGTACCACTCATCGACAATGACAGCGCCGTCGTGAGGGCGAATGTAACTTTCGAGCGCGGCGTCTTGCGGGCGATCGACGCCGCAGCGCGCGACCGAGGCATAACGCGATCGGCATTCCTCTCCAGCGCAGCTCGCAAGGAAATCGAGGCAAAGCACTGAACTCACCTGACACAGGGCCAAAATCGCGATGTGGTAAAATCATACCTTTAACTCAAATCCTTGTTTTCATTTAAGTTTATCTTCCAGCAATCATTTCATGCGCCTTGACGCGATAACCACCCTCCCCTATAAACCGTGACGAAGCAGCGGCCCGCAAAGGCCGCCGTTTTGTTATTGGCGACAGCAAGTGCCTTTTGCCAATCCAAGCAACAAGAAACGCCTTCCCTTTTCGTTCGTGAATGGGGGAAGGTCCGAACCGAAAGCAACAATCCATGGCAACCTTTTCGCAGAAGCCTGCGGATGTGGTGAAGAAGTGGGTGCTGATCGACGCCGAGGGTCTCGTCGTCGGCCGTCTCGCCACTGTCATCGCCAATCATCTTCGCGGCAAGCATAAGCCCACCTTCACCCCGCACGTCGACGACGGCGACAACGTCATCGTCATCAATGCCGACAAGGTGGTGTTCACCGGCAAGAAGTTCACCGACAAGGTCTATTACTGGCACACCGGCCACCCCGGCGGCGTCAAAGAGCGCACCGCGCGCCAGCTGCTCGAGGGTCGCTTTCCCGAGCGTGTCGTCGAAAAGGCCGTCGAACGCATGATCCCGCGCGGCCCGCTCGGCCGACGCCAGATGAAGAATCTCCGCGTCTATGCAGGCACGGAACATCCGCATGTCGCCCAGCAGCCCGTTGTCCTCGACGTGGCCAAGCTGAACGCCAAGAACAAGAAGGTTTCGTAAGATGGCTGAGCTTTCCTCGCTCGCAGAACTCGGAACTGCCACCGGCAACACCAACACCCAGCCGGCAGCACCCGTCCATGTCCAGAAGCTCGACAAATCGGGCCGAGCCTACGCCACCGGCAAGCGCAAGAACGCCATCGCGCGCGTCTGGGTGAAGCCCGGCTCCGGTAAGATCGTCGTCAACGACAAGGTGTTCGCCGAATATTTCGCGCGTCCAGTCCTGCAGATGATCCTCAACCAGCCGATCATCGCGGCCAACCGCGCCGGCCAGTACGACATCGTTGCCACGGTCATCGGCGGCGGCCTTTCCGGCCAGGCCGGTGCCGTGCGCCACGGCATCTCCAAGGCGCTGACCTATTACGAGCCGGCGCTGCGCGCCGTACTCAAGAAGGGCGGCTTCCTGACCCGCGACAGCCGCGTCGTCGAGCGCAAGAAGTACGGCAAGGCGAAGGCCCGCCGGAGCTTCCAGTTCTCCAAGCGCTAAGCGCTGCGCAATTACACGCTATCGAAAGGCCGCCTCCGGGCGGCCTTTTCCATGAATGGCGGCACCAATCACCGGCGGCAGGCGCGGCTCGCTCGCATCGTGGCAGACTTCAGGCCTTGATGAAGTCGATAAACGCCCGTAACGGCGCCGGCACGAGGCGCCGGCCGGGATAATAGAGGAACGGCCCGGAGAAGCTCTGCCACCAGGGTTCAAGCAGCGGCTCGAGCGCCCCGCTCTCGAAATGAGGGCGTAGCCAATCCTCGAACAGGCTGATGATGCCGGTGCCGGCGATGGCTGCATCGACTTTGAGGTCCGTCGCCCCGCCCAGGGTCACGAGAAGCGGCCCCGTCGGGTCGACCCGCACCACCTCGCCGTCGCGCTCGAATTCCCACGGCGGCATCGCACGGCTGGCGAAGCGGCCGCGCAGGCAGGCGTGGCCGAGCAGGTCGCTCGGGTGTTGCGGCCGGCCATGACGATCCAGGTAGGCAGGGCTGGCGGCGGTGGCGAAACGCTGCACGCGCGGTCCGATCGGCACGGCGATCATGTCCTGCTCCAGCCGCTCGTCGTAGCGGATGCCGGCGTCGCAGCCGGCCGCCAGCACATCGACGAAGCTTTCCTCAGCGATCACCTCCAGCCGGATGCCGGGATAGGCGGCAAGGAACCGCGGGACGATGCTGGGCAGGACCAGCCGCGCCGTGCTGACCGGCACGTTGAGGCGCAACAAGCCCGCCGGCCTGTCGCGAAAGCCGTTCACCACGTCGAGAGCCGACTCCACCTCGGTCAAGGCTGGACCGAGCCGCGCCAGCAGGCCTTCGCCGGCCTCCGTCAGGACGACGCTGCGGGTCGTCCTGTTGAGCAGCCTGACACCGAGCTGCGTCTCGAGGCGGCGCACGGCCTCGCTCAAGCCCGACGCGCTGCCACCGCTGGCGCGGGCGCCATCGCGAAAACCCTTGGCGCGCGCCACGGCCACAAAAGCGTTCAGATCCCCGAGATCGATCTTCATTGTTCGTCATTCCGCACAGCCTGTGCGGATTGTACCCAATTATCATGGGATCGGACAGCGTCTATCTGTGCGCCATCCCTGAAGGAGAAAGACCATGTCCAGTATCGACCAGTCCGGCACATTCATCCTCGGCGACCGCAAAGTCAGACGGCTCGGCTACGGCGCCATGCAGCTCGCAGGGCCCGGCGTCTTCGGCCCACCAAAGGACCACGACGCGGCATTGGCCGTACTGCGCGAAGCCGTTGCGAGAGGCGTCAATCACATCGACACCAGCGACTTCTATGGCCCGCACGTGACCAACCTGTTGATCCGCGAAGCGCTCGCACCCTGTCCCGACGACCTCGTTATAGTCACCAAGATCGGCGCCCGGCGCGGCCAGGGCGGATCGTGGCTGCCGGCCTTCTCGGCCCAAGAACTCACCCAGGCGGTGCACGACAATCTACACAATCTCGGGCTCGACGTGCTGGAGGCGGTCAACCTTCGGATCATGTTCGACGCGCATGGCCCCGCCGAAGGGTCGATCGAGGCGCCGCTTGCGACGCTCGCCGAGCTTCAGCGACAGGGCCTCGTGCGCCACATCGGGCTGAGCAACGTCACCGCTGCGCAGATCGCCGAAGGCCGCAGGATTTGCAAGATCGTCTGCGTGCAGAATCAGTACAATCTGGCGCATCGGGGCGACGATGCCTTGATTGACGATCTCGCCCGCAACGGCATCGCCTATGTGCCGTTCTTCCCGCTTGGCGGCTTCAATCCGTTGCAGTCGTCGACCTTGTCCAAGGTCGCCGCACGCCTCGGCGCCACGCCCATGCAGGTCGCGCTCGCCTGGCTGCTTCGCCGCGCGCCCAACATTCTTCTGATCCCAGGCACGTCTTCCGTCGCGCATCTCAGGGAGAACCTCGCCGCGGGCGATCTCGCGTTGCCCGAAGATGCGATCGAGGAACTGGACAGTATCGCCGGCAATGTCCCCGCTCACGCGTAGCGCCGCAATCGCTCTGGTTCGTGCCCGGCGTTAGTTAATGCTGGCCGTATTCGCCGGCTCGGCCGGGCGCTTCTCACCGGCGTAGGGCACGCGAAAACCGTTCGCCGCCAGCCAGCCGATGGCCGCCTTCGGTTCGTCGGTCTGGATGATGGTGGCGCCGCGCTCGACCCAGAAGCCATAAGTCTCGCGCGGCAGGCTGGCCGCAACCGCCAGCTCGTCGCCGCGACCGCCGGCGAGGAAGCCGCCCGGCTTGTTGACGATGGCATAGGTGTCGGCCCAGATGTGCCAGTCGCCCCTCACCGCCAGCGCGCGCATGCGCGGGCTGAACAGCGGGCCGCCGGTCTCCGTCAGTGTCTCTGATCCCATGCGCCAGTTGATCATCTCGACTGCGCGCATCGGGAAGGCCCGGCTCAGTTCCTCGGCAAACATGGCGTCGCGAACCGCGTCATCGGCGATGATCGGCATGAACTGGAAGCCGCTGCCGATCTCGGCCATGGCAGCCTTGACCCTGGCGATCCTCTCCGCATTCCACAGGTTCTCTTTGACGATCACCTGTTCGGCCATGCCGAGATCGCGGGCGACGGCGACCATGCCGGCGAGGCTTCCGGTGTCGAGCTTGTTGTCGAGGTTGACGAGAATCCTGTCCCTGGTCGCCACCAGCATCTCGCGCAACGTCGAGACCGTCTCGCCCGTAACGGCGCCGGTGCCTTCGATCACCAATCGGCAGGTCTTGAGTTCGGCCAATGTGCGGTTGACCACCTCGCCCTTGCAGGTCGTGGTGCGATCAAGCCAGCTGTCATGCATGACGACGAATTCTCCGTCCTTCGAGCGCCTGATGTCGACCTCGACGATTTCGGCGCCCATTGCGATGGACGCCTCGACGGCGGCGATCGAATTTTCGGGATAGAGCGTCTTGCCGGCCTGCATGCCGCCGGCGCGGTGCGCGGCCACCATCACATGGTCGCGCCATTGGTTGGCGTGCTCGAAACGGTCGAGAATCTGCCTGGCGCGCGTTTCACCCGCCGATGCCTGGCCAAGGGAGACCGCCAGCGCCGCGGAAAGCAGAAGGCTCAGCCAAATCGTTCGCATCGGACAAGTCGTTCGCACGAGAATCGCTCCGTACCGGGATCGCACCCCGGTTAAGCGATGCCCGTGACAGGCAGGTGAACGAAGCCGGCTTCGCAAACGCAGGAAAATCAGATCAATGCCTGCCGAAGCAGCCGTTGGCGGCTACTTTCGGTTATTTACCAGGCAATCTCCGGGCCGGCCATGCGGGGTTCGCCTGGCGAGCAAGGATTTGTGACCGGATCGAATGGCCATGATCCTCCGCAGGGGTCGCAATTCTGAGAATTATGTCCAATAAGGTTGCGCGTCGACGCACAGGAGATCGCTTCATGCCGCCAAGGACCATCGATCACGCCTTCACCACCCGCTCCAGGACAGGCGCGTCGTTTGAGCCGACCTACGCCGGCGCGCTGTCGTTCATGCGGCGCAAATATTCGAAGGACGCGAAGGGCGCTGATGTAGTGGTGTGGGGCATTCCCTTCGATGCGGCGGTCACCAATCGGCCGGGGGCTCGTTTCGGACCGCAGGCGATTCGCCGCGCCTCGGCCATCCTCGACAACGATCCGCAATATCCGTTTTCGCGCGACCTGTTCGAACAGCTTGCTGTGATCGACTTTGGCGATTGCCTGCTCGACAGCGGCAATCACCAGAAGACGCCTGCCACGATCGAGCGCGAAGCGGCAAAGATTTTAAAATCCGGCGCCTTTCTGCTTTCACTCGGCGGCGACCATTTCGTCACCTGGCCGCTGCTCAAGGCGCATGCCGCCATCCACGGCCCGTTGGCTCTGGTGCAGTTCGACGCACATCAGGACACCTGGCCCGACGACGGCAAGCGCATCGATCACGGCTCCTTCGTCGGCCGTGCGGTCAAGGAGGGCATCATCGATCCCGACCGCTCGATCCAGATCGGCATCCGCACCCATGCACCCGACACGTTCGGCATCAAGATCCTATATGGCCATGAAGTGGAGGAAATGCGGGCGTCCGATATCGCCTATGCCATCGTCGACCGTACGGGCGGCAAGAAGACCTACGTCACTTTCGACATCGATTGTCTGGATCCGGCTTTTGCGCCCGGCACGGGAACGCCGGTCGCGGGAGGCCCGTCTTCGGCAAAGATCCTGTCGGTGCTGCGCCAGATCAACCAGGTCGATATCGTCGGCGCCGACGTCGTCGAGGTTGCGCCAGCCTATGATCACGCCGATATAACGGCAATTGCCGGCTCGATGGTGGCCATGCACTATCTCGGGCTGCTGGCGGAACGAAAGGCCCGGCTCGAGGACATGAACCAGAGCAACCACAGCGTTGCCGGATTGAATCAGGCAAGCGGCATATAGCTTTGAGATAAGAGGAATTTTGGCAGGCAATGAAACCGAAAATCTTCATCGACGGCGAGCACGGCACCACCGGTTTGCAGATAAGGGCGCTGCTTGCCGAGCGCGGCGACCTGGAAATCATCTCCATCCCGGCCGAACGCCGCAAGGAAACGGCAGCGCGCGCCGAGTTCCTCAATGCCGCCGATGTTGCGAT
Organism: Mesorhizobium sp. M1334; assembly: GCF_040317995.1. NCBI lineage: Bacteria > Pseudomonadati > Pseudomonadota > Alphaproteobacteria > Hyphomicrobiales > Phyllobacteriaceae > Mesorhizobium > Mesorhizobium sp. M1334. The sequence goes on from NZ_JAMYLM010000005.1 coordinate 275,340, forward strand.
CCTCTGCCTACCGGACGCGGCCGCCAAGGAAAGCGTTTCGCTGATCGCCAATGACACCACCAAGGTGATCGACGCCTCGACGGCGCATCGGGTCGCCGAGGGCTGGGAATATGGTTTCGCCGAAATGGACAAGAACCAGGCGAAGAAGATCGCTTCGGCGAAGCGCGTCGCCAATCCGGGCTGCTGGCCGCAAGGACCGATCGCGACGCTGCGGCCGCTGGTTGCGGCGGGGCTGTTGCCAGTCGATTTTCCGGTCACCGTCAACGGCATTTCCGGCTATTCCGGCGGCGGCCGGCCGATGATCGAAGATTATGTCGCCAAGGGCGAGGATGCGCCGGAATTCCTGCCCTACGGGCTGACCCTGCAGCACAAGCACGTGCCTGAGCTCAGGACCTATGCCAAGCTTTCGCACGATCCGATCATGCAGCCGGCAGTCGGCAATTTCGCGCAAGGCATGATCACCGTGGTGCCGCTGCAACTCGGCGGCCTCGACCATGTGCCGACCGGCGCGGAGCTTCATGCGGCAATCGCCGATCATTTCGCTTCCATCGATGGCGGCGTGGTCGAGGTGGCGCCGTATCTGCATCAGGAACGCATGCCCGACATCGATCCGGAGATCTACAACGGCACCAACCGGATGAAGCTCTATGTCTTTGCCAATGATAACAGGGCGCAGGCGCTGCTGATTGCCGTCTACGACAATCTCGGCAAGGGCGCCTCGGGCGCTGCTGTGCAGAACATGGATCTGATGCTCGGCCTTTGAATGGATGCGCCGAGATTTCCAAAGCGCTGGAAGGTCAGCGCGCCGGAGCTCATTGCCGAAACGTTCAGTAGCCTCATCTGGAAAGTTGTTCGCGAGGACGGCTCACCGGCAATCGTCAAGGATCTAAAGCCTTTCGACGATGTGGAGGACGAGCTGCGTGGCGAGCATTTCCTCGCCTGGCGACGCGGCGAAGGCGCGGTGCGGCTGCTCGGCCGCGACGGCCACCGCATGCTGCTCGAATACGCCGGCGAAATCTCGCTGTCACAGATCATTGCGGATCAGGACGACAATGCCGCCACCGCCATCGCGGCCGAGGTGATGGCAAGACTGGTCTCGCCGTCGAAGCACGCCGCCCCGCCGGACCTTCAGCCGTTGCGGAGACGGTTTTCCAGCCTGTTCAAAAAGGCGAAGGCCGATCGCGCCGCCGGCGAAAAGAGCCTGTATGTCGAAGCTGCCGAAATCGCGGAACGGCTGTTGTCCAATCCACACGACGTACGGCCGCTGCATGGCGACCTGCATCACGACAACATCATGCACGGTCCACGCGGCTGGCTGGCGATCGATCCGAAGGGCGTCCTCGGCGACCCGGGTTTCGACGCCGCCAACATGTTCTACAACCCACTCGACCGAGATGATCTTTGCCTCGATCCGAGGCGGATCGCCCATATGGCGCAAGTCTTTGGCGCTACGCTCGGCCAGACGGGGCCTGCCGTACTGGACCACGCCGTTGCCTATGGCTGCCTGTCGGCTGCATGGCACCATGAAGATCGCAATGCGGTCGACGAAAACCGCGAGCTGGCGATTGCCGCGGCAATCCGGCGGGTGCGGCTCAGCCTCTGAGAGCGATCTCGTGGGGCAGCGGGTAAGCGCCCTTGGTACCGCGCCAATGCGCGGCGGCGAAGCCCAGCAGAACCAGCGCGAATGCCTGATGCGTCAGGGCCATGTGCAGCGGCACCTGCATCAATAGGGTGCCGATGCCGATCGATGCCTGCACCACGACAATCAGGAACAGCAGCGTCGCGCGTCGGGCATGCGTCGTGCCCGGCAGACGCCGGCGTGTCGCAATCATGTGCCAGAGCGCGACCGCGAAGATCGTGTAGGCGCCGATCCGGTGCACGAACTGCACTGTCTTCGGATTTTCGAAGAAATTGCGCCACGCCGGCTCGAGCAGCAGCAGGTCGCCAGGGACCAGCTTGCCGTCCATCAGCGGCCAGGTGTTGTAGCTCAAGCCGGCGTCAAGCCCCGCGACCAGCCCGCCGAGATAGATCTGGACGAGCGCCAGCAGCACCAGAAAGCCGGCCAGACGTTGCGTCGAGCGGTCGGCGGCAGGTTCCGAGTGCGGCGCCAGCCCACGCGCGACAACCATGGTCGCCGTGAAGATCAGCGCCGCCAGCGTCAGATGCGTCGCCAGCCGGTATTGGCTGACCGAAACCCGGTCAACCAGGCCGGATGCCACCATCCACCAGCCTATCGCGCCCTGCAGCCCGCCGAGCAGGAGGATGCCCGACAATCTCGTGCCGAGGCCCCGCTCGATGCGGCGCGTCACCCAGAAGAACAGCAGCGGCAGGGCGAAGACCACGCCGACACTACGTGCCAGGATACGATGCACCCATTCCCACCAGAAGATCGACTTGAACGCCTCGATGCTCATGCCCTTGTTGAGTTCGGCATATTGCGGGATCTGCTGGTAGCGCAGGAACTCCTCCTGCCACTCGGAATCGTTGAGCGGCGGGATGACGCCGTGAATCGGCTGCCATTCGGTGATCGACAGGCCGGAATCGGTGAGCCTAGTAGCGCCGCCGACCACCACCAGCGCAAACAGCACGAGCAGCACGACATAGAGCCAACCGCGCACCAGTGCACGATTGCGAAGGTCTCGATCGCGGGCGGCGAAGGGCGCGTCGTCGGATATGGCAGCAGCCATGGGTTTGTCCCGGCAGTTGAAGTCGCGGATTGGTGAACCATCGCAACCCGGCTTGCAAGGCCGGGCGACGCGGCACGCCGTCGCGCCGTTCCTGGCGGGTTGCGCGCATTCGCCGTTCGGCCTAAGCGATAGCGATCAACGAGATCGCGCCATGCCCATTCGCCTGAAAAAGCTGATCGGAAGCTTCCTGCTGGTAGTGCTGGTCGTCGTCTATGCGCTGGTCGCCTCGATCGTCGCGGTCGCCCAACTGTCGCAGTCCGGGCCGCTGGCGCACTTCATCTTCTTCCTGCTGAGCGGGCTTTTGTGGGTGCTGCCGGCGATGGGCATCATCAAGTGGCTGATCCTGGAGCCGCGGCCGAAGGGCCGAGGCAACAGTTAAATCGTCACCACCGTCTTGCCGGCATTGGCCAGCGGCGTCGTCACGCCCGACAACATGGTTCGGATGTGGGCGATGCTCTGATAGCGGCCGTTGACTGAAATGCGCGGCAGGGCATGCAGGAACCCGGCATGCTCGGCGCGCAGTACGCCGTGGCGGGTCGTCACCGCCGACGCATAGCCGGCATCGCGGACAAGGCCCACTTCGCGGCGGCCGACTGCGCTGGCATGACCGTAGGGATAGGCGAAATGGCGCGGCTCCTCGCCGAGTTTGGCCTGCAATATGCGCTTGACGTCGCCGATCTCATGCCGCGCGTCGCTCTCGGAAAGCCGCTTCAGATTGCAATGATTGACGCTATGCGCGCCGATCGTCACCAGCGGGTGCCCGGCCATGGTGCGGATCTCGTCCCAGTTCATCAGCGTGCTCGGGCGCGGACCGCCCAACTCGATGCCGTTCGAGCGCGCCAGATCGCGCAACACCGCACGCTGGTCCCGCTCGCGCACCTTCAGCGTCAGATAGGCGTGCAGGCGCGCATTGGCCTGGACCTTTTTTCCCCGATTCGAGCAGTCGATCGTCACCGGGCCGTCCGGCGTCGTCAGCGTCAGGCGATCGCGCGCATTGACGATATCCTCAACCAGGTCCCACCACAGGTCGGCAGCGCCGTCGATCAGTCCCGGTGCGACGTAGATGGTGATCGGCGCGCCGTGCTTCTCCAGCACCGGCAGCGCCTCGGTCATGTTGTCTCGATAGGCGTCGTCGGCGGTGATCGTCGCGAACTGGCCGTCCTTGTCGCCGGCCTTGATGCGCTCGATCGCCTCGTCCAGCGTGATGAACCTGTAGCCGTTCGCCTTCATGTCGGCGATCACGATATCGAGGAACCCAGGCGCGATGTTCAAGTGTCGGTTGACGCCGTTCGGCTTTTCCGGCGTCGCGGTGACCCGATGCAGCATCAGGATGACGCCAAGGCCGCCGATAAACGGCTTGGCCAGCGGCGCGAGACCGGAATAGCGGGCGAGATTGAGCGCCAGTTTGCGAATTGCCTCGCCCCCGTCGATCATTCATTCACCTTTTGCGCCTAAGCTCATCAAGCATGGAATGCGCCTGCGCGGACCCCCAATCGCGACGAATACGCCCTAAGGATTGAGGTATGGTTGACGCCACCGCGTCATTTGACGGCAATCGGCTGGCAAGCAGCGAGGCGTCGCCGTATACCTTGCCGGCCGGCAAAGCCGGCTTGTCGATCTCGGTTGCCGATAGTGCGGCGCTGGCGGCGTACGCCGAATTCTGCCGTTCGGCGCTTTTTGCCCCGGCGCAGAGCGCAGGCTGGATCCTGAACTGGGCCGCACATACCGGTGCCGACGTTGTCGTTGCGACGCTGCGCGCCGACAACAGGCCGGTTTTCTCGTTGGCGCTGGAGGTCACTCGCAGTGGAGCGTTCCGCGTCGCCCGGTTCATGGGCGGCCGCCATGCCAACGGCAATTTTGCCGCCGCCGACCCGCAATGGCTGGCGAATGCCGATAACGCGGCGATCCGCGCTATGCTGGCTGCGATTGCCAAGGTGCGGCGTGATATCGATCTTGTTGCGCTAGAGCGGCTGCTGCCCGATCTCGACGGCGTTGCCAACCCGCTCTCCGCCTTGCCGCATTTTTCGAGCCCCAATCTGTCTCTGGCCGCCGGTCTTGTAGGAGGGTTTGATGCATTGCTCACCCGCGTGAGCGGCAAGCGCAGGCGCAAGAAGCATCGCTCGCAGGCGCGCAAATTCGGGGCCGTCGGCAGCCATTGCCGCATCGAGGCGAGGACTGCGGACGAGGTGAACAGGCTGCTCGACGCCTTTTTCGAGATGAAGGAATTTCGCTTCCGCAAGATGGGCATCGCCAACGTTTTCGGTGAAGCGGAGGTGCGTGCTTTTTTTCGCTCGCTGTTTACCGACGCGCTCCAAGAGGAAGATCCGTCCTTCGTGCTGCATGGGCTGGAAGTCGCCGGCAAGCTTCGTGCGGTCACCGGATCGAGCCGCTCGGGCAAGCGGCTGATCTGCGAATTCGGGGCGATCGCCGAGGACGAACTCGCACACACCAGCCCCGGCGACTTCCTGTTCTTCGAGAACATCCAGGAAGCCTGCGAGGCGGGTTTTGAAATCTATGATTTCTCGGTCGGTGACGAACCCTACAAGCGATTGTGGTGCGATGTCGAAACGCAACATTTCGAGGCGCTGGTTCCGCTGACGCTGAAAGGTCGCGCGCTGGCGCTTGCGCTCAGGCACGGCGCAAGCCTGAAAGCATTCATCAAGCACAGCCCAATGGTCTGGAAGCTGACCAAGCTGCTGCGCCGCAAGGCCGTGGGCCAGACAGCACCGGCCGCAGGCGAAGACGACAGCTGATTTCGATTTGAGAAAAATGCCTCAGGCCGCCGAGCGCCGTCCCGGCATTGGCCCCGGCGCCACATGGCCGATTGGCGTGACCAGCGTTAGGTCGGGATAACCGCTCTCGATGAGCGCGACTGCGGCTTGCGTCACCTGGTCGTCCGGCTCCAGCATGGAGAGCAGCACCTCGGTGCCCTCGCCCACCAGGCGGCTGATGCCTTGCGCGTCGGCCGGCCCGCATTCGACCACAACCAGATCATAGGCCGTGGTTAGCGACTGCATGATGATCGGCAGCCGGTCGGCGGCGCGCATGGCACGGACCGGATCGGCTGTGCCGACGGGAATCACGTGGCAATCCGAATAGAGATCGGGGTGGATCACATCGCTGAACTGCGCTTGCGAGGCGAGCAGATCGGTGATGCCCGGAAACAGCCCGCTGTCCAGCATCGGCCGCGAGGCAGCACCCGAAGCGGTGAGATCAAGCAGCAGCACGCGTAGCCCAGCGTCGGAGACTGCGCGCGCCACCAGCACCGCCGAGGCAGCCGCCTCGTCGCCTTCCGGTGACACGAATATGGCCCGGGCTGCACCGGTGGCGATCAGTTTTTCCGCGGCCTTGTCGATGTCGATCTCGCCGAGGATAGAACGTGCCGGTTCAATGTCTCCAGCGGCCATTTCAGAGTACTCCGGTTCGATTTTCTCGGCAGCCGCTTCCGCCACCGCGACGGGTTCCGGCTCCACTTTGGTTTCAATGATACTGTCGTCGTCGGTCTCATCGATCTCGGCGACTGCCGGTTCGGACCGCGCAACCGGCGGGTCGGGCTCGGCCGATGCGCGTTCGGCCTGGACAGCCGGCATCGCAACCTGCTCGATGTGTTCGAAATGGGCACCGGCGGCCGGACGCATGGCACGGCCGGAAAACAGTTCCTGCAGCAACGTGACGATCGCCATGATGAGCAACGAGCCGACAAAGGCCGCGCCGACAATCGGACCAATCTTGGGGAAATAGGGTTCGGTCGGCGCCCGGGCCTCCGAAAATAGGCGAGCGTCAACAGGTAGGTAGTTGCGATCCTTGCGTGCGGCCGCCTGGAGATAGCTGGACGAGTAGAGATCGAGTTGCTGGCGCTTGGTCGCGGCATCGCGCTGCAGCGCATCGAGTTCCACCTGCTCTTCGCCGGCGCGGGCGGACGCCGCCTTCAGCGTGTTGACGTCGGCCACGAGTTGAGCCTCGCGCGCCTTTGCCGTCTCGGCCTGCGCCATCAGACCCTTCATGATCTTTTCCGCTTCGTTGCGGATCTGGCGGTCGAGATCGGCGAGTTGCGACCTCAGCGCCCGGATGCGCGGATGGTTGTCGAGCAAGGTGGTGGAAAGGTCGGCGATGTTGTTCTTGAGTTCGACTTGCCGCTCGCGCAGGCGCTGGATCAGTTCGGACGACAACACCTCCGGAACGGCATCCAGTGAGCCGCCACTGCGCAATGCCCTGCGCACGCTGTCGGCGGTCGCTTCCGCTGAAGCGCGGTTGGCGCGCACCCGTGACAATTCGCTCGACAATTCGGACAGCTGCTGGGTGGCAAGCACCGAATTGTTGCCGCCCATCAAAAGATCCGACTGGGCACGGAATGCGGCAACCTTGGCTTCCGCCTCCTTCACCCGATTCTGCAGATCCGCGATTTCCGGCGCCAGAAAGTCGGTGGCAGCGGAATTCGATTCGAGCTTGGCGTTGCCCTTGGATGCGATATAGGCGTTTGCAATGGCGTTCGGGATCGCGGCGGCAAGCTGTGGATCCTCCGACGAGAACTCGATTGCTATCGCGCGGGTTTTTTCGACGCCATAGACGTTGAGCTTCTCATGCATTGCGTCCAGCACGCGCTCTTCCAGCGGGATCTCGAAGGGATCGCTTTTCAAGCCAACGAGGACAAGGGTGCGGCTCAGCGCCGACATCTTCAGCGCCTCGTCGAATTCGGGCAACTTCGCCAGGTTGAGCTTCGCCGCCACCTGCTTGAGGATGTCGGGGGACGAGATGATCTGGACCTCGGTGGCCACAGCCTCTTCGTCGGGAATCGACCGCTCGTTGCCGTTGGCCCCGGCTGGCCGCGTGAACTCCGATTCTCGAGGCCCGATCTCCAGCTTGGCTGCCGCCTTGTATTCGGGCGTTGCAAGCCAGGCGAGCGCAAAGGCCAGGCCGGTTACAGCCAGCGCGACGACAAGGATGCGCAACCAGTTTCGCGCCAGGCTGGCGAAAAGCTGCCTGAGATCGATGTCGACATCTGCGGCTGCGGATTGAACGGACATGCATCCCTGCTCCGGTACTGAGTCAGCATGCACCGTAAACAACTATGGTAACTCAGCCGTTAATATCGCGGTAAGAACCTGTTAGGCTCTACTAACAAGCCGCAAACAAGAGGCTGAAAACGATCTGCATTTGTCGATCCGGCCCGTATCGGCGGTGCGCCTTTACCGGCCATTAACCCTAACAGGATGATAACCGAGCTCGATCGTTAAGGTTTGCCGCAGAGTCGCCGGCTATTCAAAGGTACGTGTCCGCTCATGAAAAGCACTACTCCCCTTTTCCGCGCGCTGCTTGCCGTATCGATGCTTTCGGGCTGCTCCAGCTACCGGCCGACGCCGGCCGCATTCCATGAAGTTCTCGACCAGCCCTATCGCCTCGGCGCCGGCGACCGCGTCCGCGTCACAGTGTTCGAGCAGGAGGGATTAACCAACACCTACAGTGTCGACCAATCCGGCTATCTCTCGCTGCCGCTCGTCGGCAACGTGCCGGCGCGCGGCCACACCGCCCAGCAGCTCGAGGGCGAGATCGCCGAGAAACTGCGCCAGGGCTATTTGCGGGATCCTGACGTTTCTGTCGAAATCGATCGCTACCGACCGATCTTCGTCATGGGTGAAGTGGGTGCGGCGGGCCAGTATTCCTATGTTCCGGGCCTGACCGTGCAGAAGGCCGTCGCCATCGCCGGCGGGTTCACGCCACGCGCCAACCAGGAGAGCGTCGACATTACCCGCGACATCAACGGCAAGGTGATAACCGGACGCGTGGTGACCTCCGACCCGCTACTGCCCGGCGATACAGTCTATGTTCGCGAACGCCTGTTTTGATGTGCTGACCAAGTGGCGGACACACTCAGGATCGTCCACTGCTTTCGCTCACCGGTCGGAGGCATCTTCCGGCACGTGCGCGACCTGACTGAGGCTCAGGTCGCCGCCGGCCATGCCGTCGGCATCGTCTGCGATTCGACGACGGGCGGCGATTTCGAGGAACGGCTGTTCGAACAGATGAAGGGCAGTCTGGCGCTCGGCATTCACCGCACGCCGATGCAGCGGCATGTCGGGCCAGGCGATCTCGCCTCGGCCCGGCGCACCTATAGGATCATAAAAGAATTGCGGCCGGACGTGCTGCACGGGCATGGCGCCAAAGGTGGCGCCTATGCCCGTCTGTTCGGCTCATTGTTGCGGGTATCCAGGTCTCGCGTAGCCCGCCTTTATTCGCCGCATGGCGGCTCGCTTCACTATGACGAGACCACCGCCATGGGGAAGCTGTTCTTCGCGCTCGAGCGCTTCATGGCTCGCTTCACCGATTGCCTGCTGTTTGTTTCCGATTATGAGCGACGGACTTATCGCAGGAAGGTCGGCGAGCCGCCTATTCCGAACGCTCTCGTCCACAACGGCCTGCGCGCCGCAGAGTTCGAGCCGGTGCGGACCGAGCACAATGCGGTTGACCTCCTCTACATCGGCATGATGCGAGACCTCAAAGGCCCCGACATCTTCATCGATGCGCTGGGGCTTGCCGCAACACGGCTCGGCCACCCATTGAAGGCGCTGATGGTCGGCGACGGCGACGACCTGCCGCGCTATCGCGCCCAGGTGAGTCAGCGCGGCCTGGACGTCGGCTTCCTGGCGCCGATGCCGGCCAGGCTGGCCTTCACGCTGGCCAAGCTGGTCGTCGTTCCATCGCGCGCGGAAGCCATGCCCTATATCGTTCTGGAAGCGCTCGCCGCCGGCAAGCCGATTATCGCGACGTCGGTCGGCGGCATACCGGAAATCTTCGACACCAGCTCGCCTGCCCTGATCCGGCCCGACCCGCGCGAACTTGGCGACAAGATAAGCGCCGCATTGGCCGATCTCGACGCCTACAAGGGCCTGATGCCCGGCATCGCCGACCTCAAGGCACGATTCGGCGCCGATGTAATGGCCGCTGAAATCGAAAAGGCTTATTTCGCCGCGCAAAAAAAATAGGGCAACGGGTTCCACCGGGCTGCACCTGGTGAAAGCGTCTCCAAAGCCATCTGTTGTTTCAAGGGTTTCTTAGCTCTCTTTTGCTATTCACCTGAGGGAAACCTGCGGACACCCCATGAACGAAATCGACCCCGCGCGCCGTTTTTCGCTAGACGCGGTGCGCAAATTCAACGCCCCTGCCGAGAACAACACGGCCGGCGGCATGAACGACGTCGCCCGCCAGGTCGCCTCGCAATACCGGCGCGATACGATGTCGCCGATCATGGTGAGCGGCGTGCTGCGCATGGTGGAATTCGCGCTGCTGTTGGTGTCAGGTCTTGCCGTCTATTTCTACTACGTCGGCTTTTTCAACTATCTTGCCTGGCAATACTCCCTGACGATCGCCGCCACCTCGTTCCTCGCGGTCGTTCTGCTCGACGTCACCGACTGCTACCAGATCGTCGCGCTAATGCGGCCGATCGCCAATTTTGGCCGGCTCCTGCTGGTCTGGGCCGGAACGTTCGCCTTGATGGCGCTCACCGCCTTCACCATGAAAATGTCGGAAGACTATTCGCGCCTGCTCTTCGGCACGTGGTTTGTTGTCGGCTTCGTGCTGATCCTGGGTCTCCGCCTGGTGATGTCGAAGCTGATCCGGCGCTGGGCGCGCGATGGGCGGATGGAGCGCCGCGCCGTTATCGTCGGTGGCGGCAAGGCGGCGGAAGTACTGATCCGCTCGGTCGAAAGGCAGCCCTACAACGACATCCGCATCTGCGGCATCTTCGACGACCGCGGCGATAAGCGGTCGCCGCCGGTTGTAGCCGGTTATCCCAAGCTCGGCACAATTTCCGAACTCATCGAATTTGCCCGCATCGCGCGCATCGACATGCTGATCGTATCACTGCCGCTGACCGCCGAATCGCGCGTGCTGCAGTTATTGAAGAAGCTGTGGGTGCTGCCGGTCGACATCCGGCTGTCGGCGCATTCGAACGCGCTGCAGTTCAGGCCGCGCGCCTATTCCTATATCGGCTCGGTGCCGATGCTCGATATCTTCGACAAGCCGATCAACGACTGGGATTCGGTCGCCAAGCGCGCCTTCGACATCGTCTTTTCAATCATCGGCATCATCGTGTTCTCGCCGGTGATGCTGGCGACCGCGATCGCGATCAAACTCGACAGCAAGGGGCCGGTGCTGTTCCACCAGAAGCGGCACGGCTTCAACAACGAGATCATCGAGGTCTATAAGTTCCGGTCGATGTACACCGACAAGGCGGACCCGACGGCGAAGCAGACCGTGACAAAGAACGATCCACGCGTCACCCGCGTCGGCCGCTTCATCCGCAAGACCTCGATCGACGAATTGCCGCAGTTCTTCAATTCGCTGTTCGGTTCGCTGTCGCTGGTCGGGCCGCGCCCGCACGCCATTGCCGCGCAGTCGCACAACCTCCTCTACAATGAGGTGGTCGACGGCTATTTCGCCCGTCACAAGGTCAAGCCCGGTGTAACCGGCTGGGCGCAGATCAATGGCTGGCGCGGCGAGATGGACACCAACGAGAAGATTCGCATGCGGACGGAATACGACCTCTATTACATCGAGAACTGGTCGCTCCTGTTCGACCTCAAAATCCTGTTCCTGACGCCGATCCGCCTGCTCAACACGGAAAATGCATATTGAGCGCGACGGCCTATGAATTGCCGGCGGCGGCGGTCAACGCCAAGCTGATCGCACTGATTGCGTCAGGGGCGGTTTTCCTCGGCGTCTTCCTGTCCGGCTTCGTCATTGCCGAGCCGGCGCCGTACGACGTCTATATGATCGGGCTGATCGTGGTGTGGCCCTTGTTCGGAATGCGCATACAGCGCGCGGCGGTGCCGCTTCTGGTGCTGCTGTTGATCATGAACATCGGCGGCATGATCTCGATGACGCAGATGTCGGACCTCGCCGGCACGCCGCTCTATCTCGCCGTCTCGCTGTTCCTGGCCTTAACCGCGGTTTTCTTCGCTTCGGTAACGGCGGTCCGGCCCAGTCTCTATCGGGTGATCTTCGTCGCCTATGTGGTGTCGGCGGTGCTGACTTCGCTGGTCGGCATAGCCGGCTATTTTCATGCCTTTCCGGGAGCCGAGATCTTCACCAAATACGACCGCGCCGCCGGCGCCTTCCAGGACCCGAACGTGTTCGGGCCGTTCCTGGTGCTGCCGGGCATCTACCTGCTCTATCTGCTGCTTACCGGCTCGGTCGCGCGCATGCCTCTATTGGCTGTGCCGCTGCTGATCATCACCGCCGGCATCTTCTTTTCCTTTTCGCGCGGCGCCTGGGGCATGTTCGCCGTTTCGGCGATCCTGCTAACCGGTGCCTTGTTCCTGCAGAGCGCCAGCGGCAAGTTCCGGCTGCGCGTGGTCGTCATGACCATCGCCGCCGTCGGACTGCTGGTCATCGCAATGATCGTCATCCTGCAACTGCCGGGCGTCGCCGAGATGTTCTCGAACCGCGCACAGCTTGAACAAAGCTACGACACCGCCCGCCTCGGCCGCTTCGCCCGCTACACGATCGGCTTTCAGATGGCACTGGAGCATCCGTTCGGCATCGGCCCGCTCGTCTTCGGCAAGATGTTCGGCGAGGACACGCACGACATCTGGCTGAAGATGCTGATGGATTACGGCTGGCTCGGCTTCGTGTCGTTCCTGACGCTGACGTGCTGGACGATCGCCGCCGGCTTCCGCATTCTGCTGCGCGACCGGCCGTGGCAGCCTTATCTTCTATGCGCCTACGTCGCCTTCATCGGCAATATCGGGCTCGGCACCTTCATCGACATCGACCACTGGCGCCATGTCTACCTGCTGCTTGGCTTGATCTGGGGTGCCATCGCGCTCGAATACCGCCACCAGTGGCAGCTGCGGGCGGCGCAATGCCCGTTGCCGTTGCTTCAGGCAGGACAGCAACCGAATTCGGTTGACCGGAGCCGGTCTATCACGATACATCGCGACCGGTCCGGAGTGTAGCGCAGCCCGGTAGCGCACTTGACTGGGGGTCAAGGGGTCGTCGGTTCGAATCCGGCCACTCCGACCATTAAAATCCAAAGGCTTAGCCAGTTTTCCCCCAAACTGGCTGTACAGACAATAGCCGCACTGCAGCCAGCGCAACGTACGCAGGCGCGTGATCTCATCGAAGAATCGATCACGATCACTCGTGCGCGAGGCACGGAGGCTGGCGGCTAGCCAGAAGCCCACCGAGAAACCGCGCGACAGTGGCTAGGCGACGTTTGGTGCGTACGCCAACCTTTATCGTGAGCCCGTATTCCAGCTTCAATAAGAAAAGGTCCCGCCGCACATGCCAGAACGGCGGGACTCGATCAGGCGCCTTGCATCAGGCAGGGGTGACTCGGGGGTTTGGGCATGCCCGGTGCGCGCGGATCGTAGTGAACCCTAGGCCCATCAGCTGCAATGCGTCCACCAACCGTCGGTTGGAAAGAACTAATTCAATCCCGATGGCTGGCCTGGCCTGGCCTGAACAGGCGTGCTCAAGGCTCAGTTTCTTCCCGGGGAAGAGCTTTTTGATCAGGACAATCAGGATAGGGCAATTCTTCACACGGAGAGGGTCTGTGGCCAACTCTGCCATAATGTTCCGCGAGTTTTGCGAAACCGTAGGCGAAGGCGAAGAGAAGCGCGAGGATAACCGCTATTCGGACGGCCATACCGTATTGTAGCAGGATCCTCGCATTGGAGCGCGCGGCGTTTTGGTACGTTTGAATGTTGAGTTCGAAAAAGGTTGGCTTTATTTGAATTGCCGTCGTCCGCAGTTGTAAGGGCGAGCGGACGCTACGAAGATGCCACGCGCTTTCGCCCTTAGGGGAGAGATGCAATGTCGCTTCAAGGGGTTGCCTGTCCTGCCGAGCTGACCATGTTGACCAAGGCACTTGATGCCCGATGCCGTGAACTAGGCCTCGCTGACGGCGATCCAGGCAGAGAAGTGCTCGGCCGCAGGGTGATGGATTTGTTCGAAAGTGGTCAGCTCAGCGCCGAAGACCTGAGACTGGCTCTGAGCGGCGAGATCTTTAACGCCAAAAATCCTCCGGCCGGAGCCAGTGGGCTTTGATACGGCAAGCGGCTATCCGCGCAGCCATTTGAATTACTGGGCCAGCGTGTGAACAAATGTGATTTTGTGGTCGGGGCCAGACGGGCTAACTTTGCCCATCGAACGAACGAGGAGAATGATCATGAAGACATTCCTCGCAATAGCTGCGGCACTGACCATGTCCATATCAGTTGCCTCTGCGGATTGCCCCGCGCATTCAAAGGTCCAGGCATCGGTCGACACGCAGACGACAGCGAGCGTCGAGAAGGCCGATATGTCGACTGCCACAGACGCTCAGACGATCAAGAAAGAAGAGCCACAGAAGACCGAGTAGCGGTAACACTCAGCGGATCCCACGACCCGGATAAATGGCTACTGGCACACATCCACCCACTCGGCGTCGACGAGTTCGGCCAGGCGTTGCGGGCTGAGCCGTACGGCGGCATTCGTCGCGCCTGCCGCCGGGACGACCTCGTCAAAGGCGCGCAGCGAGATGTCGCAGTAGACCGGGAGCGGCGCCGGTAGGCCGAATGGGCACACCCCGCCGACGGGATGACCGGTCGCGGCAAGCACCTGTTCGGCATCCAGCATTCGCGCCTTGCCACCGAACCGGTCCTTGAATTTGCGATTGTCCAGCCTGGAGATCCCGCTGGCCACGATCAGCATCGTCTGGTCGCCGGCGCGCAAGCAGATCGTCTTGGCAATCTGCGCTGGCGCTACGCCATGCGCTTCGGCGGCCAGAGGCACTGTCGCCGAGCTGGCTTCCGTGACGATAACGTCGATGTCGGGCGCGTGTGCGGCGAAAAAGGCGCGAACGGATTCGAGGCTCATCTCCGACAATTTCCGTCTGGCGTCGCCGTAGCGGCCGGCAAGTCCACTAAGTGGCCGAAAAAACGAAGCCCGCCAGGGCGACCCATGGCGAGCTCGTGGAATAAAAGCATGACACGTCGCTACGACACGGATCGCCTTTTGGCAGGCAACACGGCTTCGTCAAACAGAGCGCTTTCCGGAAGTTGAAGCGCGGAGGCAATACGCCGACGTTTCGAGGGATCGGCATCCTTGCCGCTTTCAATGTCGGCAATCTCATAGGCTGCCAGCCCGCACGCCAGGGACAGCTCTTCGATGCTGTATCCACGGGCTTCCCGGGCGGTTCGGACGGCACTGCGTTCAGGCGTAACCGCGCTCGCCGCCAGTTCGGAGTAAGGTTCGCGTTTTGCTATTTGGGGCATTGGCAACTCCGTGGGATGAAAGAGTTAGATCAAATCATGTTGTTGCCTGAGACGATCGGGAGAATGCCCGCTCGTCGGTGATTTGCCAAGCATCAAAGATAGCGTCACGGCATCGTGAACCGACGCCGGAATCAATGGCGGATGCCGGTGCGCCGACATCCGGCTGGATCATCGGCAGACACGGTTCGGAAACAAAATTCTACAGGCCGGAAAAACTGCCGAAAAACTTCAAGGCGATAGTCCCAACCGCACCGATCGGGTCACCGACCTGAATCGGTGACGCTTAAATTCCGCCTGCGCAAAAAGGAAACGATGTCATGAACAAGCCTCTTCTCTCCGCCCTTGGACTTGCAATCGCACTTGCCCTCTCGATGCCGATCATCGGCGCAAGCAGCGCGAATGCAACGACGATGCACGCCACCGTCAAGAAGCATCACCGCCATCACTACCATCACCGCGTCCACCACCACTACCGCCACCATCACAAGAAGGTTGTGGCGAAGAAGTACTGAAAACACCCTCGGTCGAACAACCGGCAATCAGGCGTTCTGGCCCTTGATCAAGGGCGGCACGCTTGCCGGGTTTGCCGTGTCGGCGAAAAATGGCGGCGGTCCGCTGACCGCCGCCATTTGCTTATCTCAACGTGTCGATCTTGAACGCGCCCGCGGTGCTTGTTGCTGCCGGCCGCCGAGGAACAGACTGGCGACGAGCCCGACCACAACCAGCCCGACAGCGGCCGCCGTCGCCGGGTGATCTCGGGCGGTCTTCTCGATCGCCCGGCCTTGCCTTCTGATTGCCGGCAAGGCGTCGCCGAGGCGCTCAGTGATATCCGAATAATAATCCGATGCGGTATCGCGCCCGTCTTCGTAAAAGGCGCCGCCCCGCTTTAACACGGCTTTCTTCAAGGTGGCCAGTTCCCTGGTCAGGGCCGCGACCTGCTTGTTCAGATCGGTGTCGGAGATGCTCGAAAGCGATGGCATGACGTGCTTCCTTCATATGTAGAAGGAAGCCTAACGCATGACCCTGAAGACCGTTCCGGTCAGCCCGGCGGGCTCTAGCGAACCTGATCGAGCAGGCGCTTGCATTCCAGGAGGTCGAACAGCGCCTCCTGCAGCAATGCGCGATTGTCACGGGATAGCTTTGACGTGTCCGGCGGAACCGGACCTTCCTCGTCGGTCTTGCCGATGCCGAAAAAACGACGGCTGGGTTTCACCCTCGGTTGGCCGACCAGCATTTCGTCGTCCGGGCCGCGCGGCTGTGCCGCTTGCGTCAGCGGTACCGTGTCGGCCTGTCGGCGTTGCGAGATCGCCTCGACCGCCGCCATGTCGCCATTGCCGACGGCGATCAGAAACTGGTTGCCGTTCTCGCGCAACAGCTTCTGCACGCCCTTGATTGTATAGCCCTGATCGTAGAGCATATGGCGAATACCCTTGATCAGTTCGACGTCCTGCGGACGGTAGTAGCGGCGGCCGCCGCCGCGCTTCATCGGCTTGATCTGGTTGAAACGCGTCTCCCAGAAGCGCAGCACGTGCTGCGGCAAATCCAGATCCTCCGCGACCTCGCTGATGGTGCGGAAAGCATCAGGGCTCTTGTCCATGGACGAATCCTCACGCTAGAGCATGATCGCGAAGGCGGGAACCGGGTTCGGGGGACATCACGCTTAACAAAGAGAGCAGCTTTCCGTCCCGCCGGAACGATTACACCCAAATACCGATCCGGCCTACCGAATCGCATCTTATTTCAGCGGTTTATGAAACAATATTCAAGCCCGGCGCAAAAGCAGGGCTCGTTTTTCAACCGAAGCCTGGAGCATGATTCTCGGCAAAGTGGATCGGGCGTCTACTTGCTGCCCTTGGCTTTGCTGTTTTGATGGGAGCGCAGGATACGGTTCTTCAGCACATTCGACGACTTGAAGGTCATCACCCGGCGCGGCAGGATCGGTACTTCCTCACCGGTCTTGGGATTGCGCCCGATGCGCTCGTTTTTGGAGCGCACGTGGAAGGTCGCGAAGGACGACAGCTTCACCGTCTCGCCGCGAACGATCGCCTCGCAGATCTCATTCAGCACCGCCTCGACAAGCTCGGCCGATTCAGTACGCGACAGCCCAACCTTGCGGTAAACGGCTTCGGCGAGGTCGGCGCGCGTAAGTGTCTTTCCCCCCATACGAACCGTCCCATCAGCTCAAAAACATAAATCGATACAAGCAACGGCAGAACCTAAGTAATTGATCCGTCAAGGTCAAGGACCCGAACCCGATAGTTCGGCACTTACCAGCGGAGCAGGACGGCGCCCCAGGTGAAGCCGCCGCCCATCGCCTCAAGCAGTACCAGGTCACCCTTTTTGATGCGACCGTCGGCGACGGCCGCGGACAGTGCCAGCGGCACCGAAGCAGCGGAGGTATTACCGTGCAGATCGACGGTCACGACCACCTTCCGCTCCTCTATCCCGAGCTTTTTGGCCGAAGCGTCAATAATTCGTTTATTGGCTTGATGCGGCACGAACCAGTCGAGATCGGCGGCGCTGATGCCGGCCTGTGCGAACGTCGCCTCGATAACGTCGGTGATCATGCCGACCGCATGCTTGAACACTTCGCGGCCTTCCATCCTGAGGTGCCCGACCGTCCCGGTGGTCGACGGCCCACCGTCGACAAAAAGCTTGTCCTTGTGGATGCCGTCGGAGCGCAGGCTGGCCGCCAGAACGCCTCGGTCGGCGATGCCGCCTGCTCCCGTGCCTGCTTCCAGCACCATCGCGCCGGCGCCGTCGCCGAACAAAACGCAGGTCGAGCGGTCGTTCCAGTCGAGAATGCGCGAAAATGTTTCCGAGCCGATCACCAGCACCCGTCTGGCCAAGCCGCCGCGGATATAGAGGTCGGCGGTCGTCACTGCATAGACGAAGCCGGAGCAAACCGCCTGCAGGTCGAAGGCAAAACCGTGGTGCATGCCGAGGCGGTTCTGGATCTCGACCGCGGTCGCGGGAAAGGTGTTGTTGGGCGTCGAGGTCGCCAGCACGATCAGGTCGATGTCGTCCGCCATCAGGCCGGCGCTGTCGAGGGCTGCGCGCGCCGCCGCCTCGCCCAGCGAGGCCGTCGTCTCGTCATCGGCCGCGATGTGGCGCTGGCGAATACCGGTGCGCTGGACGATCCACTCGTCCGACGTCTCGACCATGCCTTCGAAATCGGCATTCTTCATAATGCGGCGGGGCAGCGCGGCGCCCGTGCCGCGCACGACTGATCTGATCAATGCTCTTTCCTATTCCTTTGCGTCGATGACGACGTCGGATTTCCGGATTGTCTGGGCATTCGGATTGCGGGCATGGAACAGGTCGAGATCGGCTTCGATGCGGTCAAGCAGATTGTTGCGTACCATGTCGTAGCCAAGCTCGATCGCCGCCGCAAAGCCATCCGAATCAGCCCCGCCATGGCTTTTCACCACGATGCCGTTCAACCCGAGGAAGACGCCGCCATTGGAGCGGCCGACATCCATCTTCTCGCGCAGGCGATTGAAGGCGGTCTTCGCGAAGATATAGCCGATCCTGGCCATCAGCGTGCGGTTCATCGCCGCGCGCAGATACCCGGCGATCTGCCTGACCGTGCCTTCCGCCGTCTTCAGCGCGATGTTGCCGGCAAATCCTTCGGTAACGACGACGTCGACACTGCCCTTGCCGATATCGTCACCCTCGACAAAGCCATGGTAGTTCATCGAGGCCATGTTGGCCTCGCGAAGCATGCGGCCCGCCTCCTTGACCTCCTCCTGACCCTTGATCTCCTCGACGCCGACATTGAGCAGGCCGACGCTAGGCCGTTCAATGCCGAAAACCGAGCGCGCCATGCCGGTGCCCAGAATGGCAAAATCAACCAGTTGATGCGCATCTGCGCCGATAGTGGCGCCGACGTCCAGCACCACGCTTTCGCCGCGCAATGTCGGCCAGAGCGCCGCGATTGCCGGGCGATCGATGGTCGCCATGGTGCGAAGGCAGAACCTGGACATTGCCATCAGCGCGCCGGTATTGCCGGCTGAGATGCAGGCGTCGGCAGTGCCTGCCTTGACCGCCTCGACGGCCTTCCACATCGATGATTTCCAGCGACCATGGCGCAGCGCCTGGCTCGGCTTGTCGTCCATCCGGACTGCGATCTCGCAGTGGATGAACTCGCTCACGTCCGCCAGCTTGGGGAATTTGGCGAGTTCGGGCCGTACCACTTCTTCGCGCCCATAAATGACGAAGCGTATGTCCGGACGGCGGGTGGCGACAGTCATGAGCGCCGGGATGACCACGCTTGGCCCGTGATCGCCGCCCATGGCATCGATGGAAATCCTGATCACGCGGTGTTCATCTCACGGTTGCTTGGCCAGCGGGCTTGCCAAGGTACGGGGCTCGCGAAGGTTCGGCGAAAATAACGGTTTTGGGCTGCCGCACAACCAACTTTTCTCAAATTGGATCAGCTATCAGGATTTTCCCAACAGTGATCTGAGCTTTTGCTGGAACTCATTCTCCACAGGCTCGGCATCGCCGGCGGCCTCCAGCGACACACCGGGCTTGCGCGGATAGGGATCGATCGCCAAGCCAAAGAACTGTTCGGCAAGCGCTCCGACGTCGATGGCGTCGCCGGAAAAGGTCTCCGGGCTGTCCGGCCCTTCGGCGTCGAGTAGGATCTCACCGCCGCCGTCGAAACCTTGCCGGCCGAGCTTGGATTGCTCCGGCAGGAACAGCGCTTCGACCGGCTCGTCGATATGCGCCTTGACCGGGTCGAGGGTGACGATGCAGGCCTGCGTTACATCGGCCTCGACATGGCCGCTGACTTTCACCCCGTTGCGCTTCCAGGGCTCGACCAGGAGTTCGGCGCGATAGTTTTCTACCGAAAGCAGTTCGTGCTCGGCGGCCAGCAGGGCGCGCTGCCCGGCGTCGGCATCGATCACCACCGGCAGCCCCTTTTGCGGCAGCCGAGCGACATTTGCCCGGAATGACACTGGGCTGTGGATATCAGGACGTTTCATGTTCGCCTCCACTTCGCCATCTTCATTCGGCCTGCCGCCGCTCAAGCGTTGGCCACGGGAAATACCACCGTGCCGGAAACGATCGATTCGGTCGGCTGTTCCGTGAGTTGCCTGGATGCATCGGCGGCATAGAGTGCCAGTTGCGACGCTTGCGGCCAGGCGCCGGCATCGGGCCTGACATTGCGGGCAAGGGCGCCGGTAAGTGCATCATGGTCATTTCGTTGCAGTGCATCGTCATAGGCGGCGGTGCGGCCGTAGAACATCTTCGCCAGTTTCCGCATGCGCTTCGGCACGCCGACGTCGCCAATGCCCAATTCCCGCAACGAATGTTCGACATCCATGAAGAACTCGTCGATCAGCACCTGCGCAACCTCTGCCGCCGCACCACCCTCGCCGCGCAACCGGTGCTGGAACAGGAACATGTGCAACGACAGCATCTCGAAGCGGCCGAGCGGCGTGTCCGGCACGTTCCAGGCGGAATAAAACACCGTTTGCCGCGCCGCCGCCACGATTTGTGCGTAAAGCGCCTCGGTGATGGCGCGGTTGGCATGTCGTTCGCGGCCAAAGAGGCGCTGGAACATTTGAGGGTGGTCTCCCGGGACCGTTTGTTGAAGTGGCCTTGTTGCATCGGCAAGCAAGCTGGTTTACCGGTTTTGCGGCCCAGCGCAAGTTGCGGCCAGCTTATGGAGTTGTAGTTGCGCGCGCTGAAATTCAAGTCGACTTTCCTGCCCAGGCCCGCCGGTGCGGTTTCGCTACTGGTGATCGCTGCGGCGCTTTCCGCCTGCAATTCATCCAAGATGATCGGCGATCTCAATCCGAGCGAGACGCTGACGCAAGGCTACGTCATCGACCAGCAGGCGATCGACCTGGTGCCGGTCGGCTCAAGCCGCGAACAGGTGCTGCTGGCGCTCGGCACTCCCTCGACGAAAGCGACCTTCGACAACGAGGCCTTTTATTACATTTCGCAGACGCGCAAGCGCTACGTCGCCTTCGACAAGCCGCGGCTGGTCGACCAGCATGTACTGGCAGTCTATTTCGGCGATGACGGGCGCGTCACGCAGATAGCCAATTACGGGTTGAAGGACGGCAAAGTGTTCGACTTCATCTCGCGCACCACGCCGACCGGCGGCAAGGACCAGAACTTCCTCAGCCAGATCATAAATGGCGCCAGCAAGCTGGCGCCCGGTATTCCCGGCGGCGGCGGCGGCAGCACGCTCGGCGGCACCTGATCCATTCCGGCGGAGGTCGGCTCCTTCTTTCCTTTTACTTCCCTCCCCGGAAGCGGCACATCTCAGGCAATGGAAAACCCGCGGGAGCGATCCCGCGGGTTTTTGTCTTAAGGTCGTAGCGACCGAGCTTAGCCGTGCGCGAGAACGGCCAGCAACAGCAGCGCGACGATGTTGGTGATCTTGATCGCCGGGTTGACCGCCGGGCCGGCAGTATCCTTGTAGGGGTCGCCGACCGTATCGCCGGTCACCGAAGCTTTGTGCGCTTCGGAGCCCTTCATATGCTTGACGCCGTCCTTGTCGACGAAACCATCTTCGAACGACTTCTTGGCGTTGTCCCAGGCACCGCCGCCGGAGGTCATCGAGATGGCGACGAAAAGGCCGTTGACGATGACGCCGAGCAGCGAGGCGCCGAGGGCGGCAAAGGCGGATGCCTTCGAACCGGAGATCAGGAGGACGCCGAAATAGACGACCAGCGGCGCCAGGACCGGCAACAATGACGGAACGATCATCTCCCGGATCGCTGCCTTGGTCAGAAGGTCGACGGCGCGCGCATAGTTCGGCTTCGAGGTGCCGGCCATGATGCCCGGATCCTCGCGGAACTGCTTGCGCACCTCCTGGACGATAGCACCCGCGGCGCGGCCGACGGCGGTCATGGCGATGCCGCCGAACAGATACGGGATCAGGCCGCCGAAGATCAGGCCGGCGACGACGTAAGGATTGGAGAGGTCGAAGGAGACGTCGCCCATGCCCTGGAAGTACGGGTATTTGTCGCCATTGGCGGCAAAGAACTTCAGGTCGTTAGAATAGGCCGCGAACAGCACCAGCGCGCCGAGGCCGGCCGAGCCGATGGCGTAGCCCTTGGTTACCGCCTTGGTCGTGTTGCCGACAGCGTCAAGCGCGTCGGTTGACTGGCGCACTTCCTTGGGCAGGCCGGCCATTTCGGCAATGCCACCGGCATTGTCCGTAACCGGGCCGAAGGCATCGAGCGCGACGATCATGCCGGCGAGGCCGAGCATCGTCGTCACCGCGATCGCCGTGCCGTAGAGGCCGGCAAGCTGGTATGTCGAGATGATGCCGCCGACGATGACGATCGCCGGCAACGCCGTCGCTTCCAGCGAGACCGCGAGGCCCTGGATGACGTTGGTGCCGTGACCGGTGACCGAGGCCTGGGCGATGGAGTTCACCGGACGCTTGTTGGTGCCGGTATAATATTCGGTGATCACCACGATGAGGCCGGTCACCGCAAGGCCGACAAGACCGCAGATGAACAGGTTCGTGCCGGTAATAGCCATGCCGGCGACGGTGCCGATCTCCCCCCAGCCGATACATGCCGAAGTGGCTACGGCAAGGCCGACAATCGACAGCAGCCCGGTGACGATCAGGCCCTTGTAGAGCGCGCCCATGATCGAGCCGCTGGACCCAAGCTTGACGAAGAAGGTGCCGACGATTGAGGTGAGGATGCAGGCGCCGCAGATGGCCAGCGGATAGAGCATGGCCGCGCCGAGAACGGCGGTGCCACCGAAGAAGATGGCGGCCAGGACCATCGTGGCGACCACAGTCACTGCATAGGTCTCGAACAGGTCGGCCGCCATGCCGGCGCAATCGCCGACATTGTCGCCGACATTGTCGGCAATGGTGGCCGGATTGCGTGGATCGTCTTCGGGAATGCCGGCTTCAACCTTGCCGACGAGATCCCCGCCAACGTCGGCTCCCTTGGTGAAGATGCCGCCGCCGAGACGGGCGAAGATCGAGATCAGCGAGGCGCCGAAGCCGAGCGAAACAAGCGAGTCGATGACGACGCGATCGTTTGGCTGCAGACCCATGAACTGGGTCAGGATCAGGTAGTAGATGGAGACGCCGAGAAGGGCCAGGCCAGCAACCAGCATGCCAGTAATGGCGCCCGACTTGAAGGCGATCTCGAGGCCGGCAGCGAGGCTGTTGGAAGCCGCCTGCGCGGTGCGCACATTGGCCCGCACCGAGACGTGCATGCCGATGAAGCCAGCGGCACCCGACAGAACGGCGCCGATCAAGAAGCCGATGGCGGCGGTAATCGAAAGCAGCCACCAGGCGAGAAGCAGGACCACGACACCGACGATGGCGATGGTGGTGTACTGGCGCGCCAGATAAGCCTGCGCGCCTTCGCGGATGGCCGCGGAAATTTCCTGCATGCGTGCATTGCCCTGATCGGCCGCGAGAACCGAACGTGTCGCCCAGATGGCGTAAAGGACTGAAAGCAGACCGCAGGCGATGACAGCTGAAATTATGGTCATTGCCGAATTTTCCTCGATTGGTGGCCCAAAAGAACCCCTCCCCGGGCCGTTGAGACAGGGGACGAATTTCCGCAACCGGAATCCGTCCCTTCGCAGCGGCTTATGCGAAACAGGGCTCTGAACGTCAAGATATTGTTCGGTTCTTGTCCGGCTTTCGCCCAAAAGATCCCGGGTTTCGTCCAAAAGGCTGGACGGCAGTACGCCTGTCGACACCGCCATCCGGTTAGATCGACTGAAATCGGCGAACGGCCGTCAAGCTTTGCGCGGGTCGCCGTCCGGCTGGACGACGAAGACCAGCACCACCAGCATGGTCATGTAGAATTTGAACGCCGCCTCCTGACCATTCCATGTCGAAGACTGCCACATGG
Source organism: Mesorhizobium sp. M1334 (assembly GCF_040317995.1). Taxonomy (NCBI): domain Bacteria; kingdom Pseudomonadati; phylum Pseudomonadota; class Alphaproteobacteria; order Hyphomicrobiales; family Phyllobacteriaceae; genus Mesorhizobium; species Mesorhizobium sp. M1334. The sequence continues at coordinate 299,139 of NZ_JAMYLM010000005.1, forward strand.
CAAACCACTCGCCGCCAACGACCATGAAGCCGAAATACCAAACGAGGAAGCCCATTGTGGCGGCAATGATGGCGAACTTCTTGGCATCGTTGAAAGCCTGTCCGCTGGCGTTGCGCGCCTGCCAGAGTTGCCAGGCGGCGATCAGGTAGAGCAGGCAGGTCAGCGCCTCGCCAAGGATGATCAGCCAGTAGCCTGCCGTCCACAAGGCCGGGTTGGTGATCGAGCGGTACATCAGTGCGTTGCCGGGAAAGGTCGTGTCCATGCTCAGCACATGCTGGACAAAGGCGAAGTTTGAGCCGTAATCGGTGATGTTGCCAAAGGCGACGAGGAAGGCGAAAGCCGCCAGACACAAACACATGACGATCTTGGAGAAACGCGCGGTCATGGCAAGAACTCCTGCTGAAAGATCGGGGCATCGCACTCATCAATCGCCGAGTCCCGAAGATCGCGCAACGGGTGGCCCAGTGATCATCGTGCTCACAGCCATTGCGAGACATTATGCCGGCAAGCAAGACATTGCCGAGACTGTCGAAGCCCTCGATCTCGATAGCGATTGCGCTGTGGGCGACTTGGTCTCTGTGGTTGGAGCCGGGACACAGCACGATTTCGCCGTCATCCGCCGCCGCTGGATCGCCAGCGGGACGGGTATGGCGCTCGAACTGACGCTTGATCATCCGGCGCGTTCGATCGGCCGCTGAAAGGAACGAAGCTCGCTCGGAGAGGCTTACTCCGCCTCGCGTCCCATGCGCCGCGCTGTGTAGCGCTCGATCGCCGACAGCCCGTCATAGATCAGTACGGCAAGGGCGGCGACGATCAGGCCGCCCTGCAGGATGAAGGCGAGGTTGTTCGACAGCAGGCCGGCGATGATCACCTCGCCCAATGTCCTCGCCGCAACTGTCGAGCCGATGGTCGCGGTGGCAAGGCTGATCACCACCGACAGCCGGATACCGCCGAGAATGATCGGCGCGCTGAGCGGCAGCTCGACCTTGACCAGCCTTTGCCAGCCAGTCATGCCGGCGCCACGCGCCGCCTCGACGACGTTGGCCGGCAGCGTCGTCAGGCCGGTCAGCGCGTTCTCGAAGATCGGCAGCAGGCCATAGAGAAACAGCGCAATCAGCGTCGGCTTTTCGCCGAAGCCGACCGCTGGCACGGCAAGCGCCAGCACCGCTACCGGTGGAAAGGTCTGGCCTATATTGACCAGGCTGCGCGACAGCGGCAGGAATTCGGCGCCGGCTGGCCTGGTGACCAGAATGGCGAGCGCGACCGCAACGATCGTCGCGGCAACCGTCGCGATCAGCACGGTCCGCAGATGCAGCAGCGTCAGCGTCAACAGGCTGCCCTGATTGTAGATTACCGGCGCATTGTTCTCTGTCAGCGGCTTCAGCAGCGGTTCGAACCAGCCGGGATTGGTGACGAAGGCGATAAGCAGCACCACCAGGGCAAGCCTGAGCAGTGATGGAAGCCAAGCCTTTAAGCCAGCCTCTTTCATGCCGGTCTCGCCGCGCGCTTAACCAGCCCGTCCACCGTGACGCGGCCAAGCGGCTTGCCGTCGGTATCTGTCACCGGCAGCGCAGGGCGGCCCGACCACAGGAGTTCGGCGAGCGCGTCGCGCTGGCTGGCGTCACCGGGGATCGCCTCGCCTTCGGCGGTGCCGTTTTCCACCGCGTCGCGGACCCGGCCAAGCGACAACAGCCGGAACGGTTTTTCGCTGGCACCTACCAGGGTTTCGACAAACGCGCTGGCCGGTCTCGCCAGTATTTCGGCCGGCTCGGCATATTGCACCACTTTGCCGCCGTCCATCACGGCGATCTTGTCGCCCATGTGAACGGCCTCTTCCATGTCATGGGTGACCAGGATGATGGTGGTGCCGAAGCGCTTCTGGATTGCCAGCAGATCCTCCTGCGCCTTGTTGCGGATAATCGGATCGAGCGCCCCGAACGGCTCATCCATCAACAGCACGTTGGGTTCCGCGGCAAGCGCCCGAGCGACGCCGACGCGCTGCTGCTGGCCGCCGGAAAGCTCGTGCGGATAGCGTGGCCCGTAGTCTTGCGGGTCGAGCTGGTATAGCGTCATCAGCTCGTCGACGCGGGCCTTGATGCGGTTGGCGTCCCAGCCGAGCAATACCGGCACAGTGGCGATGTTCTGCGCCACCGTGCGATGCGGAAACAGGCCGTGGCCCTGGATGGCATAGCCTATGCTGCGGCGCAGCTCATAATCCGGCACCGAGCGGTTGTCGACGCCGTCGAGCTTGATCACGCCCGATGTCGGCTCGACCAGCCGGTTGATCATGCGAAGCAGCGTCGTCTTGCCGGAGCCGGAGGTGCCGACGATGACGGCGATGCTGCGCGGCTCGATTACCATCGACACGTCGTTGACGACTGTCGTCTCGCCGTAGCGCTTGGTGATGCCTTCGATCTCGATCATGCCGTTTCAACCCTGCGCTTGCTGGCGCTCATTTCGATCACTGCATCGAGGATGATCGCGGCGGCGAAGGCCAGCGCCACCGTCGGCACGGCGCCGAGCAGCACCAGGTCCATCGCCGTCTGACCGACGCCCTGGAACACGAACACGCCAAAGCCGCCGCCGCCGATCAACGCGGCAATCGTGGCGAGGCCGATATTCTGCACCAGCACGATGCGGATGCCGGTGAGGATCACCGGGAAGGCGAGCGGAAACTCGACACCGAACAGCCGCTGGCGGTCGGTCATGCCCATGCCGCGCGCTGCGTCGTTGGCGGCACGCGGCACACCGGCAAGGCCGACCACGGTATTAGCCACCACCGGCAGCAGCGAATAGAGGAACAGGGCGACGAAAGCCGGCGCTGTGCCGATGCCGCGAATGCCGAGCGCGGCAGCACCCGGCACATGCGAAGCGACCCAGCCGAGCGGCGCGATCAAGAGGCCGAACAGCGCGATCGAAGGAATGGTCTGGATGATGTTCAGCACGTTGAGCACGCCGGCCCGCAATTTCTCGACGCGATGGCAGAGGATGCCGAGCGGCAGGCCGATAATCACCGCAGCCGCCAGCGAACCCAGCGCCAACGTCACGTGCTTGGAGCCTTCCGCCCAAAAACTATCGGAGCGATTGAAATATTCCTTGAGGATCGACAGGCTGTTCCAGCTTCCCGAGACGAGCAGCAGGCCGATTGCCGCTGCGGCGACAACAAGCACGCCGACCCGTGCCTGCGGCGACAGGTTCAGCCTTGTAAGCACGTCGGCGAGCAGAAGGGTGAAGGCGAAGATAAGCAGCCAGAATCCCGAAGCCGGCGAGATACGGGCGAAGGTGTTGCCGGCGGGCGTCAGGAAGCTGCCGGCAACGCCAATCAGCAGCGCCAGCGCCGCAAGTGCAACCACACTGGCGGCGAGGCGCAGAGCAAGCGGCGTTTTCAGCAGCGCAATGAGCGCCGCTGCGACAACAATCGCCATCAATAGCGGACCGACCGCCGCGGGCAAAGATTCGAGGATCGAGCGCGCCTCGCCGGGTACGATGCGATTGGCGCGGAAGGTGGCGAATGGCGCCGCGAAAGCCGCATAGGCCGATATCGCCGCGATGACCACGCCAAGCTTGTCGAACCGGATGCGCACGCCCTCCCCCATCGGCCGATCCGGCGCACCTTGAAGCGGAGCGCCGGAAATCGCCTTACTTCAGGAAGCCGTTCTTTTTCAAAAAGTCCTCAGCGACGCCCTTGACTGGCTCGCCGCCAACCTGCACGCGGCCATTCAACTCCTGCAGCGTAACGAGATCGAGCTTGGCGAAGACCGGCTTCAGCAGCGTCTCGATTTCGGGATGCTCCTTCAGCACCGCCTCCCGGATGATCGGCGCTGGCTGGTAGACCGGCTGCACACCCTTGTCGTCTTCAAGCACGACGAGGCCGGAGGGCGCGATGCCGCCGTCGGTGCCGTAGACCATGGCGGCGTTGGCGCCGTTGGTCTGGTTGGCCGCAGCGGCAATGGTCGCCGCCGTATCGCCGCCCGACAGCGTGATCAACTGGTCCGGCTTCAGCGTGAAGCCATAGGTCTTCTGGAAAGCGGGCAGCGCGGCCGCCGAATTGACGAACTCGGCGGAGGCCGCCAGCACCACCTTGCCGCCGCCCGAGACATATTTGCCGAAGTCGGAAAGGGTGACGAGCTTATTGGTATCGGCGACCTCCTTGCGCAGGGCGATCGCCCAGGTGTTGTTGGCCGGTGACGGTGACAGCCAGACGATCTTGTTGGCGTCGTAGTCGAGCTTCTTGGCAGTCTCGTAGGCCTTGGCGGCGTCTTTCCACACCGGATCGTCGGCCTTCTCGAAGAAGAAGGCGGCGTTGCCGGTGTATTCCGGATAGATGTCGATCTCGCCGGCTGTAATCGCCTTGCGGACCACGGGCGTGCCGCCGAGCTGGATCCGGTCGGTGGTCTGGATATTATTGGCGTTCAGCACCAGTTGGATGATATTGCCGAGCACGCCGCCCTCGGTGTCGATCTTCGACGACACCACCACCTGGGCACTCGCCGAGGCAAACGTGATTCCGAGCGCTAGTACAGCGCCGGCCAGAACCTTGATTGAAAACATCTCACAAATCCCTTGCTGTGAACCGGAATACGGCTGCCGCATATGAGCATGGCTTCGATGCCCCGTCGGGGTACACGGTTTCACAAGAGAGGGGATGGGCGCAATAATTTTGTTCGGATGTGAGTGAATCCGCTGCCGCGACGTCCCGACAGCGTGACGTCAGTTGGCCGCCCGCAAGCCCGTCATCTTCAACACGCCCAGTGCCACGAAGCACAGCGCGACGACCGGGAAAATCATCCAGTTCAGCATCTCCCAGCCCCAGGCATTGTAGACTGCGCCCGACATCAGCGAGGCGAAGGCGACGGAGCCGAACAGGACGAAATCGTGGAACCCCTGGACCTTGCCTTTTTCGGATGACTGGTAGCTGTCGGCCACCATGGCGGTGGCACCGATGAAGCTGAAGTTCCAGCCAAGGCCGAGCAGGATCAGCGTCGTCCAGAACTGCCACAGTGCCAACCCCGACAGCGCGACTATGCCGCAGCCAATGAGCAGTACCAGGCCGATAGCCACGATCCGTTCCGCGCCAAAACGATGGATCAGCGACCCCGTGAAGAAGCTCGGCGCGAACATCGCCATGACGTGCCAGGAAATGCCGAGCGTGGCGTCGTCGGTCGAAAGGCCGCAGCCGACCATGGCCAGCGGCGCGCCGGTCATCACGAAGCTCATCAGTGCGTAGCTGCCGATGGCGCAAAACAACGCCGCGACGAAGCGTGGCCTGGTGACGATTTCTGAGAGCGGCCTGGCGTCGCTGTCGGAAATTTCCACCTTCTTGGTTGCCTTGGCTGGGATACGCAACAAAGAGAGAATGGCGGCGCCGACCGCCGCCAGGACCAGGATGGACGCAAACGAGCCGGCAAACTTCACCGGCGAGAACAGATCGCCGGTGAAGATGACGATCTGCGGCCCGAGTATGGCGGTGACGATGCCGCCGGCCAGCACGAAGGAGATGGCACGCGCCTTGAATTCAGGCGGGGCATTGTCGGCGGCGGCAAAGCGGAATTGCTGGACGAAGGCGCCCCCGATCCCGATCACGGCCAAGCCGAAAGCGAACAGCCAGAAGCTGGGATGAAACAGCGCCAGCGTGGCGATCAGGCCGCCAAGCGCTGTCACCGCCGTTCCAGTCATGAAGCCGTCGCGCTGGCCGAGCCGGCGGATGATCGCCGCGGCCGGCAGGGAACCGAGTGCCACGCCGACATTGAAGCCGGTGATCGGCGCGGTTGCCAGCGACTTGTCAGCGTCGAGCAGATACTGCCCGGCCAATCCGCCCATGGAAATGGCGATGGGGGCGGCCGAGCCGATGATCGCCTGCGAGGCTGCGAGGATGAAGGCGGTGCGACGCGCTTCCTTGCCCGCCTCAACGGCGACGACGGCAGTCATGAGGCGTCCTTGCCGCGGCCCTCGCCACGCACCCGGCGCGACACGCGATCAAGCACGGCATTGACCAGTTTCGGCTCGTCTTCCTCGTAAAATGCCTTGGCGATGTCGACATATTCGGAGACGATGACCGCCACCGGCACGTCCTCGCGCTGCATGAGCTCGTAGACGCCGGCGCGCAATATGGCGCGCAATGTGGAATCGAGCCTCGACAGAGGCCAGTCCTCGGTCAGTGCCTGTCGGATGATCGGATCGATGGTCTTCTGGTGCTCGACGACGCCTGCAAGAATGGCGCGAAACCATTGCGCATCGGCTTCGCGATAGAGCGCGCCGTCGACTTCCTTGCCGAGCCTGAACGCCTCGTATTCGGCGGTGATCTCAAACACGCCGCTGCCGGCGACATCCATCTGGTAGAGCGCCTGTACAGCGGCCAGACGGGCTGCACCGCGCTTGTTGGCATGGCGAACCGCAGGCTGGCCGGGCGACGCGGGTTCGCTCACGTTCGCTCTCCCAGCTGTTCCTTTAGAGCGATCATGGTCAGCGCCGCGCGCGCCGCAAAGCCGCCCTTGTCGCCTTCCGAACGCCTGGCCCGTGTCCACGCCTGTTCGTCGTTTTCGGTGGTCAGGATGCCGTTGCCGATACAGACCGAATCCTGCACGGACAGGTCCATCAGGGCACGGCTGGATTCATTGGCGACGATCTCGAAATGATAGGTGTCGCCGCGGATGACTGTGCCGAGGGCGACGAAACCGTCATAGTTCGTCCCGCCTTCGGAGGCACCGTCGAGCGCGAAGGAAATCACGGCGGGGATTTCGAGCGAGCCAGGAACGGTGACGACATCGTATGTCGCGCCCGCTTCGTCGAGCGCGCTGGTCGCGCCTTCGAGCAGCGCGTCGGCAAGATCGTCGTGAAAGCGCGCCTCGATGACAAGAAGGTGTGCCTTCTTCTTCGGACGGATGAACGCTTTGCCGTGTTGGGATGTGCCTGCCATAGATGTCTCCGGGGATCGCCGGTGACTTAGGCCGAAGCCGGTTTGATCGCAAGCGGAAGATTGCCGAAGGAACTTTCAAGGCCAACCCGGTGGCGGTCGCATCAGGGAATGGGCTTTATGGACGACCGCCTCAAAGCCCCTCCTTCGCCGCCTCCATCAGCCGCGCGGCGTAGCGGGCCATGGTGTCGATCTCGAGATTGACCCAGTCGCCGACCTGGCGTTCGCCCCAGGTGGTGACGGTCAGCGAATGATGGATCAACAGCACGTCGAAGCGGGTGCCTTCGACCTTGTTGACGGTGAGCGAAGTGCCGTCGAGTGCGACGGAACCCTTGGGGGCGATGAATTTGGCAAGCCCGCGCGGTGCTTCCAGGGTAAAGCGCACGGCGTCACCCTCCTCCTTGCGGGCCACGATCTCGGCCATGCCATCGACATGGCCTGATACAATGTGGCCACCGAGTTCGTCGCCGATCTTCAGCGCCCGCTCCAGATTGATCCTCGTGCCGGATTTCCAGGCCATAGCTGTCGTCAGTCTGAGTGCTTCTTCCCAGGCCTCGACCTCGAACCACCGTGCGTTGGCGCCGTCTTCCGGCAGTCCCGTTACCGTCAGACAGACGCCGCCACAGGAAATCGAAGCGCCGATGGCAATGGTCCGCGGATCGTAGGCGGTGTCGATACGCAAACCGACGCCTTCCCTGAGCGGCTTCACGGCAGCGACGGTGCCGACATCGGTGACGATTCCAGTGAACATTAGTTTGGCCCCATGAACATCAGTTCGGTCCTAGATGTCTCTTATCCATTCGGCATATGTGTCTTCGCCGAAACGCATGCTGCGCAATTTGCGAAATCCCGGCGGGATATTGTTGGCATCGATTGGCGGTACAATGCCGCCCTCGCCGATCGCGTCCGGCCCCTGGAACAGCACGATACGATCAACCAGTTTTTCATCGAGGAACGCCTTGGCCACCCTGGCGCCGCCCTCGACCAAGAGGCTGGCCATGCCGAGCGCCGCCAGATCCTCGAGCAGTTCCGGCAGCGCAATATCGCCTTCATACGTCTCAGTGCCGATGAAGCGAACGCCGACGCGTTCGAGCGCGGCGCGCCGATGCGGATCGGCCTCGGCGCAGGCAGCGATATAGAGCGGCACACGGTCGACGCCGGCGACCAGTTTCGAAGTCTCGGCTAGCCTGATCTGACGGTCGAGCACGATGCGCGCCGGCGAACGGCTCTCCAGTCCCGGAAGCCTAACCGTCAGCGCCGGATCGTCCTCCAGTGCCGTGCCGATGCCGATCAATATGCCATCGGCTTCGGCGCGCATCAGATAGACTTCGCGCCGGGCGATATCGCCGGTGATGGAGACCTGTCCCTCGCCTCTCATGCCGATCTTGCTGTCGCTTGAAAGCGCAAGCTTCAGGATCACTTCCGGGCGTTTTTTCAGAGATCGAATCAAATAGCCGGCCATCTGCTCCGAGGCATCGTCCGCCAGCACTTTTTCCACCACCTCGACCCCAGCGGTACGCAAGATTGCATAGCCCTTGCCGGAAACACGCGGGTCCGGATCGCTGGCAGCGCCGACCACACGCGCCACGCCGGCACTGACCAGCGCATTGGCGCAAGGCGGCGTGCGGCCGTGATGGGCGCAGGGCTCCAGCGTTACATAGGCGGTGGCGCCGCGCGCCAGTTCGCCGGCCTCTGCCAAAGCCTCGGTCTCGGCATGCGGCCGGCCGCCGACGGCGGTGACGCCGCTGCCGACGATCATCGGCCCGTTGCCGTCATCACGCACGATCAGCGTGCCGACGGAAGGATTGGTCGAGGTCCGGCCGGCATTCTTGCGCGACAGCCTGAGGGCTGCCGCCATATAGCGGCGATCGAGGAGCTCTTGCTCAGCCGTGCTGCGTTCGGACCCTGCCATGCTTAGCTGGCGTCCTCTTCGCTCTTCAGTTCTTCGCCCCTGGGCTCGTCGGTTTTGAGCTCGTCGCCTTTGAGTTCGCCCAATACGTCGTGGAAATCCTTGGCCTCGCGGAAATTGCGGTAGACGGAGGCAAAGCGCACATAGGCGACATCATCGAGCGACTTAAGCGCCTCCATGACCAGCCGGCCGACTTCGCCAGAAGCCACTTCGGTCTCGCCCGAGCTTTCGAGCTGGCGCACGATGCCGGTCACCGCCCGGTCGATGCGCTCGGGATCGACATTGCGCTTGCGTACCGCGATCTCGACCGAGCGCAGCAGCTTGTCGCGGTCGAACGGCACCTTGCGTCCAGACTTCTTCACGACGACGAGATCGCGCAATTGGACGCGCTCGAACGTGGTAAAACGGCCGCCGCAATCCGGGCAGACGCGCCGCCTGCGGATCGCCGCGCCGTCTTCGGCGGGGCGTGAATCCTTCACCTGCGTATCTTCGGACTGACAATAGGGACAGCGCATGGAGGGCCTTCGGTTCGCGATTCTCGTGGAGCGAAAGGCTTAGAGGTTTTTGCCACGATGGCAAAGTATGGCCGATGACCGATCGCGCCTCAGAGATAGCGAGGCACGAGGAAAATTGCGAGAGTGGCAATCAGTTGAACGGCAATACGCCAATCAGGGAGCGACGTCGCCGGTCGGGAAGCCGCAGGACGTGCCGAGATAGCGATAGGCCTTGGTGAAGCCGTCCATCGATATGGTCGCGACCGGCTTGTCGGCGAAGCTGAGATCAAGGGCGCTCGTACGGCGCATGGCACGCAGTATGGCAAGCGTGGTCTCGGGTTTGTTGTCCATCATCCACTGTCCGTCGGCGATAAGATGAAAACCAGCCTTGATCTTGTCGTTAACGTCGCGAAACACGGCCGGGACGTTGTCACCTTTGGGCAAGTCACTGTTTCTCACGGCGATGATGAGGCTCGGATAGCCTCCGGGTGGCAGTACGTCGCCATTCGAGATGGCCAGCGTAAGGGTGCCGCTGGTCCCGTTAGCGTCGAAAAAGACTGTCGAGGCGGCGCAGGTCTTGCGCACATCCTCACCGGTGTTGACCTCGTCCATCGTGGTGGACCACCTGCCGAAGGTCTCTGTCCTTGGCGCTGCCGGCGTCGGCTCGGTCTGCGCCAAAGCGAGGCCCGACAGCTGCAAAATGGCCGATGCCAGCAAGGCCCCAAAGCCGGCGAAACGGAAAGTTTGCATCATTGAGCTTCTTCGCAAGTGCCTTGCTGTCGCACCGGGATTGTCGCACACATGGAGGACACTCGGCGTGGTCAACCAAGGTACGGGTAAAGCGGAAAACGATCCGTCAATGCCGCCACCTTGGTCTTCACAACTGCCTCGACGGCCGCATTGCCATCGTCGGAATTGGCGACTTTCAGTCCATCCAGCACCTCGGCGATCAGCTTGCCAATCTCGCGGAACTCAGCCTGGCCGAAGCCGCGCGTGGTGCCAGCCGGCGTGCCAAGCCGAACGCCCGAGGTGACGAAAGGCTTTTCCGGGTCGAAGGGGATGCCGTTCTTGTTGCAGGTGATGTTGGCGCGGCCAAGGGCAGCCTCGGCGCGCTTCCCGGTGGCGTTCTTGGGGCGCAGGTCGACCAACATCAGATGGTTGTCAGTGCCGCCGGAGACGATGTCGAGACCGGTTTCCTGCAGGCTGGAGGCCAGTGCCTTGGCATTGGCAACGACGCTCTCCGCATAGACCTTGAAGCTCGGCTTCAGCGCCTCACCGAGGGCCACCGCCTTGGCGGCGATGACATGCATCAGCGGTCCGCCCTGCAGGCCGGGGAAGACGGCCGAATTCATCTTCTTGGCAATGTCCTCGTCATTGCACAGGATCATGCCGCCGCGCGGGCCGCGCAGCGACTTGTGCGTCGTGGTGGTGACCACATGGGCATGCGGCAGCGGCGACGGATGCATGCCACCGGCGACCAGTCCGGCGATATGAGCCATATCGACCATCAGATAGGCGCCGATCGAATCGGCGATCTCGCGAAAACGCTTCCAGTCCCAGACACGTGAATAGGCTGTGCCGCCGGCCAGGATCAATTTCGGCCTGGTCTCATGGGCAGTCTTCTCGATCGCGTCCATGTCGAGCAGATGATCGTCCCGGCGCACGCCATAGGAGACGACCTTGAACCATTTGCCGCTCATATTGACCGGCGAGCCATGCGTCAGGTGCCCGCCGGAATTGAGGTCGAGACCCATGAAGGTGTCGCCAGGCTGCAGCAGCGCCAGGAACACCGCCTGGTTCATCTGGCTGCCGGAATTCGGCTGGACGTTGGCGAAGTTGCAGCCGAACAGCTTTTTCGCACGTTCGATGGCCAGTTCCTCGGCGACATCGACAAACTGGCAGCCGCCATAGTAGCGCTTGCCCGGATAGCCCTCGGCATATTTGTTGGTCATGATCGACCCCTGTGCCTCGAGCACGGCACGCGAGACGATATTTTCCGAGGCAATCAGCTCGATCTCGTGGCGCTGGCGGCCGAGTTCGTTGCGGATGGCGCCGAAAATCTCGGGGTCGGCATCGGCAAGCGTGGTTTCGAAGAAGGATTCGAATTTGTTCGACACTGCCGCTGCTGTTGCCATGGGCTGAAATCCTCAAGGTTCCGGGTCTGTCGCGCCATTAACACAGTTGCTTTCGGCCCGCCACGTTTGCTGCGCGAAATTTGCTGGCCGGATTGCGCCAGAGAGACCGGCGGCCTCTATTTCCTTGCCCTGCTGAAGGGCCGGTGGGCTTCGGTGAGCGTGATCTCGGTGAACAGCGCCTGCGTCGTATGGTCGTTGATCTGGCCGGCGTGATGGCGCCGCGCACGCCGGCAACAGAGCCGGCGATCCGGACGCGCAGTCCGAACGGCTCGGCCTTGCGCTTGTGTAATCGCGCCGAGACGCGCGTCGCGATGTCGCCGATCCAGATCCACAGGAAGGGCAGCCGTCCGGCGATCGGCCCAGCGAAGCTTGTCGCGAAAGACCCGGCAACGAAAAAGGCCGCCCTTCCGGCGGCCTTTTGCAAATGAACTCAGCTGTTTAGAGCGCGGATGTGATCTGCAGCTCGTTGGCTCCGTCGAGGCCGTAAATGTCGTCACGGAACTGGACCACGCCCGGCCCTGTCGACCAGGCCGAGACGTAGAGAAAATAAACCGGCACCGGATTGGTAACCTGCACCGGCATGTTCTCCCCGGTCTTGATCGCCGCCTCGAAATGCTGGCGATCCCAGCCCGGTGTGTCGCGCAGAATCCAGGTGACGAGGTCGCGCACGTTCTGAACGCGCACGCAGCCAGAGGAATCGAAGCGCATCAGCTTGCCGAACAGGCTCTGCTGCGGCGTGTCGTGCATGTAGACGCCGTCCGGGCTGGGGAAATTGATCTTGACCGAGGCCATCGCGTTGCCGGAACCGGGATCCTGGCGGAAGCGATATTTTTCGGCATCGTCGGTCGACCAGTCGACCGTCATTGGGTCGACCTCGCTGCCGTCCGGCGCGAACAGGCGGATATGGCTATCCTTGAGATAGTTGGGGTCCTTCCGCATCAGCGGAATGATGTCCTTGCGCACGATCGAGACCGGCGCGTTCCAGTACGGATTGACGATGATTTCGTTGATCTTGGAATTGACGATCGGCGTCTGGCGATCGATCTTGCCGACGATTGCGGTGTGGCGCAGCACAACGCGGTCGTTCTCGACAGCCTCGATCTGCGCCGCCGGGATGTCGACCAGCACATAGCGGTTGCCAAGCGTGCCGGCCCGCTCACGCAGCCGTTGCAGATTGGTCTGCAGCTGACCAAGCCGAACCGGCGCCGACACGTTCATTGCCGCGAAAGTATATTTGCCGGTGGTTCCGTCGGCCGGCAAGCCGTGACGCAACTGGAAGCGCTTGAGCGCCGAGTCGACGTAAGAATCGAACGCTTCCGAGAGCCCGGCGCTCTGCGCCAGATCGCCCGATATCATCAAGCGCCTGCGCAGCGGCACCACATCGGGATCCTCGACGCCAAGCTGCAGCTTCTTGGTGTCTGGAACCTGCTCCCAGCCGCCTTGCGCGACGATATTCTGATACTGCATGATCGCCTGCTCGGTGAAGGACACCGTCTGCAGGCTGAAGATCGGCAGCGTCGAGGCAACCTTGCCGCCTTCGCTGGCACGCGCATCGAATTGGTCGTCCCAATTGCCACGCGCCGAGGATTTCAGGATATCCCCGATCACATCCTGTGCACTGGCGCGGCCGGCGACCATTGCGGCTGCGAGCGCGGAGGCTCCTGAAAGAAAGAAACGGCGGCTGGTTCTCATGGATGGTCCAGACATTCTTGCTACAATTCAACCCACCGGGCGGTCTCGCCCGCACTCTAGAGTTGGCTTCTTAACAATTAGCCAACCATGGCCCGCATCACTTCGGTGTAAAAACACATGGGTGTAAAAACCCATGGAAGAGACTTGAGCACAGGACAAATGCACGGCTTTGGCCCAGCATCACCCGCATCTTCGGTTCCATTCGAATATGGCGGCAACGTGGCTGTTGCTCGAATTTGGATCGGCCGGCCTGACGAAACGGCAAGACCGGTGCTTTTCGGCACCGGTCTTTGGTCTGCTCCGCGGCAGCGCTTCCGTGGTCCAGCTTCAGATCTTGCTGCGGCGGGTGCGATTACATCCGATAGGCGATGGTATCGTTCCAGAACCGATCCAGCCGCTGCAGGGCGCGGTTCATCTGCTTGAACTCTTCCGTGTTGATGCCGCCGACCTGCTCGATCGAGCCGACATGGCGTTCGTAAAGGCCGGCGACGACTTCCGCCACCTCATTGCCCTTCGGCGTCAGCGAGACCCGCACTGAACGACGGTCGATGCGCGAGCGCTGGTGGTTGATGAAGCCGAGATCGACCAACTTCTTCAGATTGTAGGAGACATTCGAGCCGAGATAATAGCCGCGCGAGCGCAGTTCGCCGGCGGTCAGCTCCGAGTTGCCGATGTTGAACAGGAGCAGCGCCTGGATGGCGTTAATGTCGGAGCGGGCGTTGCGGTCGAATTCGTCCTTGATCACATCAAGCAGACGGCGATGCAGCCGCTCGACCAGCTGCAGCGACTCCATGTACAGCGAACGGATCGCCTCGCGGCGGTCATCGGATACGTTGGCGGTCTTCGCCGCCGGACGCGAATTGATCATTGTCTTTGCCTCTCGTTTGTCGCCCGGTGATTTTTTGTTCTTCACCTTGATCGCGACACTATCGAATACTCATAAAATTCGACTTAAACGCCAAGGCTAACAAGAGCTTACCGGTAAGGGGTTTCGAAAGAGGCTTAACGGACGGTCACCCGAGCAAGGATAATTAACCTAAAGATTTAGCCAACGATCCTGGCCGGAATTGCTATCGCCGGGCTTGCCGCTTCTGGATCCAGATCACCACGCGGAACACTATGTAGAGCAGCGCCACCGCAAGGTGCGAGGCGACGATCAGCGGCCGGCGGCCGAACAAGTCGGGGAAGCCAGCATACATGACGCACTCGGTCACCGCGCAGATGAACCAGATCACCGGCCCCCAGGACGCCAGCATCCACAGGCCGGCAGCAGCGAATGGAAAAAACACCGCCAGCACCACCGCCGCCACCTGCCAGTGCACCGGCATCAGATCGAACCGCCACAACTGGCCGGGGTAAACGCCGATCAGCCGGATCCAGTACAAGATGCCGAACAGCAGACAATAGCCGGCGATAACGCGCTGGAACCAGGCGAAGATGACCTCGATCGTCGAGGGCTGCAGCACCACGCGTCTCGAGGCGGCCTCGCTCACAGCTTCAGTTCCCGTTCGCCGAGCGGTGCGAAATAGGCATCGACGTCGGCGGCGCTGACGTCATCGATGCCTGCCGGCCGCCATTGCGGCGTCGAGCCTTTATCGATGATGGCGGCGCGGATGCCTTCATAGAAGTCGTGCCCGGCAAGCATGCGGTTGAGGATACGGAACTCCATTTTCATGCACTCCTCCATCGACAACGTCTGCCCGGCGCTGATCTGGCGCCACGCGACATGCAGGCTGGTCGGTGAACGTGTGCGGATGGTGGCCAGCGTCTTTGCCGCGAACTCGTCGGCGATGGCTGCCCGCTCCAGGCTGGCGACCATATCGGCCAGTGACGGCTGCGCGAAATGCCGGGCGATGGCGTCCAGCGTCGGCCTGTCTGTCTCGCGTTTGGCCGGGACGAAGCAGCCGCGCAGCACCGATTCCGGGTCGCCGCTTGCCGCCAGCCGGTCGAGAAAGCCGGCCTGGTCCTCCGCCTTGATCGTATGGGTGGCGAGGCCCGACCACAACGCATCGCCATAGCGGATGCGGTTGCCGGTCAGCGCCAGATACATGCCGAAGCTGCCGCCGAGATCCGGCAACAGATGGCTGGCGCCGACATCCGGGAAAAAGCCGATCCCGACCTCTGGCATGGCAAACTGCGCGTTCTCGGTCAGCACCCGCTGCGAGCCATGGAAGGAGATGCCGACGCCGCCGCCCATGACGATGCCGTCGATCAGGGCGACATAGGGTTTCTTGAAACGGGCGATGCGGGCGTTCAGCCGGTACTCGTCGGCGAAGAACTCGACCGGCGGTTTTCCAGCCCGGCCGGCTTCGTAGATGTGGAGGATGTCGCCGCCCGCCGAAAATGCCCTGCCCTCGGCCTTGACGACGACGACGTCGACACCATCGTCGCGTTCCCAACTGCGCAGCGCCTTGTCCAGCGCCTTGACCATGCGGTGGGTTACGGCATTGAGCGCCTGCGGCCGCGTCAGCGTGACGACGCCGGCCCTGCCCAACCTTTCGAAGCGAATCTCGTCGCCTCCGCCAAAATCCATCGCCAGAGAATCCCTCCCGCGCCCGCCGGGAGTGAAGTGCTAATGCGTGGCGCATAGCCACGTCAATGGCAGCGCCAATCCCGCCTGCTGGCCCGTGGCCGCAGCCGGTGCTAATGCTGGCGCTTTGAACCGGAAGGTTGGACCATGCCTTGGTTGCCACGCCTTGCTGTTGTGGTGGTCGGCCTGATCGCTGCGAACACTCCTCCCGTATCGGCCGAAACCGTGGATAGTCTCTACCAATCGCAGACCATCGTCACCGGCCAGGGCGAGGTCAATCGCCAGATCGGTTTCAAGACATGTTTGGATGCGGTGCTGGTCCGTGTCTCCGGTGATCAGCGGCTGGCGAAAAAACCTGAGACGGCGGCGCTGCGCGACAAGGCCGGCAGCTTCGTTGCCGAATTCCGCTACCACGACCGCCTTGAAGGCATTCCGGTCCATGACGAACAAGGCACTCACGACCGGCCGCATGATCTCACCTGCCTGTACAAGCCCGACGCCATCGATCCGGTGCTTGCCGCGCTTGGCAGCAAGCCATGGCTTGCCGAGCGGCCACGCCTGGCGATTTTTCTGGCGGCGGAGCAAGGCACAAGGCAGTTCGCGCTGACTGCCGACGACCAGCGCGGGGCGGCGATGCGCGAATCCTTCGTTAATGCCACCGGTCCGCTGGTCATGCGGATTGTGTTTCCCGAAGCGTCGCTGCTGTCGGCCTCGAAGCTTGACGACCGGGCCCTGCGCCATGCCGATATGGCGACGCTGGACCAGCTTGCCCGAAAGGCCGGTGCCGATCAGGCGCTCGCCGGCAGCCTGATCTGGAGCGACAAGGAGTTTGGCTGGATCGCCGATTGGCGGCTTGCCATGAACGGCAAGGCTTATAAATGGCAAGTGCGCGGTGTCAGCTTCGACGAGGCATTCCGCGTCGCCATGCGGGGTGCTGCGCAGATTCTGTCGGGCAATGGTCAACCAGAATAACGCCCGACAGGACCGCTGGCACAATCGTGTCGCATTGGTCAGCAGCGAAGGCTCGTGGTAAAAGCCGCCCGGTCCGGAGTTTTGGCGATGAACAAATTCACACCTGCAAAGCCTGCCGGCGCGCGCAGCGTCGACGAGATCACCGGCAGCCGGCGGCTGCGGCGCATGCGCAAGGCCGATTGGTCGCGCCGCCTTGTCCAGGAGAACCGGCTCTCGGTCGACGATCTGATCTGGCCGATCTTCGTCGTCGACGGCAGACAAGTGCGCGAACCGATCGCCGCCATGCCCGGCGTGTTCCGCCTGTCGCTCGACCTCGCCGTCAAGGAGGCTGAGCGCGCGGCCAAGCTTGGCATTCCTGCGATCGCCACTTTCCCCAATGTGGAGCTCGGCCTGCGCGATCAGACCGGTTCCCACATCCTCGATCCGGAAAACATCATCAATCGCGCCACCCGCGCCATTAAGCGGGCGGTGCCGGAGATCGGCATCATCACCGACGCGGCGCTGGACCCGTTCACCTCGCATGGCCATGACGGCATCTTGCGTGAGGGCATTATCGTCAATGATGAAACGGTGGAGCAGGTGATGGCGGCGGCCGTCATCCAGGCGGCGGCAGGGGCCGACATCATTGCCCCCTCGGACATGATGGACGGCCGGATCGGTGCCATCCGCGATGCGCTCGACGCCAATGGGTTTCAGGATGTAGCGATCATGTCCTATGCGACCAAGTTCGCATCCGCTTTTTACGGCCCCTATCGCGAGGCGGTCGGCACCGCCGGCCTGCTCAAGGGCGACAAGAAAACCTATTATATCGACCACGCCAATTCCGACGAAGCGGTGCGCGAGGCCGAGCAGGATCTAGCCGAAGGCGCCGACATGCTGATGGTCAAGCCCGGCCTGCCCTATCTCGACATCATCCGCCGGCTGAAGGACGAATTGCAGATGCCGACCTTCGCCTATCAGGTCTCGGGCGAATATTCGATGATCAAGGCCGCCGCCGCCAATGGCTGGATCGACGGCGACAAGGCGATGCTGGAATCGCTGCTCGCGTTCAAGCGCGCCGGCTGCGACGGGATTCTCACCTACTTTGCGCCCGAAGTAGCGGCGATGCTGAAGGGATAGGTGATCGCATCGTTTTGGGACTTTGGTGCATGGGATGGGGCCTGTGGTAAACCTTCGGGATTGGCCGAATCCTCCTTCCCCCTCGTCATCCTGGGGCGGAGCAGGAGCGAAGCTCCGTCGCGGAGACCCTAGGATCCATGCCGTGACCTGGCGGCAGTGCTCCGGCGGATCGAAAACGAACGCACCCATCCGGTTCTCCGAAAAAGTTCGGACCATTCCAGATTGGTCTTCTTGATCTCCATTCGCGTGGTTCGTCGTTCTGGGCCGCTGTATTCTTCGGCCGATGTCACGGCATGGATCCTAGGGTCTGCGCCGCGTCGCTTCGCTCCTTGCTTCGCCCCAGGATGACGACGGGATGGTTGATTATGGCCAATCGCCAGCGTTGGGAGATTGGCGGTTGTGGCCCAGCCGTTCATCGCTAGCCGGCGATCCAAAAACACCGCTTGCAAAATGCAATCAGTTAAGCTAACCCGATAACTGCTTGCATGTCACAATTGGTTATCGAGGAGGCTCTCATGTCCAAACTTCGCGTCAGCGCTTTCACCCTGTCGATCGACGGCTTCGGCGCCGGTCCCGACCAAGACCTGAAGAACCCGCTGGGTGTTGGCGGGGAAGCCCTGCACGGATGGATGTTCGGCACCCGCACTTTCCGCAAGATGGTCCTCGGCAAGGATGGCGGGACCACGGACACTGACGAGGCGTTCGCCGCACGCAGCTTCGAAAACGTCGGCGCATGGATCCTCGGCCGCAACATGTTTGGGCCAATCCGCGGCGAATGGCCGGATGACAGCTGGAAAGGCTGGTGGGGTGACAACCCGCCCTACCATGTGCCGGTCTTCGTGCTCACGCATCATCCGCGTGATCCGATTGTCATGGAGGGCGGCACGACCTTCTATTTCGTGACCGATGGCATCCATTCAGCGCTGCAAAAGGCGAAAGCAGCAGCTGACGGCAAGGACATAAGGCTCGGCGGCGGCGTCGCAACGATCCGGCAATATCTCCAGGAAAAGCTCATCGACGAATTGCATCTGGCGATCTCACCGGTCCTGCTGGGCGCCGGCGAGAACCTTTTTGCCGGCATCGACATGCCCAAGCTCGGCTATCGCTGCAGCGAGCAGGTCGCGACGCCGAAAGCCACGCACGTCATCATCGAGCGTACCTAGCTTGTCGCAGGGCGCCACAGAGCAGCGCCCTCCTCGCCGCTTTAGTCAGTACTTCTCCGGCACATACAGTTCGCGCGGCAGTACCTGGTGCTCGTATTCGGGATTGAAGACGCGCTCCGGCAGTATGATCTCTTCGTGCGGCACCTCCTCATAAGGTATCTGCTTGAGGAGTTGGTCGATGCAGTTCAGCCGTGCCCGTTTCTTGTCGTTGCCCTCGACGATGAACCACGGGGCGCCACCCTTGCCCGCCGAGTCGCGGCCCTCGAAGACCACGACGAGCTTCTTCTTGTGATAGGCGACCCAGGATTGCAGCTTGATCAATTCGGATTGCAGCGTGATGAGATCGCGAAAATACTGCAGGCGGTCGATCGATGGCGGATGCGCATTCTTGTAGATCTTGGCGATCTCCATCGACAGCGCCGGCTCCGAGATTTCCAGCTCATAATCTTCGTCGAGCGTGTCGGCGAGTTCCGCTTCCAGCCAGTCCCTGGCCGGGGAATTCTGTTTTATCTCGGTCATTTGCGCTGCTCCGCTTACAGTCCTTGCCGGCCGCTGTCAGGCGCTCCGCCGCCCGGCCCGGCGGCCGGAAATCGAAGCGCTGAACCGATGTTAGTATAGGCCGGCAATGACGGTTTTTATTGCAGCCACTGCTGCGCTGGCTGTGCGTTCAATCGGAAAGATGTGATCGAGCTTGCCCTGCGGAACTGGCGACAAGCGGAACGAATTATCCTACAAATGCCCGGTTCATTGAGGGCTGTCGTTTGCAACGCCCTTTCCCGATAAATCGTGAGGATACGACATGGAATACCGCACTCTCGGCCGTTCCGGGCTGAAGGTTTCGACGCTGACCATGGGCACCATGACGTTCGGCGGCGGCGGCGCGTTTTCGGCGGTCGGCAAGACCGACCTCGACGAGGCGCGCCGGATAATCGACCTTTGCATCGATGCCGGCGTCAATGTCATCGACACCGCCAACGTCTATTCGAACGGCGTGTCGGAAGAGATCATCGGCGAGGCGCTCGGAGGCAAGCGCAAGGGCGACGTGCTGATCGCCTCCAAGGCGCGCATGCGGATCGGCAAAGGCCCCAACGATGAAGGCTTGTCGCGCTACCATCTGATCCGCGAATGCGAGAGGAGCCTGAAGCGCCTCAGGACCGATGTCATCGACATCTATTTCCTGCACGAGTGGGATGGCCTGACACCGCTTGAGGAAACCATCGCCGCGCTCGACACTCTGGTCACGCAGGGCAAGGTCCGTTATGTCGGCTGCTCCAATTATTCCGGCTGGCAAGTGATGAAGGGGCTGGGGATCAGTGACCGTCATCACCAGCCGCGCTTCGTCACCCAGCAGATCCATTACACGTTGGAAGCGCGCGAGGCCGAGTATGAATTGTTGCCGATCTCGGTCGACCAAGGGCTCGGCGTGCTGGTCTGGAGCCCGCTTGCCGGCGGGTTGCTGTCCGGCAAATACCACCGTGACCAGCCGACCGCCCGCCAGCTCAGCGGCTGGTCGGAACCGCCGATCCGCGACGAGGACCGGCTGTGGCGGATCGTCGACGCGCTGATCGACATCGGCAACAACCACGGTGTGTCGGCGGCGCAAGTGGCGCTTGCCTGGCTACTCGGCCGGCCCGCCGTCAGCTCGTTGGTGATCGGCGGACGAACCGAAGCGCATTTCAAAGACAATATCGCCGCTGCAAGCCTGGTGCTTGGCGATGAGGAGCGCACACGGCTCGACGCGGTCAGCAGGCCGCCCGTGCTCTACCCCTACTGGCACCAGCAGTTCACCGCAAAGGACCGGTTCGGTCCGGCCGATCTCGTCCTCGACCGCGATGGCGCCTGAAAGCCGGGCTCTCAGGACTGCGCCGAGATATGGAGCCGATCGTGCTTGCGGTGTTGTGTTTGCGGTCCAATGCTCCTAGGCAAAGGCCAAGCACAACGAAAGGAAACGATATGGCACGAGCACCGAACTACGGTCAGGAGCGCAAGGAACGCGACCGGCAGAAGGCTGCCAAGAAGGCGGAAAAGCAGGCTGCCAAGGTCGCAGCCAAGGAGCGATCGAAGCCCGAGGGCGAGAGCGAGTCCCAAACCAAAACCGAAACGACCAAGTGATGACGCCGGGCCTGTCAGGCGGTCCGGGCCTCGGTCAAATCCCGCTATGCCTCAGGCGGGCGCCTTGTCGCTGACGAAGACGTTCACTTCACGAGCGGCGGCAATGAAGGCCCGTCTTGCGTTCATGGCCGGCTTGTCGCCGGCCAGCGCATCATGACAGGCCTGCAGCGCTTCGCGGTGCTTGGGACTGCGCTTGCCGGGCCAATTGTTGAGGAGGTAGTCGGAAGCCTCGCGGGCCGTACGCAAGAGCTGATTGCTTCCCGCCGCACCCTTGACGGTCACGGGTGTGTCAAATCGGTTGTTTTCCATCGCCGCTCTTACGCCATCGGCATTTGCGAAGCGAGACCGAAAGTAGCATTCTTCGCTCATCTGCCCTTTTCGTGATCAATGGCAGCCGATCCTCACTCAAGCGACGACGGCAAATCCCCTGGCGCGCAGGCCGCGCCGGTCGTTGCGCAGCGAGGCCACCAGCCGGTCGCGGCTGCCACTGATGTGGGCTGAAAGCAGGCGGGCGGCGCTATCGGCATCGCCGGCCCGCACCGCCGACAGAATGGCATGGTGTTCGGCCCAGGCACGGCCAAGTGCTGCCTCGTCGCGAACCTCGAGCCAGCGGGCGCGCGACAGGCGTGTCATCGAGTCGCGAACCGCTCTGAACAGGAACTCGTTGCCGGACAATCGCGCCAACTCGATATGAAAATCCATGCCGACGCGATGCCATTCCTCGCGCGGCGTCTTGTCGTCGCAAGAATCGAGCATCGCCTCGATGATTTCGACGGCACTCCTATCCTGCAAGGCACAAGTCAGCCTGAGTGCCGCGACCTCGACCGCCTCGCGATAGACGGCGATCTGCTCGAGTTCGGCGAGGTTGATAGGCGAGACCGTCCAGCCGCGGCCGTCGCGGCAGATCAGGCCTTCGGTCTCGAGCCGCAGCAATGCCGCCCTGACCGGCGTGCGCGAGGCTCCGAAACGGCTTTCGACCCAGCGCTCCGTCAGCCGCTCGCCCGGACCGATCTCGAGCCCGAGGATCATCTCGCGAAGCTGCTTTTCGACGTTTTGCATCTGCGACATTGGCGTTCCGTTTGTCGGAGCCGTTTCATTGGCTCTCTGTTCACCGGCCATTTGTTGCCGATCACTTTGCAGCGGCCGCATTGACAGCGACCAGCCTTGCGTCCATGACGGATACCAATCTGGTATACCAAAATGGGATCCACAACAAGTTTTCATCCAAGCCGGCCGGACAGGACAGGACATGCCGCAAGACGCCACCCTCGCCACGCAGGGCACGCACAACGTCCACTGGCGTCGCAATCTCGCCGTGTGTTTTGCCGGCTCGTTCAGCACGCTTGTAGCGATGACGCTGCTGTTGCCCTTCCTGCCGCTTTACGTCGAGCAGTTGGGCGCAGAGGGTCACGCGGCGATCGCCCAGTGGTCGGGCATTGCCTACGGCGCAACCTTCCTTGCTGCCGCGCTGGTCGCACCGCTGTGGGGGCGGCTAGGCGACCGCTACGGCCGCAAACTGATGCTGGTGCGTGCCAGTTTCGGCATGGCGCTGTGCATGTCGGTGACCGGCATGGTGCAGACCGTCTGGCAAATGGTGCTCCTGCGCCTGCTGATCGGCTTTGCCGGCGGCTATTCTTCGGGCTCGACCATCCTGGTTGCCATGCAGACGCCGAAGGATCGCTCCGGCTGGGCGCTGGGCGTGCTGTCGGCCGGCATAACCGCCGGTGCTCTGGTCGGTCCGCTGCTCGGCGGCGCGCTGCCGCCGCTGATTGGAATCCGCGCCACCTTCCTGCTCGCAGGCGGCGTCATTTTCCTGGCGTTTCTGGCAACCACCTTGCTGATCAAGGAGGCCCCTCGCCCGGTTGCCGTCAAGGCGGCGTCACAAGAAAAAGCGAGAGGCGGCTGGTCGCAGATTCCCGACAAGCGCCCCGTCGTCGCCATGCTGGCGACCGGCATGCTGTTGAGTTTTGCCACCATGTCGATCGAGCCGATCATCACCGTCTATGTCCAACAGCTCATCGAAGATCAGAGCCAGGTCACGCTGATCTCCGGCATCGTCATGTCCGCGGCGGCGCTCGGCGCCATCGTGTCGGCGTCGCGGCTCGGCAAGCTCGCCGACCGTATCGGCCATTGGAACGTAATCGTTGCCGCACTCGCCGTCTCGGCGCTGCTCCTGATCCCGCAGGCCTTCGTTACGCAGGGCTGGCAACTCGTCGGCCTGCGTTTCTTGATGGGCCTGGCGCTTGGCGGTCTCGTGCCCTGCATCACCAGCGTCATCCGCCACAATGTGCCGGATGGCGTCGGCGGCAATGTGCTGGGCTTGTCGATCTCGGCGCAATATGTCGGGCAGGTCGCCGGACCGTTGCTCGGCGGCTTCGTCGGCGGCCATTTCGGTATGCGCTCGGTGTTTCTCGGCACATCGGTGCTGATGGCGGGCGGAGCGGCCTATAACTGGCTGGTCCAGTCGCGCCGCGAACGCGCCATGCTGGCGGAAGCCGGCAAATCCTGACACGGTTCGCCGCACTATCTCAGGCGGTCGCCAGGAATCGCGGAGGCGTGGAAATGAGCATGGCTGAACAGACGGCGGGCAGTCGCATTCTGATTTTTGCCGGCGGCCTATGCGGCGGAACCGGCGTGGCTCTTTCGGCGGCGGCGGCACATCTCGGCGGCGCTTTCGTCGGTACGGCCGCATCCTTCCTGCTCATGCATGCGCCGGTCTTCCTTACCGTCGGGCTGCTCGGTGGCAATAGAATCCTGCGAACCGGAAGCCTCATCCTTCTCGTCGGGCTTCTGCTTTTCTCGGGAGATCTTTTGGCCCGCGACTTCCTTGGCTCGCGGCTGTTCCCGATGTCGGCGCCGATCGGCGGCACGTTGCTCATCGGCGGCTGGCTCGTGATGGCCGCCTCGGCGCTGGTACGCCCGCGCCGCCATTGATGCGGCAACCAATGGCGGCCGCTGCTCTTTTCGCCAGCCGCGCTCGATCCACGGCTCCGTCTTGCCAGCTCAGTCTTGCGGACGTTCGGGCCGGACTTGGCCGTCGCGCTTGGGCGTCTTGACTATACGCCGTCGCTCCAGCCGTTCGGTGGCCGGCGAGATGCCCCAATAATTGCGATAGATGTCTTCGAACAGATGCTTGATCGGATGCATGGCTTAATCTCCTCTAGCTTTTTGAATCGATCCAATCCGCGGGGACAAAAATAGGCCGCCGATCAGCTCCGCTTGCGTCCTACGAGGAAACGCAGGTCGCGAATCCACGGACCGGTCCTGTCGCGCCCCTTACGGGCATCTGCGCCCGAGCGGATGCTCCAGTCGTTCCGGTAAATGTCCTCGAACAGATAATTGACGGGGTGCATGGCGCTCTCCTCTTGTATCGATCCAATCTGCGGATAAAAACCGCTCTTGGATCGATTCAAGAATACGCGTCACACCATAAATGTCAAGCAAAAATTTGAATCGATCCAAGGAAGATGTTAGGTAATCGGCGATACTGTTGGACAGGAGTCGTGGAGACAAACAATGGCATCACTCACCGAAGGCGGCAGGAGACCCATCCGGCTGGCGGACATCGCCAAAGCCGCGGGCGTATCGCACGGCACTGCGTCCAATGTCTTCAGCCGTCCCGAAATCGTGCGCGAGGAAGTCCGCGAGCGGGTCAAGGCGGCGGCCGACGCCCTGGGCTACGCCGGCCCGGATCCCAAGGGCCGCCTGCTGCGCGCCGGCAAGGTCAATGCGATCGGCGTCGCCACAACCGAGCCGCTGTCTTACTTCTTCGACGACCCGTTTGCCCGCGTGATGATGGCCGGCATCTCGGAAGCCTGCGACGCCACCGGCGCGGGGATAGCCCTCGTGTCGGCTGGCAACGAGGAAAAACTTGCCTGGAATATCCAGAGCGCCCTCGTGGACGGCTTCATCCTGTTCTGCATCGAGGGCGGTCCGCGTCTCGTTGAGCTGACGCGCGAACGAAAGCTCCCCTTCGTCGCGCTCGAGCTCGGCTCGCAGGACGATACGGTCTCCGCGATCAGTATCGACAATGTTGCCGGCGGCCGGCTCGCGGCGCGCCATCTGGCGGAACTTGGACATCGCCGCTTCGCCGTGTTGTCGCTGGCCTTCGCCGACGACAGCACCGGTCTTGTCTCGCCCGAGCAGGTCCGGACGGCGTCCTATACCGGAACCCGTGATCGCCTCCTCGGCTATTTCGAAGAGCTTTCTCGGTTTGGTGTCGACACCGACAAGGTGCTGGTCTACGAGACCGAAAACGATAAGGCGAGCACAAGGGCTGGCCTTGAAACCATCTTCGCCTCGGCGGAACCGCCGACCGCCATCCTGGCGATGTCGGACCGGATCGCAATGGTGGCATTGGAATGGCTCAACGCACGGGGCATCGCGGTTCCCCGCGATGTTTCCGTCGTCGGCTTCGACGGCGTGCCTGAAGCCGCAACTTGCGAGCCTCCGCTCACCACCATCGCCCAGCCGATCGCCGAGATAGGCCGCCGGGCAGCGCGAAGAATCCTCGACTTCGACGGCACGGTGCGGCGAGAAACGCTCGACGTCGAACTTGTTGTCAGGGAATCGTCCGGACCGCCGCTAAGTACAGGCTGACTGGGGCAGATCGGCACCAAATCTTATCTATTTGCCGCCATGGGACCGATGCCAAAGGATGGACGAACAGGCAACGCCTCGTTGCGGACCGGCTTGCCCTTGCCGGACCAGCCGATTGCGGACAGCCACTCCAGATAAAAGGCGAGCGCGAACTGCATGGCGATGCCGGCGGCGAGCAGCAGACTGTCATAGGCAATGCCGCCCGGGTTGATCAGCTTCATCACCTGCGCCGCCATGGCAATCACCGTGCCGGCAATGAAAACCGGCAGCGAGCGTTTGCCCAATATGGCGAGCGGATTGTCGCGGCCGGTGCGGAACAGGTTCGAGACGAAAGGCAAGGCGACGACCAGATAGCTCATCGCCAGGATGTGCAGCAGCCGCGGCAACGACAGGAACGTCTTGTCGAAACCGGTCAGCACCACCGGCAGGTCGAGCCATGACACATGCCCCCACAGCGGGCTATGCACCCAGACGAGCGCCGTCAGCACATAGGCGGCCGCCGCGCCGACCAGCCACCGATTGACCGGGATGGTGCCGCCGCGCCGCACATGCAACACGCTGGCCATGCCGATATTGAACAGCAATTGCCATGACAGCGGATTGAGGAACCAGAACCCGGGCTCCGGGTAGTTCGGCGGCGCGATCTGGTAGATTCCGGCAACCAGCCAAAGGGCTGCGGACACGGCAAGCGCGGCCAGTGGCCTGTAGCTGATGAACAGCAGGAAGGCCGGCGCCATCAACAGCAGCACCGCATAGACCGGCAGTATGTTGTTGTAACCGAGCTGATGGCCGAGCGTGACGATACCGACCAGGACTTGCGGCGGGTTCCTGACGAGCGGCTCGATGTTGATCAGCGTCAGAAGGTCCGGCCGTTTCGCAAACACCGCCGCTGCGCAGAAGATGGCCATGACCACCATCGTCGTGACGATGTGGGTGACATAGAGCACGCCGGCGCGGCGCCACATCTTCAGCGTTGCGACCAGCCGGTTTCCCGGCTGGAATTTGGTGCCGTAGGCAAGAGCGACGGACATGCCGGAGATCAGCACGAAGGCCTCGGCCGCATCCGAAAACCCGAAATTCTTGTAGGTCAGGGTTTCGAAAACTGTGCCCGGCACGTGGTCGATGAATATGGTCAGGAGGGCGAGTGCCCGGAACACGTCAATACGCGTATCGCGTTCCGGCGAAACTGGCATGGTCATCGATAAAAGGCCTTAAAGCTGGTTGTTCATGCGCGGTATGCAACCACCTGGGCGACCACCCGGCGCACACTGCTTCGAATCCCTCCCGCGGGGATTATATCGGCAAAGAAACGGACTGAAATGCGCCCGGTTCAATCAACTTTCGCGGAGCTTGAAAATATTCCGTTTTGAAGCCGGCAAATGAATGAAAACATCGTGAAAACAAAAGGATGCAACTATGTCCGAAAAACCTCCGGAAGATGACTTTTTGCGGCGCGACCTGCCATTTTTTTACCGCGTTTACAGGCCCGCAGCACCAACCGGAGAGTGCCTCTTTCTGCTGCATGGATCGGGTGTCGACGAGACGACTCTGGTGCCGCTGGGGCGCCAAGTCTCGCCGCACGCTACCTTGGTGGCGGTGCGTGGCCGCATCGCCCAGGAAGACGGTTTCCGGTGGTTCAGGCGGATTTCGCCGATACGATTCGAGCAGGACAGCATCCGCAAAGAGGCGGACGCTTTCGCTGACTTCATCCCCAAGGCCGCGAAACGCCACGACCTCGATCTCGTCCGAGCCTCCTTTATCGGCTACTCCAACGGCGCCAACCTGGTTTCAAGCGTGATGCTGCTTCATCCGCGGCTCATCGTCCAAGCGGCTTTGCTGCGCCCGATGCCGGTTCTGGACGAGGTGCCGCCGGCGGATCTCAGCAACGCACGGGTGGTAATCTTATCCGGCGCCGACGACCTGACTTACCGGCCCTTCGCACTCGCGCTGGTCGGACTGCTCAGCCGGCATGGCGCCAAAGTCGAGGCCCACACCGTCGCCTCCGGCCATGAAATCGGCAATCCGGACGCCGCGATAGTCAGGCAATGGCTGGCGGATCCTGCAGCCGCCGTTGCAACGTCAGATCGATGAGCCGAGAAGCTACCCTCGCCCCATGCGGTTCCAGGCGTCTAGCCCGGCGATCTTGTAGGCTTCGGCCAGCGTCGGATAATTGAAGGTGTTGTTGACGAAGAAGTCGACGGTGCCGCCGAGATTGATCACCGCCTGGCCAATGTGGATGAGCTCGGTCGCGCCCTCGCCGACAATATGGGCGCCGAGCAGACGGCGTGTTTCGATCGAGAACAGAAGCTTCAGAAAGCCGGTGTTGACGCCCATGATGTGGCCGCGCGATGTCTCGCGAAACCGCGCCACGCCGACCTCGTAGGCGGCACCACTCTCGCGCACCTGCTCCTCGGATTGGCCGACGGTGGAGATTTCCGGCACGGCGTAGATGCCGTAGGGAAAGGTTTCGGGCGGCGGCGGCAAGGGCACGCCGAAGGCATGGCAGGCGGCCACCCTGCCCTGCTCCATCGAAGTCGAGGCCAGGCTCGGAAAACCAATGACGTCGCCGGCGGCATAGATGTTGGGCGCGCTTGTCTGGAACGTCTGCGGATCGACCTTGATGCGGCCCCTGGGATCGGCCTCAATGCCGACCGCTTCCAAGCCCAGGCTGCCGACATTGCCGGTACGCCCTGCAGCATAAAGCACCATCTCGGAACGTATGGTGCGGCCGTCGGTCAGCTTCACCTCAGCATAGTCGGGTTTCGAGGCGATCTCCTTGACGGCACTGCCCAATCGGATGGTCATGCCGCGGTCGCGCATCTGATGGATGAAGTCGTCGACGATCTCGCGGTCGACGAAATCCAACATGGTATTGCGCGGCTCGACCAGCGTCACCGGCACGTCGAGCGCCGAAAAGATCGTTGCATATTCGACGCCGATGACGCCGGCGCCGATCACCGTCAGCGTGCGTGGCAGGCGGTCGAGCTCCAGCATCTCGTCGCTGTCGAAGATCCGTGTCTTGTCGAACGGCACGTCGCGCGGCCGGTGCGGCCGGGTGCCGACCGCGATCAGCGCATGGGCGAAGCCAACCTCGCTGTAGTCGCCGGTGTCGGTGGTCAGGCTGACTTTGTTGGGGCCGAGGAATTTTGCCGCGGCACGTGCGCTCTTGACCGTGTTGCGCATGAACTGGTGCTGCAGTACCTCGACCTCATGGTCGAGCGTCTTATGCAGGCGCTCGACCAGATCGCCGACCGAAATGTCCTGCTTGACCCGGTAGCCGCGACCGTAAAAGCCGCGCTCGCGCCAGCCTGAGAGGTTGAGCACCGTCTCGCGCAACGTCTTCGACGGGATGGTGCCGGTATGCACCGACACGCCGCCGAGGCGCCGGCCTCTGTCGACCACCAGCACCGACTTGCCGAGCTTGGCCGACTGCACCGCGGCGCGGCGCCCGGATGGGCCGCTGCCGATGACCAGCATGTCATAGTCCATGTCGCCCCGTCCCCTCGGCTTGGCGCTTTTTGTTGCGCCGCAGCAAGCTAACGCTATCCGCGCCACAAATTCAACAAGTCACAGACGGCGCCAAGTGCTCCGTCACCATCTACATGGTGGACGGCTCGATCTTGATTCCGCCGCGAACCTTCACCATTTCATCAACAAGCGGCCCCGTGCATTAACCCGGGTTCGATTACGAGGAAATGACATGAACGCTCGCGTTCTCGACGGCGAAATCATCACCAACAGGCTCGAAGATATCAGCGCCTATGAGGGCGTGCGCACGCGGCGCATTCTCGCCTTCGTCATCGATTATTTCATCGTGGCGCTGCTCACCATTCCATTCGCGATCCTGGTGTTCCTGTTCGGGCTGTTGACGCTCGGCCTTGGCTGGATGCTGTTTTCCATTCTCGTGCCGGCCGTCGCCATCCTCTACATCTGGAACACGCTCGGCAGTAAAGACCAGGCCACCACCGGCATGAAGATAATGGGCATCCGGCTCGACCGACTCGACGGCGGCCCCATCGACGGGCTGACCGCCGTCGTGCATTCGGTGCTGTTTTGGGCCGGCAATGTCATCCTTTCGCCGCTAGTCCTGCTGGTGAGCCTGTTTTCCGATCGCAAGCGCACGCTGCACGACCTGCTGCTCGGCACCGTCGTCAGCCGCAGCGGCCGCTGAGCGCGGGCGCAGCCTTTGCGCACAAATGTGAAGACGTCCAATCAACCAGGCTTTCACAATCCTGTTGAATTTTTCGGCGTCCGCGCCAAAGGTAGAGCGATTCGCAGGAGTGTTTCCAAGGCTCGATGACGCAGCACCCGACCCAGTCGCCGCAGTTCTTTCTGACCGCGCCCTCGCCATGTCCCTATCTCGAGGGCCAGTTCGAGCGCAAGGTGTTCACACACCTGGTCGGCGACAAGGCCCCGGAGATGAACGATCTGTTGACGCAGGGTGGATTCAGGCGGTCGCAGAACATCGCTTACAGGCCGGCTTGCGAGACCTGCCGCGCCTGTGTGTCGGTGCGCATCCTGGCGCAGGAATTCACCGCCAGCCGAAACATGAAACGCGTCATACAGCATAATTCGGATCTGGTCGGCGCCATGCACGACGCCGAGCCCTCCACCGAGCAATATTCGCTGTTCCGCAGCTATCTCGACGCCCGCCACCGCCGTGGCGGCATGTCCGACATGACCGTGCTCGACTACGCCATGATGGTCGAGGATACCCATGTCGACACCAAGGTCATCGAATACCGTCGCCGCGGACCCGACAGCTTCATCACCGGCAAGGGCCAGGGCGAGCTGATCGCCGTAGCGCTCACCGACAAGATGGCCGATGGCCTGTCGATGGTCTATTCCTACTTCAACCCGGACTTCGAGGACCGCTCGCTCGGCACCTTCATGATCCTCGACCACATCGCCCGCGCCAGGGCGATGGGCCTGCCCCATGTCTACCTGGGTTACTGGGTCAACGGCTCGCGCAAGATGAATTATAAGATGCGCTTCCAGCCGCAGGAGCATCTCGGCCCGAAAGGTTGGGAACGCTACAATCACGAAGCGGTTTCGCGCTGATCTTCGCTTTCGGTATTCACTCTTAATTGTTTCGAGGAGGATGCCGCTGGGCTTCCGGCCGATCGGCTGGAAAACCGGCCGGGTCAATTTTGCGCCTCCAAGCCTACGCGAGAATTGCCGCATGTCTTCCCACAACGACCACCAGAGAGGCCTTCTGATCACCGCCATCGGCGGGCTGACGCTGACGGTCGACATTCCGCTGATCCGGCTCGCCGATGGCGAGGCATGGACGATCCTGCTGTTGCGCACCGGTACGACCTTGGTCGCCACGCTCATCATCTGGGCCGTCTGGCGCTCGCTGAGCGCAAAGGCGCCGCAGCTTATCCCGGGCTGGTCAGGGCTCATCGTTGCCGCCCTCTACGGGCTCGGCTCGATCGCCTTCATCACCGGCGTCTACAACACCTCGACCGCCAACCTCGTTTTCATCCTGGCCTTCACAACCATGTTCGCGGCCCTTTTGTCATGGCTGTTCTTGAAGGAGAGGCCACGGCCCCTGACGCTTGCAGCGCTGGCACTGATGATCGTCGGCGTGACGATCATTGTCGGCGATTCCGTTGGAACCGGACATCTCTTCGGCGACCTGATGGCGCTATGCTCGGCTTTCATGATCGCAGCGGCCATTACTATCTCGCGCGCAAGCGGCAAGGATATGGGTTTCACGGCGCTGATCGGAGTGGTCCTGCCGCTGGCCGTCGCCGCCCTGATGGTTTCCAAGGTGGGTTTTCACGTCAACGCGCCATGGTGGATCGTTTTCAACGGTGCCGTCATCATGCCGATCTCGTTCTTCTGCCTCGCCAACGGCCCGAAATACATCTCCGGGCCGGAGGTGGCGATGTTCTACCTGCTTGAAACCGTGCTGGCACCGGTCTGGGTGTGGATGATCTTCGCCGAAGCGCCGTCGCGCAACAGCCTGATCGGCGGCGCGATCCTAATCATGACTTTGATCGGCCATTCGCTCTGGCAGTTGCACGAGGGGCGCAAACGCCGCGCCACGTTCGCCGTCAGTCACCCGGCCTGATTCTTTTTCGCGGCGGCGCGCTCGGCGACAATTTCGATCTGCGGCGGCGCGTCATCGTGCTCCGCCGGTTCGGCGGCAGCGAGTTCATCGGTCAGTTCCACTTCGCGCAGCCATTCGCGCCAGATTGCGACCAGCAGGGCCATCAGCACCGGGCCTATGAACAGGCCGAGAAAACCCATCGTCTTGACGCCGCCGATCAGGCCGAAAAAGGTTGGCAGGAACGGCAGCTTTATCGGCCCGCCGACCAGCTTCGGGCGCAATGTCTTGTCGACGATGAAGAGTTCGACCGCGCCCCAGATGAACAGCGCCAGCCCCGCCATCGGCGAGCCGCTGGCAGCGAGATAGATCGAGACCAGCGTGAAGGACAGGGGCGCGCCGCCGGGGATCAGCGCCATGATGCCGGTCAGCGCGCCGAGCGTCACCGGCGACGGCACGCCGGCCAACCAGTAAGCGATGCCCAGCACCAGCCCTTCGCCGATGGCGATAACAGTCATGCCGGTCACCGTCGAGGAGATCGTCGCCGGCACCACGCGTGAGATCCGTTCCCATCTGGCCGGCAGGATGCGTTCGCCGAGGCGATCGACCTGTCCGGCGAAATGCTCGCCGTCGCGATAGGCGAAGAACAGCGCGATCATCATGAACAGCAGCGTCAGCAAAAGGCCGAAGGCGCTGCCGCCCGCGGCAAGCACGCCGCGGTAGATGCTGCCGATATTGGCGCCGCTGATCAGCTGGATCAGTTCGCCGATACCGCCAGGGTGGCCAACGTTGACCGTCCATTGTTCATTGAGCCATTCGCCCACCACGGGCATGGTGGCGATCCAGTGCGGCGTCGGCGCACCGTAGCGGTTGGTCTCGATCGACCAGTTGACCCATTCGCGCACCTCATTGATGGCGTAGGTGCCGGCAAGCGCGATCGGCACCACCAGGAAGGTCAGGATGAACAAGATCGCAAGCGTCGCCGCGATGGTGCGGTTGCCGCCGACGCCGGCGAGCAGCCGTCGATAGAGCGGCCAGCTGGCGAAGGCGATCACCAGGGCGGCAAGGACCGGAAACAGGAAGCCGTGGAAGAAGTAAACGCCAGCGGCAACGATCAGCACCAGGAGCCAGCGCGCCGCCGACAGCGGCGGAATGACAGCGGCCCTGAGCGGCGTCGACAGGCCAAACAGGCGCTGCTGCCGCTCCGGCTTCTGGATCCTGACTTCCTTCAAGCGCCCAATTCTCCCTGGCCCATAGCGTCGCTTATGCACTGATATAGTGCAGCAATCGTGACGACATTCCAAATGTTTGGGTGGCGCCTCTTCCTTCTCCCCCTGTGGGAGAAGGTGGATTGGCGCGCAGCGCCGAGACGGTTGAGGGGTGTTCCAGCGAAGTGAGGCGTCGGTGTTTTCTGGAACACCCCTCATCCGACCTCGCTTCGCGAGGCCATCTTCTCCCACAAGGGGAGAAGGAAGAAGCGCGCCTACCCAAATTTCCCCGTGCGCGGGAACCCCTTCGGCACCATGCGGCCGGCCGAGGCGCGGGCGCCGACCCATTCGGCAAGCTCGTCACGCGATTTGATGAAGGTGCGGTCTGCCGAATCCTGCCAGGACAGGCCGCTTGCGAGCGTGAAGGTCTTGAGGTCGAGGACGCCGCCATCCTTGTATTTCTGCAGGCGCACGCCCTTGCCGCGCCCCATCTCCGGGATCTCGGCCAGCGGGAACACCAGCATCTTGCGGTTCTCGCCGACAATGGCGAGATGGTCGCCCGCGACGCTCACGCAGCGCTGGGCTTCGTCTGGCGCCTTGACGTTCATCACCTGCTTGCCCTTGCGGGTGTTGGCGACGACTTCTTCTTCCGGCACGATGAAACCGTTGCCGTCATGCGACACCAGCAGCAGCTTGCGCTTGGGATCATGGACGAAGGCGGTGACGATATCCTGGTCGTTGTCCATGTCGACGATGATGCGGATCGGCTCACCATGGCCGCGCCCGCCGGGCAGCCGGTCGGCGCCGATCGTGTAGAACTTGCCGCCGGTGGTGAAGACCAGCACCTTGTCGGTGGTCTGGGCGTGGAAGGCGAGCTTGAGGCTGTCGCCTTCCTTGAAGGTCAGGGCCGAATGGTCGGTCAGATGACCTTTCATGGCCCTCAGCCAGCCCTTTTCCGAAACGACCACAGTGACCGGCTCGCGCTCGATCATGGCGTGGGCGATATCGGTCAGGTCATGCTCGGGTGCGTCGGCGAACTCGGTGCGGCGCTTGCCGATGTCGGTCTCGGGCCCGTATTTCTGGCGAACATTGGCGACTTCCCACTTGATCGTCGCCCACTGCTTGGCGTCGGACGCAAGCAGTGCCTCGATCTGCTTCTTCTCGCCGGTCAGGCCATTGAATTCCTCGCGGATTTCGAATTCCTCGAGCTTGCGCAGCGCCCTCAGCCGCATGTTGAGGATGGCTTCAGCCTGGGTGTCGGTGAGTGACCAGCGAGCCATCATCACCTGCTTGGGCTCGTCCTCCTCGCGGATGATCCTGATCACCTCGTCGATGTTGAGGTAGGCAATCAAATAGCCGGCGAGGATCTCCAGCCGCCGCTCGATCTCGCCGAGGCGGTGCTTGGAGCGGCGGATCAAGACGTCGCGGCGGTGCTCCAGCCATTCCTTGAGCACACCTTTCAGCGACAGCACGTTCGGCACCTTGCCGCGCGACAACACGTTCATATTGAGCGGAAAGCGGCTTTCGAACTCGGTCAGCTTGAACAGCGATTCCATCATGATGCCGGGATCGACCGAGCGGCTCTTCGGTACCAGCACGACGCGGATGTCCTCGGCGCTCTCGTCGCGGATATCCTCGAGCGGCGGCAGCTTGCGTGCCATCAAGAGCTCGGCGATCTTCTCGATCAGCCTAGCCTTCTGGACGCCATAGGGGATTTCGGTGACGACAATGTTCCAGGTGCCCCTGCCCTGATCCTCCTGGCTCCATTTCGCCCTGACGCGAAAGCCGCCGCGACCCGTTTCGTAGGCTTCGAGGATCGAGGCTCGGCTGTCGACGATGATGCCGCCGGTCGGGAAATCCGGCCCCTGGACGAAGTCCATCAGCTTGGTGACGGGCGCATCCGGATGATCGATCAGGTGAAGCGCGGCGTCGCAAAGCTCGGCCGCATTGTGTGGCGGGATCGAGGTCGCCATGCCAACGGCAATGCCGGACGAGCCGTTGGCGAGCAGGTTCGGGAAGGCGCCGGGCAGCACCGCCGGCTCCTCGTCTTCCTCGTTGTAGGTCGGGCGGAAATCGACCGCGTCCTCGGTGATGCCTTCCAAAAGCAGCGTCGACACTTCGGTCATGCGCGCTTCGGTGTAGCGCATGGCGGCGGCGTTATCGCCGTCGATATTGCCAAAATTACCCTGCCCGTCGACCAGCGGGTAGCGCATCGAAAAATCCTGCGCCAACCGCACCAACGCGTCGTAGATCGACTGGTCGCCATGCGGATGGAATTTGCCCATCACCTCGCCGACGATGCGGGCGCATTTGGCAAAACCCTGGTCGGGGTTGAGCCGCAACAAGCGCATGGCATGCATGATGCGACGATGCACCGGCTTCAATCCGTCGCGCACGTCCGGCAGCGCCCGGTGCATGATGGTCGACAGCGCGTAGGCGAGATAGCGCTCTTCCAGCGCCTTCTTCAGATCGACCGGCTCGATATTGTCGCCGCCGCCACTCTCGGGCGGCAAAAGCCTTTTTCCCATGGGGTGGCACTAGCCGAGCGGGTGATTCGCGGCAAGAGGCACCGGTATGCCTCCTCCTAAACCACGTCGCGTTCGACCGGCCTCATGCGACGCTTTAGGTCCTTGTTTTGATGCATGTCGTCATCGCAATACCGCTGCACACTTTGCGCGACATCCATTATGCAACGGGAATTGGGAGCGTCGCGACGCCGGCCAACATCAACCCGTTACATCCTGCTTCTATCGCAAGCCTGATGGATCGGGTTTGCCTTTAGCCGCGATTTTCGATCATTGTGCCGAGGCCCGCCTTTTTCCGGTCCAGTTCGTCGCCGAATGGTGACGACGCGACGATTTGAAAAGAATTTCAGGACACTCTCAGGGGAGCTCTCGATGACGATCAGGCACTCGACACTTATTAAAAGACTGGCTTTTTCGACCTTTTTGCTGACGCTGCCGCTGAATGCGGCATTCGCGCAGGATACCGCGGTCGCCGACCGGCTGAAGGCTGCCCTCGCCGCCCAGGGTGTCGACCTCTCCTGGACCGGAGTAACCGGCGACACCTCCAGCATGGTTCTGCAAGGCGTGGCGGTCAAACCGGCGGCCGAAAAGGAGGCGCTCAAGATCGGCGACGTCAAGCTCGAAGGGGTGACCGAAGCCAATGGTGGCTATCAAATCGCGACCGTGTCGACGTCGCCGTTCGAACATAGCGAGGATGGCGTCACGCTCAATCTCAGCCCCTTCGTCATCCACGACATGACGGTTCCGGCCGAAGGCGCAAGCGGCCCGCTGGGCTCGCTGATGATTTACAAATCGGCCGAGCTCGACAACATGACCGTCAAGGTGGCCGACAAGACCGCTTTCTCGATGGACGGGCTTGCCATCGCAATCACGCCGCCGGCCGACGGCAAGGCCTTGGCGTTTTCCGGCACCACGGAAAAATTCACTGCCGACCTGACACTGGTCGAAGATCCGAAGTCCAAGGAAGTCATCAACGCGCTCGGCTACCAGAACATATCGGGCAATCTTGAGATGGAAGGCACCTGGCAGCCTACCGACGGCAGGATGGACTTGTCGAAATACGAAATATCGGTCGACAATGCCGGCACGCTCGGCATGACCTTCGATCTCGGCGGCTACACGCTGGACGTCATCAAATCACTGCAGGAGATGCAGAAGAAGATGGCGGCGCAGCCCGAAGGCGCCGACAATTCGGCGCAAGGCATGGCCATGCTCGGGCTGCTGCAGCAGCTTTCGTTCAACAGCGCCTCGATCCGCTTCGATGATGATTCGCTGACCAAAAAGGTGCTCGATTATGCCGGCAAGCAGCAAGGCATGTCCGGCAAGGACATTGCCAACCAGGCCAAGGCGATCGTGCCCTTCGGCATGGCGCAGCTCAACAATCCGGAACTGACGGCGCAGGTTTCGGCCGCGGTCAACAAATTCCTCGACGATCCGCAAAGCATCGAGGTCTCGGCCGAGCCGCCGGCGGCGGTGCCGTTCGCGCTGATCATGGCGGGCGCCATGTCCAACCCGCTCGACCTGCCGAAAACGCTCGGCGTGACGGTTACGGCAAACGAAGACTGACCGAGATCCAAAGCAAAAAGCCCGGCAGCGATGCCGGGCTTTTTTATGAATCAACAGCATCGGTTCGGAGCGTTTCCTAAACCTCTTTCTTCGTCGCCACGACGCGCAGCGACAATTCGCGAAGCTGCTGCGGGCTGGCCTCCGACGGCGCGTTCATCAACAGGTCGTAGGCCTGCTGGTTCATCGGGAACATGGTCACTTCACGCAGGTTCCTGGCGCCGACGAGAAGCATGACGACGCGGTCGATGCCGGCCGCCATGCCGCCATGCGGCGGCGCGCCATACTGGAAGGCGCGGTAGAGGCCACCGAAGCGCTCCTCGACCGTCTCGCGGTCCAGCCCGACCGTCTCGAACGCCTTGACCATGGTTTCGGGCAGATGGTTGCGGATGCCGCCTGAGGCGATCTCGAAACCATTGCAGACCATGTCGTACTGGAACGCCTTGATTCCGAGCAGATCCTCGCCGTTAAGCGCATCGATGCCACCTTGCGGCATCGAGAACGGATTGTGCGCGAAGTCGATCTTCTTCTCCTCCTCGTTCCATTCGAAGAACGGGAAGTCGACGATCCAGCACAGTTCGAAGCGATCACGGTCGACAAGATTGAGCTCCTCGCCGGCGCGGCTGCGCGCCGCACCCGCGAAGGAGACGAACTTCTTCGGATCGCCGGCGACGAAGAAGGCGGCATCGCCATCGGCAAGGCCGAGTTGCAGGCGGATCGCCTCGGTGCGCTCCTCGCCGATGTTCTTGGCCAGCGGCCCGGCCCCTTCGAGCTTCTCGCCCTCCTTGCGCCAGAAGATGTAGCCGAGGCCGGGCTGGCCCTCGCCCTGCGCCCATGAGTTCATGCGGTCGCAAAAGGCGCGAGACCCGCCGGTCTTGGCCGGAATGGCCCAGACCTCGGCCTTCGGATCGTTGGCAAGGATGTTGGCGAATACCTTGAAGCCGGATTCGCGAAAATGATCCGAGACGGCCTGCATCTCGATCGGGTTGCGCAGGTCCGGCTTGTCGGTGCCGTATTTGCGCATGGCGACATCATAGGCGATGCGCGGAAACTTCTCCGTCACCGGCTTGCCGGCGGCAAAGGTCTCGAACACCCCCCGCATCACCGGCTCCATGGTGGTAAACACATCCTCCTGCTCGACGAAGCTCATCTCCACGTCGAGCTGGTAGAATTCACCCGGCAGACGGTCGGCGCGCGGGTCCTCGTCACGGAAGCACGGCGCAATCTGGAAGTAGCGGTCGAAGCCGGACACCATGATCAGCTGTTTGTACTGCTGCGGTGCCTGCGGCAGCGCATAGAAAGTGCCGGGGTGGATACGCGACGGCACAAGGAAGTCGCGCGCGCCTTCCGGCGATGAGGCGGTCAGGATTGGCGTCGAGAATTCGGTGAAGCCGACCTCGCCCATCAGCTTGCGCATCTCGGCGATGATTTTCGTCCGCGCCACGATGTTCTTGTGCAGCGTGTCGCGGCGCAGGTCGAGGAAGCGGTATTTGAGGCGGATGTCCTCCGGATAGTCCGGCTCGCCGAACACCGGCAGCGGCAATTCCCTGGCCGCCGACAGCACTTCGATCTCGCGCGCGAAAATCTCGATCTCGCCGGTCGGCAAATTGGGGTTCACGGTGTCGGCGAGGCGCGCCTTGACCTCGCCGTCGACGCGGACGACCCATTCGCCACGCAAGGTCTCGGCGATCTTGAAGGCAGGCGAATCCGGATCGGCGACGATCTGGGTCAGACCGTAATGGTCGCGCAAATCGATGAACAGCAGGCCGCCATGGTCGCGCACGCGATGTACCCAACCCGACAGGCGAACGGTCGAGCCGACGTCGGCCTTCCTCAATTGGGCACAGGTATGGCTGCGGTAACGATGCATTGTCATTCTTAAGGTCCGGATGTTGGGTTGCGGCCAAGGCATGATGGCCCAGCCTGAAAATTTGCGCGAAAAGCACATGAGAGGGTGCATTTGTCAAGGCAAGCGGCGGCTGGGTCGAGTTCGCGTTCTTCCCGCGCCTATCCCACCGGCATCAATTTATGCCAGAGGCGTCAATCTGAGTTCGCTGCTCTGTGCCGGCAGTTCAACTATGCACTCATCCCTTCACCCCGCCCGCCGTGAGGCCGGAGACGATCTTGCGCTGGAAGATGAGAACGAGGACGACAAGCGGCACGGTGACGATCACCGATGCGGCCATGATGTTGCCCCACGGGATCTCGAACTGCGAGCTGCCGGAGAGCAGCGCTATCGCCACCGGCACGGTTCGCTGCTCGTTGCTGGAGGTAAACGTCAGGGCGAACAGGAACTCGTTCCAAGCACCGATGAAGGCGAGAAGCCCGGTGGTCGCCAGCGCCGGCCACATCAGCGGCAGGAAGACGCGGCTGATGATGATCCAGGGCGTGGCGCCATCGAGGATCGCCGCTTCCTCCAGTTCGATCGGCAGGTCGCGAACGAAGGCGGTGAGCACCCAGACGGTGAACGGCAAGGTGAAGATCATGTAGGACAAGATCAGCGCGAACGGCGAATTGTAGAGGCCGAAGATGCGGATTAGCTCGAAAAGCCCGGCAAGCACCGCCAATTGCGGAAACATCGAGACGGACAGGATGATGAGGAGCAGTGCCGAACGGCCTCTGAAGCGGATGCGCGCCAGTGCATAGGCGGCGGTGACGCCGAGGAACAGCGAAATGAA
The DNA here is from genome assembly GCF_040317995.1 of Mesorhizobium sp. M1334. Lineage (NCBI taxonomy): Bacteria > Pseudomonadati > Pseudomonadota > Alphaproteobacteria > Hyphomicrobiales > Phyllobacteriaceae > Mesorhizobium > Mesorhizobium sp. M1334. The sequence continues at coordinate 338,806 of NZ_JAMYLM010000005.1, forward strand.
GACAACCGCGCTCGAGATGAACAGCGAGTTCACGAGATTGCGCAAGAAGGTCCCCTCGGTGAATACGGTCCGGTAGTTGCTGAAGGTAATCGTCGTCGGCCAATAGTCGACCTGGAAGAGCGCCGTCCCCGATTTCAGGCTGGTGATGATGGCGTAGTAAAACGGGAACACCGCGACGACGATGATAACGGCGACGAGGAGGTAGAAAGCCGTGCGCTTGACGATCCACATGGTCAGTGCTCCCCCATGATCAATAGTCCTTGTCCAGTCTTATCCGGCCGAGCCAAAGGACGAGCATGGTCAGTAGGGCGAGGATAAGGAAGAGCAACGTCGAGGCGGCGGAACCGGAAGCGAATTTGTCGAACTCAAACAGGCTCTCGCGGGCAAACACCGACATCGACTTGGTGTGTATGTTGTTTGGCGTAAGCACGTAGATCAGATCGAAGATGCGCAGGGCATCGAGACCGCGAAAGATCATGGCCACCATCAACGCCGGTCGGATGAGCGGCAAGGTGATCTTCCAGAAAACTCTCCACGCGCCGACGCCGTCGAGCTTGGCGACCTCGTAGATTTCTTGTGGAAGCATCTGGAGGCCGGCGAGAATGAGAAGCGCCATGAACGGGGTCGCTTTCCAGATATCGACAACGAGGACGGCGACCATCGCCGTGTCGGCGCTTGCGGTCCAGGCGATTTTTGTGCTGATCAGGCCGAGCTTGAGCAGGACGTCGTTGATGATGCCGAACTGGTCGTTGAGCATCCACTGCCACATTTTCGCCGAGACGATCGTCGGGATGGCCCAAGGGATTAGAATCGCGGCGCGCACGATGCCGCGGCCGCGAAACCTGGCGTTGAGCACCAGCGCGACGATCATGCCGAGCACCGTCTCGCAGGTCACCGAAATCACCGCGAAGCGCACGGTGTTCCAGACAGCGCGCCACCAGACCGGATCGGCGAGCAGCCCGTCGTAGATGACGCGGCCGCTCGGCATTTGCACGACGGAGAAATAGTTGGCGAAGCCAACCCAGCGGCGGGCTTCGAGGTCGGCGAGCGAGGCATCGGTGAAGCCGAAATAGATCGTGCGCATCAACGGCCAGCCGGCAACGGCGGCGAGCACGATGAGCATCGGGGCAAGCAGCAGCCATGCCGAGCGCGCACGCTGACGCGCCAGCAGCGAGCCTGAGCGCGGCGGGGTCACCAGGCGGTGCCTTTGAGCCTGGTCAAGGAGAACTCCAGATCGGCAAGGTTGTCGGCGGCCGTGCCCTCGCCGGAAATGGTGTTGTGGACGGCGGTCCAGAACTCGCTCGATGCCTCATTGTACCTGCTCTTGGCTTGGGCCGAGGGACGCGGCACCGCGTTGAGGACGACTTCCTTCCAGCGCGGAATCACCGGCTGGGCGCTGGCGATGTCGGCATCGTCATAGAGTGCCTGGATGGTCGGCAGATATGCCCCCTTCAAGGCGCGGTACTTCTGCATCTGAGGCGAGGCGATCCATTTGACCAGCCCGATCGCTGCATCCGGGTTCTTCGAATATTTGGAAACCGCGAGATTCCAGCCGCCAAGCGTTGCTGCCGGGCGGGCGCCCTCGCCCGACCCCGGCGGCAGCGTTGTCACCTCGAACTTGCCTTTGATGGGGGAGCTTTCGCTGTTGCCAAGCGCGTAGGCATAGGGCCAGTTGCGCATGAAGACGGCGTTGCCTGTCTGCCAGACTCCGCGCGACTCTTCTTCCTGATAGGCCAGAACGCCGGGCGGCGAGATGGTTCCCACCCAGCTCCTCGCCATTTCCAGCGCCGCAACTGCTTGCGGATTGTTGATGGAGATCGTGCCATCCGGCTCGATAATCTGGCCGCCGCCGTTCGACTTCACCCATTCGAGTGCATCGCAGGTCAGCCCCTCATAGGCGTTGCCCTGGAAAACGAAGCCCCACATGTCCTTGCTGCCGGCGTCGCGCTCCTTGTCCATGACAAGCTTGGCGGTGTCGGCAAGCTCGGCCCAGCTGGCCGGGACCCTGGCGCCGTATTTGTCGAGGAGATCCTTGCGGTAGTAGAGCGCCGGAGCGTCGGTGAATATCGGCAAGGCGACCAGCTTGCGGTCCACGGTCTGCGATTTGATGATCGATGGGAAATGGGCGCCAACGACATCCTTGGTCGCTTCGGTCAGGTCGATGAACTGCCTTGCAAGCTGGGGGGCCCAGATGATGTCCGTTTGATAGACGTCGACGTCGCTGCTTCCGGCGGCAAGCCAGAGCCGGTATTGGCCAAACTGGTCCGTCGCCGAGGGAGGCAGCGGAACGACGCTAACCTTATTGCCGGTCTTCTTCTCGTATTGATCGAGGATCTCGCGAAGGATTCTCTGGCCGTTGCCGGTATCGCCGGATACCATGACGAGGTCGACAGCCCGCGCCGGCCCGGCCGCCAGAACTGCGGCCATGGCAAATGCCGCAAATGCGGGATGAAATTTCATGACGGCGGACCTCTCTTTGGAGCTTCAGGCCGGGCAACAAAAACGGACGTCGATGCCCGACACCGCCTCCGCACACCGGCAACTCACAAGACGCTTATTCGCCCACCAGCACTGAACTACAAAGATACGCCTTGGTTCCAACACGGAGGGTCCGGCGCCACGCGGCAGCCCCCGGCTGGCCCCAACGCCGCCGGGAATTGTCGCTGGTATTGGCGAAGGCGATGGTTCAAGAAGGGATCAACGACAGGCTTTCCTTCATGTCTTCCATCCGCCCGCTGATCCCGCTCCTGATCGCCGCCGGCATCCTGCTCGGCGGCAACGGCCTGCAGAGCACCTTGATTGCGCTGCGTGGTGCGCAGGAAGGTTTTCCCGCTTCCTCGATCGGCCTGATGGGCACGTTCTATTTCGCCGGCTTCCTGCTCGGCTGCCTTGCCGTGACGCGCATCATGAAGTCGGTCGGCCATGTGCGCGCCTTTTCGGCACTGGCGGCGATCGCCTCGGCGGGGACGCTGCTTCTGGTGCTGGTCATCGATCCGGTGATGTGGTGCGCCGTGCGCTTTGCCGGCGGGTTCTGCTTCGCCGGCCTGTTCACCATCATGGAAGCCTGGCTGAATTCCGGCGTCACCAACACCGACCGGGCGCGGGTGCTTGCCATCTACCGGATGGTCGACATCGGCTCGGTGACGGGCGCCCAGTTCCTGATCCCGATCTTTGGCGCCGGCGGCTTTGCCATCTTCGCCATCATGTCGATCATGATCACCGTTTCGCTGGTGCCGGTTTCGCTCGGCGACCGCTCCAATCCGACGCCGCCGGAAGAGGTCAAGCTCGATTTGGCGCGCGTCTGGCGGATCTCGCCGCTCGGCTGCTTCGGCTGTATCGCCGTCGGCGTCACCAACAGCGCCTTCCGCACCCTGTCGCCGGTCTATGCCGAGCAGATCGGCATGTCGGTCGCCGACGTCGTCACCTTCGTCAGCGTCGGCATTTTCGGCGGCGCCATCATCCAATACCCGCTCGGCTACCTCTCCGACCGCTGGGACCGGCGCTCGGTGCTGCTGATGACGACGTGCTGTGCGATGGTGGCGGCACTGGCCCTGGCATTCGTGGCAGGCGGCAGCCCGTTCCTCAACTTCCTGCTCGTCTTCATCTTCGGCTGCTTCGCCATGCCGCTCTATTCGCTGTCGGCGGCGCATTCCAACGACCGCGCCGACGAGGGCGAGTTCGTGCTGATCAACGCTGCCTTGATGCTGTTTTACTCGTTCGGCGCCATCGGCGGGCCGTTCGCAGCCTCGACGGTGATGCAATTTTTCGGGCCGAGCGCGCTGTTCGTGTTCAGCGCCACCGTCTATGCGATCTTCGTGGCCGTCATCCTTTACCGGATGCAGGCGCGCTCCGCCGTGCCGGCCACCCATCGCAGCCGTTTTACGGCGCTGTTGCGCACTTCGACGGTTTTTGCCCGGTTGGCGAAGCGGAATGGCGATCCCGATGAACCCGCAAAACCTGGATAGAGGTGCTTGCGCTTGACGAAAGCGCGCGCGGCTGAAATTGAAAGAGACCCTATCCCTTGCCAAAAGCGATTTGATGCACGTCATCACCACTCAGAAAGAACTCGAGACCGTTATTGCCGCTTTCGAAAAGGCGGAATTCGTCACCGTCGATACCGAATTCATTCGCGAAACGACCTTCTGGCCGATCCTGTGCCTGATCCAGATGGCAGCGCCCGGGGTGACGGCGCTGATTGATCCGCTGTCGCCCGACATCGACCTGAAACCGTTCTTCAGGCTGATGGCCAACGAGGCGATCGTCAAAGTCTTCCATGCGGCGCGGCAGGACATCGAAATCATTGTGCATCTCGGCGATCTTGTGCCGCATCCGGTGTTCGACACCCAGGTCGCGGCAATGGTCTGCGGCTTCGGCGACAGCGTTTCCTACGACCAGCTGGTGCAGCGCATCACCGGCGCGCGGCTCGACAAGTCCTCGCGCTTCACCGACTGGCGCCACCGTCCGCTGTCAGAAAAGCAGCTCGACTACGCGCTCGCCGACGTCACCCACCTGATCGAGGTCTACAAGCATCTCAGCGCCGAGCTGGTGCGGGAAAACCGCGCCCACTGGCTGAACGAGGAGATGGACGTGCTGACCTCGCGCGAGACCTACGATCCGCATCCCGAGGATGCCTGGAAGCGGCTCAAAATGCGGCTGCGCAAGCCGCAGGAACTGGCGATCGTGCAGGCGGTGGCGGCCTGGCGCGAACGCGAAGCGCGCGAGCGCGACGTGCCACGCGGCCGGGTGCTCAAGGACGATGCGATCTACGAAGTGGCGCAACAGGCGCCGCGCGACGCTGCGGCGCTGAGCAAGCTGCGTACCACGCCGAAGGGCTGGGAACGCTCTTCGACGGCGACGGCATTGCTTGGCGCAGTCAACGCTGCCCTTGCCCTGCCCAGGGAAGAGATGCCGAAGCTGCCGAAGAGCTTCCAGCCGCCGGAGGGGTCGAGCGCCGCGGCGGAGTTGCTGAAGGTGCTGCTGCGGATCGTTGCCGAAAGGGAAGGCGTCGCCTCGAAGGTACTCGCCTCCAGTGACGACATCGACCGCATCGCTGCCGAGGGCGAGGAAGCCGACGTGCCGGCATTGCAAGGCTGGCGGCGTGCCGTTTTCGGCGAGGCCGCGCTCAAGCTGGTGCGCGGCGAACTCGCCATCAGGTTCGACAAGCGCAAGATCGCGGTGTTCGAGGTATAGTCTCGATCAGCGCTGTCTCTGACCGGCAAGATGAAAAGCCGCAATGACGGTCACTGGTATCCCCAGCAGGGCGAATTTGGTGACGATCAGCGCCGAGGCGAAGGATAGCGAATCCGGATTGGCCGACAGAAAATCGGACAAAAGACGAGCCACGGCGATGTTCTGGGCATAGTCGGCAAGCGTGTAGGGCAGCACCAGCACAGCTGCGAATGTCGCCTGCGTTTGCGCAGGCAGTGCATGGAAATTCTTCAGCCGCCGGCCCGTGGCCAGGATCAGGCTGACCATCGTCAGCGACAGCAGCGCCGGAAACAGCAGGTCGAAGGTCAGGTAATGCCAGACGAGGATAATCTCGCTGCCGCGCCGGCCGAGAGCCGTTAGCCAGGCCATGCCCTCATCCGGAGTGAAACCGGCATAGCGCATGTCGAGCGACGGCTGACCGCCGCTCAATCGGCGAAAATAGAGGAACTCCATCGCCGTCATGATGATGAAAACCGCCACTGTGGCGACACAGAGTGCGGCCGCGTGGCGCGACAGCCGCAGGATCATTGCCGCCAGATTGCGCCAAGACGCATGACGGTCAGGCTCCGCCAGGATAATTCGGGCTTTCGCGGGTAATCGTGACGTCATGGGCGTGGCTTTCACGAAGTCCGGCATTGGATATCCGCACAAAAGTGGCGCGCTCGCGGAAATCGGCAAGGTCGCGGCCACCGACATAACCCATAGCGGCTTTCAGGCCGCCTGCAAGCTGGTGCAGCACGCCAGACACAGGTCCTTTGTACGGCACCTGCCCTTCGATGCCTTCCGGGACCAGTTTCAGCGTGTCGCGCACCTCGGCCTGGAAGTAACGATCGGCGGAGCCGCGCGCCATCGCGCCGACCGAACCCATGCCGCGATAGGCTTTGAAGGAGCGGCCCTGATGCAGATAGACCTCGCCGGGGCTCTCGTCGGTGCCGGCCAGCAGCGAGCCAATCATCGCCGCGCTGGCCCCGGCGGCCAGCGCCTTGGCGAGATCGCCCGAATATTTGATGCCGCCATCGGCAATAACCGAAACGCCCGATTTCTGCGCCGTCTCGACTGCCGACATGATTGCCGAGAGCTGCGGCACGCCGACGCCGGCGACGATGCGGGTGGTGCAGATGGAGCCTGGTCCGATGCCGACCTTGACCGCGTCGGCGCCGGCATCGATCAGCGCCAAGGTGCCTTCCGCGGTGGCGACGTTGCCGGCCAGGATGCGAACCGAGTTGGACAGCTTCTTGGCCCGCGTCACGGCATCCAGAACGCGCTGCGAATGACCGTGCGCGGTGTCGATCACCAGAAGGTCGACGCCGGCGTCGATGAGGCGCTCGGCCCGCTCGAAACCGTCATCGCCGACACTGGTGGCGGCGGCGGCGCGCAAGCGTCCCTGCGCATCCTTGGTGGCGTGCGGGTTGAGCTGCGACTTCTCGATGTCCTTGACCGTGATCAGCCCGACGCAATTGCCGTCCCGATCGACCACAACCAGCTTCTCGATGCGGTGCTGATGGAGCAGCCGCTTGGCCTCGTCCTGATCGACGTTCTCCTTGACCGTGATCAGGTTCTCGCGGGTCATCAGCTCATAGACCTTTTGCGCCGGATCGGACGCGAAGCGGACGTCGCGGTTGGTCAGGATGCCGACGAGCCGGCCGACCGTGTGGCCGCCGGTGCCGCCGTTCTCGACCACCGGAATGCCCGAGATGCTGTAGGTGCGCATCAGGCCCAGCGCATCGGCTAGCGTCGCCTCCGGACCGATGGTGACCGGGTTGACCACCATGCCGGACTCGAACTTCTTCACCTGCCGTACCTGCTCGGCCTGTTCGGCCGGCGAGAAATTGCGGTGGATGACACCGATGCCGCCGGCCTGGGCCATGGCGATGGCGAGCCGCGCCTCGGTAACCGTGTCCATGGCGGCCGACAGGATCGGCACGTTGAGGTCGATGTCGCCGGCGATGCGGGTGCGGATGTCGGTCTCTCCGGGCATGACCTCGGAATGACCCGGCTGCAGCAGCACGTCGTCAAAGGTCAGCGCCAATGCGCCGGTGGACGTCTCGATGATTTTTGCCATGGCCAGCCCTCGGAATGCAGGAAAGGCGCTCGCCCTGATGGACAGCGCCGACTCGTCTTCTTCCCTTTCAGGATTGGCGCTGGCTCGTAACACGTCCCGTCGCCGTTGAAAAGCCGATGGTTGTGTAGTGGCAAAGCTGCATTTGCCGCAGGTGCCGCACGACTTGCGGTCGCACAAACGTGACAGCAAATTAATGCGACATCCGGGCCAAGCCATGATAACCGCCCTACCTGTCGGTTTGGCCCCCAAGGCCGGCAAGCAATCGCGACGCACATTTCAAGGCCGGATCCATCGTGAACCGCACCATTCCGCTTATCCTGGCGGTCGCTCTCTTCATGGAAAACATGGATTCGACCGTCATTGCGACATCGTTGCCGGCGATCGCCATCGACATCCACAGCAGCCCGATCGCGCTCAAGCTGGCGCTGACCGCCTATCTGGTATCGCTGGCGATCTTCATTCCGATCAGCGGCTGGATGGCCGACCGCTTCGGCGCCAAGAATGTCTTCCGTGCCGCGATCGCCGTGTTCATCGTCGGTTCGGTCGCGTGCGCCATTCCCAATTCGCTGCCGGCTTTCGTGGTCTCACGCTTCCTGCAAGGCATTGGCGGCGCCATGATGACGCCGGTCGGACGCCTGGTGCTGGTACGCGCGACGCCGAAAAGCGAACTCGTTGCCGCCATGTCGTGGCTGACCGTCCCGGCTCTGGTCGGCCCGCTGGTCGGCCCGCCGGTAGGCGGCTTCATCACGACCTATTTTTCCTGGCACTGGATTTTTCTGATCAACGTGCCGATCGGGCTGATCGGGATCTGGCTGGCCACGCGTTTCCTGCCAAAGACCGACGCCGCGCAGACGCCGCCGCTCGATTTCACCGGTTTCGTGCTGAGCGGACTGGCGGCATCGGGCATCGTGTTCGGCCTGTCGGTGGTCAGCCTGCCGGCTCTGCCGCCCGTTGCCGGCTTTGTCACCGTAGCCGTCGGTCTGGCGTCGGCGGTACTCTATCTGCTGCACGCGCGGCGCGCCAAGAATCCGCTGCTGGCGCTCGAGCTGTTTCGCAATCGGGTGTTCCGCTCGTCGGTGCTCGGCGGCGCACTGTTCCGCATCGGCATTGGTGCCGTACCTTTTCTTTTGCCGCTGATGTTCCAGATCGGTTTCGGGTTGACGCCGTTCCAGTCCGGCATGATCACCTTCGTCTCGGCAATCGGCGCCATAGGCATGAAATTCGTTACCGCCTTGATCTTCAGGGTCGCCGGCTTCCGCCGTGTGCTGATTTCAGGCTCGATCATCGCTGCCGCGTCCATCGCCATCAACGGCCTGTTCACACCCGACACGCCCTATGGGCTGATACTCGCCATGCTGCTCGCCGGGGGCTTCATCCGCTCGATGTTCTTCACCGGCATCAACGCGCTTGCCTACGCCGAGATTTCGGCCGCCGACACCAGCAAGGCGACGCCGATCACGGCGGTGTTCCAGCAGTTGGCGATCGCGCTCGGTGTGGCGCTGGCCGGCGGCATCCTGGAAGTGTCGACCACGATCCATGGCGGCCCGTTGACGCTGGCCGACTTTCACACCGCCTTCTTCATCGTGGCGGCGGTGTCGGCGGCGGCCTCGCTGTCGTTCATGCGGCTGGCGCCGGACGCCGGCAATGCCGTGTCTGGACATGGCCGGCTGACACCGCCAAAGACCCTGGAGCCGGTGAGCCCGCCGGGGAGTTGACCTTTCCTCGTGCTTACGGACGCCGGAGGGACAGCGCCCCCCTCTGGCCTGCCGGCCATCTCCCCCACGAGGGGGGAGATGGACGTGATGTCGGTTTTCACCAATCTCCAGCGTTGCAGGATTAGGCGGCGCGCCGAAGCTGCCAATCTCCCCCTCGTGGGCAGGGGAATCGCATATGGCGATTTTGGGGTTGAGTTTAGGCTGAGAAAGGATTCTTTGGAGAGGCAGTTGAGCGAAGGAGCGACTGCCATTTCCTGCCTT